>NZ_AP018448.1:935357-1247142 GCF_030294945.1 Streptomyces graminofaciens | reverse complement strand
CACCGCCCTGCCCCGCAGCCCTCTCGGGCCCGCCGCCGACCGCCTGGCCGCCACGACGCACGCCTCCGGGGGCGCGGTCCGGCTGGCCGAGCTGCCCTTCCTGGCCCAGATCGACCTGCGCCTCGACGCCAAGGGGACAGCGGCGGACGCCGTCGGGCTCGCCCTGGGCCTCCAACTGCCGCTCGAACCCAACACCGTCGTACGCGCCGGGGAGTTGACCGCACTGTGGCTCGGCCCGGACGAATGGCTGCTGGTGGGCCCGGCCGGCACACAGCGGGACCTGGAGAGCCGGATCCGGGAGGCCGCCGGGGACGAGCCCGTCTCCGTCACCGACGTCTCCGCCCAGCGCACCACGCTGCTCGTGGCGGGCCCCCGCGCCCGTGACCTCCTGGCCCACGGCTGCGCGCTGGACCTGCACCCACGCGCCTTCGGTCCCGGACGCTGCGCCCAGACCACACTGGGCCGCACCCAGGTCGTCGTGGTCGCCCGGGACGAACCCAGGGCCGGCTTCTGGGTGCTGGTCCGTTCGTCCTTCGCCGGCTATCTGGCGGACTGGCTGCTGGACGCGGCGACGGAATACATCTGACCCCCCTGAGGGTGTCCACGTAGGGGCTGCCGCGCTCGTGGCGTTTCCGGTCGTCAGGACGGGATCGGCGCGAGCGCGGCAGTCTGCCGTTGCAGGGCGGGAGCGGTGACGACGGGACCGTGGTTGGCGAGCAGGACGGCGTGATGGGCGCGTGTGATCTGCTCGGCGGGGGCGTCCAGGTTCGTGTCGCCGGGTACGGCGACGGCTTCCTCGGTGGGTGGGGAGCGGGATTCGACGGTGTTGCCGGCGGCGTCGCAGTCGGCGGGCAGTGAGGTGTCCGGTCCGGGAGCGCCGAGGACCAGGGCGGTGCGCAGGGACGTGGTCGGGCTACTCACAAGGTGAGTTCAGGCCGATGCCGGCGGTGATGGCCTTGATGACGGCGGCGGTGAACTCGGTCGTGGAGGCCGAGCCGCCCAGGTCGCGGGTGGAGGTGCCGGAGGCGATCGTCTCGGCCACCCCCTTCTCGATGATCTTCGCGGCCCGGGCGGTGGCCTCGTCCCCGTGCCGGGCTCCGAGCCACTCGAAGAGCATCGCGCCGGAGAGGATCATGGCGACCGGGTTGGCGATGTTCCGCCTGGCGATGTCGGGGGCGGAGCCGTGCGAGGCCTGGGCCATGGCGGTGGTGGCGGAGGCGTTGATGGAGGGCGCGGTGCCCAGGGAGCCGCTGATCTCGCCGGCGAGGTCGGAGAGGATGTCGCCGAACATGTTCTCGGTGACGATGACGTCGAAGTCCTGGGCGCGACGCACCAGATGGACGGTCATGGCGTCGATGTGGAAGTCGTCGACCGTCACGTCCGGGTACTCCTGGGCGACCTCCTGGCAGACCGTGCGGAACAGCCCGGTGGTGAGCTTGAGGACGTTGGCCTTGTGGACGATGGTCAGCTTCCTGCGGCGCGAGCGGGCCAGTTCGAAGGCGACGCGGGCGACGCGTTCCGTGGCCTCGCGGGTGATGATGCCCATCATGATCGCCGTGTTGGGCGTGGGCATGAACTCCCCGGTCCCGGCGTAGGTGTTGCGGTCGGCGTAGAAGCCCTCGGTGTTCTCGCGGACGATGACCAGGTCGGCGCTGTTACAGACGGCCTTCGCGCCGGGGAAGCTCTTCGCCGGGCGGATGTTGGCGAACAGCTGGAAGTGCTTGCGCAGGGTGCCCGAGGGGTTGAGGGCGGACTTGTGCGGCTCGGGGTAGCCGACGGAGTCGTGCGGGCCGAGGTACCAGCCGTCCAGCTCGGCCAGGGTCCGCCTGGTCTCCTCCGGTACTGGGTTGTCGTGGGTCTCGATGGCGGTGGCGCCGAGCGGGAGGGTGACCCAGTCGACGGATACGCCGGCTGCCTGCGCGGCGGCGGTGGCGATCTCCACGGCGGAGGGGACGATCTCGGGGCCGATGCCGTCGCCCGCGAGGACACCGAGGCGGTAGGTGGTGCTCATGATGCAGGTTCCTCTTTCGGTCGGCTGCGCTGCGCGACAGCGGGGTCGGTACAGGTCAGGGTGATGGCCGTGTCGTCGAGCGCGGCCGATGAGCGGGCCGCTGCCTCTGGGCCATTGATCGTGCCGATGGCCAGGACGCGGATGCCCACGGCTTCGGCTGCCGCCGTCAGGGCGGGAGCGTCCCGCTCGCTCACCCGGCGCACTTGTACCCCCAGGCCGGTGTGACCGAGGTCGGCCAGGTGCCCGGCGGCCTGGTCAGCGGCAGGCCCTGGGCGCCTGTGTCCATGGCGTGGGCGATCAGGCGGAGCATGCGGCGGCGCAGGGCCTCGGTCAGGCCGTCGGCGTCACGGGCGTCGTCCAGGGGACGGTCGTCGAGGATGTTCCGCAGCCGGGCCTCGGGGAATGCGTGGGCGAACGCCTGCCGGGCGATGCGTACGACGGGCGGAACGGCGTGGATCAGGGCGACCAGGGGGCGGGGCTCGATCACCGGGGTTTCTTCCTCCTCCGGTAGGCGGAGAGCCGGAACGAGCTGCCGCCTGGGCCTGTTCCGATCGGAGCAGTGCTGAGAGCGGGCCCGGACGGGGCACGGCAAGCCCGTTTCCGTCGGGCCGCCACTGTAGAGATCTTTGACACAACCGGTCAACCGGTAGACCGGTTGTGTTTACAGTTCTGCGCGGGTCGTTTCTCCCCGCGCAGATCCGGGCCCTGGTCAGGCGTCGTCGCGCTGAACCAGGGCCTCCCTCAGGCGCCGGGACGCGCCCTCCATATGGGCCGCCATCGCGGCGCGCGCCGCCTCGGCGTCACCCTTCTCGACCGCCTCGAAGATCGGCACGTGGTCCGCGTAGGCGATCTCGCGGGGGCGGACCGCGCCGGTTCGCTCGACCCAGCCGCGCTGGATCATGGCGCGCATCCCCTTGAGCATGTCCCGCAGCACGGTGTTGCCGGCCAGTTCGTCCAGTGCCGCGTGGAAGGCGGTGTCGGCTTCGGGGAAGTCCTCGTCCGGGCAGTCGCGCATCACCGTCAGCCGGGTGCGCAGCAGTTCCACACCGGCCTTGTCCCGCGCCTGCGCGGCCAGCCCCGCGACCACCACCTCCATCTCCGCCCGCGCCTGCAGCATGTCGTGCGCGCCGCGCTCCCCGAGGATCAGCCCGAGTTCGAAGAGGCGGTAGAGGACGTCGGAGTCGGTTCCGCGGAAGTAGGTGCCGCTGGACTGCCGGACCTCCAGCAGACCGAGAAATCCCAGCGACTTGATCGCTTCGCGGACGGTTGGCCGGTTCACCCCGAGCAGTTCGGTCAGCTGCCGCTCCGAGGGGATCCGGTCCCCGGGCTGCACCTCACCCGACATCAGGTAGTCGATCAGACGCCGGGCGACCTCGGAGGCCAGCGGCTCCCGCGGCTCGACCTTGATCCTCGCGAGTTCGGCCATGGGGTCCTCACTTCGGTACGGACGGGGTGGCCGGATTCTAGTTACCAGCCGCCTCACCGGTGAACCGGTCAGCCGGAGAACCGCCCGCTTCGTGACGCGCTCCGAGCGCACAGGCAAGAAAGTCGTGACGTCTGAACAGTGCGCCCGGCCACCACATCCATCGGCCCACGTCCAGGGTCAGCGCGGTGACCAGGACCGACCGGACGACCATGGTGTCCAGGAGCACGCCGAACGCCACCGCGAAGCCGAGTTCGGCCGCGAACACCAGCGGCAGTGAGGCCATTGCCGCGAAGGTGCCGGCCAGCACCAGGCCCGCCGAGGTGATCACACCCCCGGTGGCGGACAGGCCCGTCAGCGCACCGCGCCGGGTGCCGTGCAGCAGTGCCTCCTCGCGTACGCGGGTGACCAGGAAGATGTTGTAGTCGATGCCCAGGGCGACCAGGAACACGAACGTCAGGAGCGGGAAGGAGGCTTCCGCGCCGGCGAATCGGAACACGTGGTTGAACATCAGACTGCTCACACCGAGGGCCGCGCCGAAGGACAACACCACCGTCGCCATCAGCAGCAGAGACGCGACGATCGCCCGCAGCAGCAGCGCGAGGACGAGGAACACCACGACCAACACGATGGGAATGATCACCTCGGAGTCACGTGCGGCGGCCTCCTGCGTGTCGAGAACGATCGCCGTGTTGCCGCCGACCTGGGCGTGCGCGCCCTCGATCCTGTACACCGCGGCTCTGGCCCGCTCGACGGTGCGCAGCGCGGCCGTGCTGCTGGGAGCGTCCCTCAACTCCCCGAGCAGGAGGGCCTCACCGCCCTTGACCATCGGCGTCGAGACACCGGCGACTCCCTGGACGCCGGACAAGGCTGCCCGCACCTGCTCGGCCGAGGAGGCCCTGGCGACGACGTAGAGGGGATCCCCCGACCCGGCCGGGAAGTGCCTGGCCTGGATCTCCTCGCCCACGGCCATCTGCGGTCGGTCGGTGAACTGGTCCGTGTTGGAGAGCCCGTCGGCCTTGAGCCCGAACACTCCGATGGCCATGACGCCGAGAACGAGCGCGGTGCCGATCCACACGACCCGGGGTCGGCCCGCGACGGCGGTGCCGACTCGGGTCCAGAGCCCGCCCCTGCCCGCCGAGTTCGCCCCGGCCACTCCTGTCGTTCCGGGCATGCCGGCCGATCCGTACGCCTCGTACGACGGTCTCACCGGCCAGAAGACCCAGCGGCCGCAGATGACCAACAGGGCGGGCATCAGGGTGAGCATGGCGAGCAGTCCGACGAGGATGCCCACGGCGCAGGCCGGTCCGAGCCCCTGGGTGGAGTTGAGGGTGGCGAGCATCAGCAGCATCAGGCTGACCGCGACGGTAGCGGCGCTGGCGACGATCGCGGGACCGGACCGGCGCAGGGCCTCCGCCATGGCCTCGTGCCGGTCCTCGTGCCGCCTCAACTCCTCCCGGTAGCGCGAGATGAGCAGTAGCGCGTAGTCGGTGGCGGCGCCGAAGACCAGCACCGTCAGGATGAAGCTTGTCTGCTTGTTGACGACGAGTCCGGCGTTCTTCGCCAGCACGTAGATGACCGCTTCTGACGTGACCAGGGCGACGCCCAAGGTCAGCAAGGGGAGCAGGGGCAGTACCGGGCTGCGGTAGGTGAGCAGCAGAATCACGACCACCACCACCGCGGTGATCGTCGTTAGGTCGCCTCCTCCGCTGAAGGCCTTGATCGAGTCGGACGCGTAACCGGCCAAACCGGTTACATGGAAGCCGAGACCGTCCGCGTTCTTCTCACCGACGTCGGTCATCGCGTCGACGACCTCGCCGATCCCCTCCCAGCCCGTCCTGTCCTTGCGGACCTGCACCACGGTCTGGATGGCCTTGCCGTCTTCGGCCTTCGAGGGGCCCTGCGGCTGCCCCACCACGTTGTCGATGTCCTGGAACGCCTCGGCATCGGCTCGGGCCTTGGCCAGGTCGGCCGAGGTGACGCCCTCGGGCCGGTCGTAGACCACGATCGCGGGCAGGGTGTCGGCGGGCTGGAACCTCTCGGCCCGCTCGACGACCTCGGTGGACTCCGCGTTGCCGGGCAACCAGGCCGAGTTGTCGTTCTCCTCGACCTCGCCGAGCCCGCCGGCCAGCAAGAGGGCCGGGACCAGCAGGGCCGTCCAAAGGGCGAGGACGACCCACTTCGCCACTCTGCCACTGGGCAAAGACGCTATTTTCCGCACCATGTGGATTTCCTCGGTCCTCAGTTGACGTGGGCGAGCTTGTCGGGGTTGGCGACGGTGTAGATCCCGCACACCTGATCGCCGTCCGGAGTGAGGTCGAGGACCATGA
Source organism: Streptomyces graminofaciens (assembly GCF_030294945.1). Lineage (NCBI taxonomy): Bacteria > Bacillati > Actinomycetota > Actinomycetes > Kitasatosporales > Streptomycetaceae > Streptomyces > Streptomyces graminofaciens. Next base: position 1,241,378 of record NZ_AP018448.1, on the reverse strand, counting down.
CGGCGTAGGGGGTGTCGCCGGCGAACAGCAGTGCCGACGGGTCGCCGTTGACTCTGCGGTAGACCACGTCGAGGCCCTTGCCGGAGCGGGGGGCGAGGCCGGCGAAGAGGCGGGCGACCTTGTCCCGGCCGTGGACCGGACGCAGGCCCGCCGCCCGGGTCTTGCCTCCGCCGTCACTCCACAACGTCACCTCCGGCGCGAGGATCCGCAGGAGGGCGTCCAGATCACCGCCGAGCGCGGCGACCAGGAACCGTTCGGTCACCTGCTGCCGGACGTGCGGGTCGGGTTCGTAGCGGGGGCGCCGGGCGTGGACGTGCTCGCGGGCGCGATGGGCGAGCTGGCGGATCGCCGAGGGACTGCGGCCGAGGATCTCCGCGATCTCGGTGTGGGCGTACCCGAACACCTCGTGCAGGACGAACACCCCGCGCTCCAGCGGAGTGAGGGTTTCCAGGACCACCAGCAGCGCCATCGACACCGACTCCGCGCGCACCGCCGCGTCCGCGGCGTCGTCGGGGGCCGGGATGCCGCAGAGGGGGCTGACGAGCGGCTCGGGCAGCCACGGCCCGACGTAGGTCTCACGGCGGCGGCTGACGGCGGTCCGGTGGGCGAGGGCGCCGTTCACCGCGATCCGTACGAGGTAGGCGCGCGGATTGTCGATCCGCTCCGCGCCCGGCACCTGGCTCCTGCCCGTCCACGCCAGCCACGTCTCCTGCAGTACGTCCTCGGTGTCGGAGACGCTGCCGAGCATGTTGTAGACGATGGAGAAGAGCAGCTCACGGTGGTCGTGGAACACCTGTGTCGCCGTGTCGGACATCGTGGGGCCTCCCGTCGCGGATACGTTCCGAACTGAGAGGGATCCAGGCGCCGGGAGTGTGACATCCGCTTCTGAAATGTGATCCAGACCTCATGGATGGGCGACCAGGGGCGGGCAGGCGTAGGGGGGCCTGCGCCAGGATGGTGGCCGAATCATCCAGTGTGGGTGCCGACTATGGCCGGCCCCGGAGTACGTCGATCCGGTTGCCCTCGACTTCGTGGGCGGGCCGCTCGCCATCTCACCGGGCTGGTTCTTCCTGCCGGTCTGCCTGCTCGCCCTGATGGGAGGCATGCCCACGGCACCACAATCGCTGTACGGCACGGGGCTCGACTTCTCGTCCGTGTTCCCGCGGCTGTCGCCGCGTTCAGGCGACGCTGCTGGTCGGCGTGCTGTCCATCGGAGTCATCTTCGTCTGCCGTTTCGGCCTGAACCTCGTCCAGTCCATCTCGACTTTCGCCACGATGATCATCACCTGCGCCACGTTCTGGATGGTGATGATGACGCTCGGCTTCCACACCCGCCGCGGCTGGTACGACCCGGACGCCCTGCAGGTCTTCAACCGCCCTCAGGGGGGCGGCCGTTACTGGTTCAGCCACGGCTGGACCTGGCGCGGCACGACCGCGTGGTGGGTGTCCGCGGTGCTCGGCGTGCCGTTCACCAACATCCCCGGCCAATTCGTCGGCCCGCTGGGCGATCTGGCGAACGGCGTCGACATCAGCCTGCCCCTGTCGCTCGCCGCGGCCGCGGTGCTGTTCCTCGCGCTGCTGCGGATCTTCCCGGAGCTCCCGGGCGGCGTACGGCCCCGAGGGCGCCCGGCTCGCGCGGACCGTGGACGCGCCGGTCCCGCCGATCACCGGACCGGGAACGCCGGACAGCCGGACACCGCCGGTGCCCGCTGCCGAGGCAGGCTGACGGTCACCTGAGTCGGCCCGTCTCTCCGCGCCGAGGGCCGCTGAAGAGGGCCCCGAAAAAAATTCGCACGCGTCCCTGTCACAACCATCGACCCGGCGGTGTCTTGAGGCCGAACCCCTTTCATACGGAGGAGACACCATGACCGGGAACACCGATGTGGTCGTGATCGGCGGCGGATACGCCGGCGTCATGGCGGCCAACCGTCTGACACAGCGCGACGACGTGACCGTGACCCTGATCAACCCGCGCCCGAACTTCGTCGAGCGGATCCGCCTGCACCAACTCTTGGGCGGATCCCACGACGCGATGGTCGACTACCGAAAGGTCCTGGGCGAGCGCGTCGGCCTGGTCGTCGACACCGTGATCCGGATCGACACGGCCGAGCGCAGGGTGACGCTGGCGACGGGCGGCACGGTCGACTACGACTATCTGATCTACGCGGTGGGAAGCGGCAGCGCCGACCCGAGCGTGCCCGGAGCGGCCGAGTTCGCCCACCCGATCGCGAGCCTGGAGGAGGCGCAGAGGCTGCGGCCGGTCCTCGACGCCGCGCCTGCCACGGCCGCGGTGACCGTGGTCGGAGCCGGTCCGAGCGGTATCGAGACCGCCGCCGAACTGGCGGAGGCGGGCCGTGCCGTGACGCTGGTCTGCGGCGGGGTGCTCGGCCCCTACCTGCACCCTCGGGGCCGTCGCTCGGTCGCCGGGCGGCTGGGCGAACTCGGTGTGACCGTGCTCGAAGGCCCCGACACGAAGGTGACGGCTGTGACACGCGATGTCGTGCGGCTCGCCGACGGCCGAGAGTTGCCGAGCGAGGTGACCATCTGGACCGCCGGGTTCGGCGTGCCGGACCTGGCCGCGCGCAGCGGACTGACGACCGACGCCTTGGGCCGACTGCTCACGGACGAGACGCTGACCAGCGTGGACGACGAGCGCGTCGTCGCGGCCGGGGACTCGGCCGCGCCGTCCGACCTGCCCTTCCGGATGGGCTGCCAGTCCGCGGTCCAGCTGGGCCCGCAGGCCGCGGAGACCGTCCTTCGCCGGCTCGAGGGTGAGGAGCCCGTGCCCGTCAGCGTGGGGTTCGCCGGCCAGTGCATCAGCCTGGGGCGTCGTTTCGGCGTCTTCCAGGTCTCACAGAAGGACGACACCGCCAACAGGTACTACCTCGGCGGCCGGACGGGCGGAAAGCTCAAGGAGTTCATCTGCAGGAGCACCGTCTGGCAGCTGCGGTACGAGGCACGCAAGCCCGGTGCGCACACCTGGTGGGCCAAGGACGACAAGCGTCAGGAGTTGCTGCTGGCCAAGCGGGGCGAGGTGCCGAGCACCGTAGAACCGGTGTCTTGACCAGGCAAGTGTGATCAGGTGGATCGGAACGAACGACTGCCAATGAAAAGGACCTTGCTGTGCACGCACGTCTGAAGGCCTTCGGTAATCAGGTCCGGTCGCACGGGAGAGGAGCCGGGACATGAGCGACCCCGCCACCGACCCGGCGACCGAGACCTTCGTCGCCCATCGCAACCTGCTCTTCACCGTCGCCTACGAGATGCTCGGATCGGCGGCCGACGCCGAGGACGTCCTCCAGGAGACGTGGCTGCGGTGGGTCGAGGTCGACTTGGAGCAGGTGCGCGATCAGCGCGCCTACCTGGTCCGGATCACCACCCGGCAGTCGCTCAACCGGCTGCGCACCATGCAGCGCCGCAGGGAGGCGTACGTCGGCCCCTGGCTGCCGGAGCCGCTGCTCACCGCGCCCGACGTGGCGGAGGACGCCATGCTCGCCGAGAGTGTGTCGATGGCGCTGATGCTCGTCCTCGAAACGCTGGCGCCGACCGAACGAGCCGTCTTCGTGCTGCGCGAGGTCTTCGACGTCGGCTACGACGAGATCGCGGCCGCTGTCGACAAGAGCCCCGCGGCCGTCCGACAGATCGCCCACCGCGCCCGCAAGCACGTCGATGCCCGCCGGCCTCGCCAGGTGGTCTCCCCGAGCGAGACCCGGGCGGCGCTGGAGTCGTTCCGGCGCGTGCTCGAGACCGGGGATCCGCAGGGCTTCCTCGACGTGCTCGCCCCCGAGGTCGTCATGGTGAACGACGGCGGCGGCATCAAGCAGGCCGCGCCGCGGCCCATCACCGGCGCCGGCAAGGTGGCCCGCTTCCTGATGGGTGTTCTCGGCAAGAACGAAGGCCGGGTCACCGTCGCCCCCACCGTGGTCAACGGCAGCCCGGCACTCGTCGTACACCTGGACGGCGAGATCGACGGCATCATGGCGGTCCGTGTCGAGGACGCCTGTATCACCGGCCTCTACTACGTCCGCAACCCGGAGAAACTGTCCCGCGTGGCATCCGCGACTCCGCTCACCCTGCGCTGAGCTCCTGGCGGCGGCTCAGCCCCGGTGGCCCGGAGTCGGGCGCCGGGGCTGGTCAGCGGTATGTGTTGTTGCCGGAGTGGTCGCCCGACAGCCAGGAGGCGAGGCCGGTGCGGGCGGTGCGGCGGCGTTCGGCGTCGCTCTCGTGGATGCCGGGGCACAGCCAGGGTGCCCACCGCACCCGGCGCCTCCAGCCGCACCGCGATCACCCTGCTCGGCCACGACCTCGCCCGTGACGTCATGGGCGAGGTGGGCGAGGTGGGCTTCGGCGAACTCACCTACTGGGTCGCCAACGCCACCCAACGCCGCCCCACCCCGGCCAAGTACGCGTCTCCGAGGCCGTACCCGCCGCGCTCGCCGACCACGGCTTCACCCCGACCACCACCGTCACCCGCCTCACCCACCTGTCGGCGCCCGATCATTCGGTGCAGGGCGCGCTCGCCACCGGGCTGCTCGGCGGCGGCTCCCGCTTCCTCGGCGTCACCTAGGACACCGGCGCGGAGCCGCCCTGGCCGACCTCGACCTGCCCATCCCGCTGCTGCGCGGCAATGTCACCGGCTCCTTCTGCGGCGTGCGGGCCATCCCCCCGTCATACGACGCCGCGGCCGCGGACGCGTCCTGCACCTCTCCAGCAACGGACGGATCGGAATCGGTTCCTCCATCCGCTGATACTCACCTGGTGCAGCCTTGGCGCGCAGCACAGCGTCAGGTCGCATCGGAGGCCGACGGCTGCCAGGTGGCCTGGATCAGGGCCCGTTCGGTGCCGGCCAGGTACACGGCTGTGGCGAGCCATGCCCGGGCGTAGCGGTCCGGGTCGGGCTCGGTGATGCGGCCGAAGACGTCGCGGGTGCGGCGGTCGGCTTCCGAGGTGAGGGCGGCCGCCAGATCGGCGGCCGAGCGGAAACCGCTGCGCCGCAGGGCCGCCCCGCCCTCGCTCCGATCTCCGTCGCGCGCCGGTTCGGCCACGGCCCGGCGGCCCCCGGACACCGCGACCTCGACCAGCCTGCGCAACCGCCACAGCGGGGCCTCCGCGAGCGGGTCCGCCGGGACGCCGCCGAGGCCGTCCACGGTGGGAAGGGCATCCGATGGCGGGAAGTGCGCGCCCTGGAGACGGTCGTAACCCAGGTCGGCGTGGCCCTGCCAGTCGGCGGGGAGCCGCAGCGTCGCCTCGGTGTCCGGCACCGGGCCCACCGCGAGGGGGCGCAGCGTGGCGGCGCGCTCGGCGTCCAGGCGGCCGATCACGCGCAGCCGCAGACCGGGCCGGGACGCCAGCTGACGGAAATTGGCCGTGTGGGCGAGGTCCGGGTGGCCGTTGGCCGGTGTCAGCCTGATCAGGAGGCCGTCCGCCGCCGGGTGCCCGGCGGGGTCCAGTGCGTGAGCGAGCAACTGGTCGCCCGCCGCGCCGACGAGGACCAGGTCGCAGCCGATCAACTGGCGCGCCGTCTGCTCGGCCTGCTCGGGGTCGGCTCCGGGGCTGCCCGTGAGCCGCTCGGCGACGGCTTCGGCCAGGGGGCGGGCGAACAGGGCGGCGAGCGGGCCCGATGTCCAGGACAGACCGGCGACCGGGGTGGCCCGCACACCCTTGCCGGAGCCGAGGCGGCCGTCCGGAGAGAGCGTGGCACCGGAGATCAGCAGCCCGCCACGGGCCAGCCGGGCGTGGTCGAGCGCGCCCGAACCGAGCGCCACGCTGGCTGTGCCCGCACCACGGGCGCGCGCCGGGCCACCTGGCTTGACATCGGCGATGGAGAACCAGCGCCCGTCGTCCGAGACCAGGTGGGTGACGACCCCGCCGTACCCGGTGGCCGCGATCACCGGCTCCCGGCACACCCCGTGCACCCGCAGTGCGCCGCCCGGCCGGTAGCTGCGGCGGGCAGTGCCGACCAGCGCCGGATCCGGGTCCGCCGCTGCCAACAGGCCGGTGGTGAGCAGCAGCTCGCGCACGTTGGCGACCAGGTCCGCCAGCCGATGGCCGTCGTGGCGGGCACGGGCACCGCGCAACCCGCGTACGACCCGCAGGGCCGCCGCCTCCGCGCGGTGCAACCCGGCCAGCCGCGCCGTGTGGGCGGCCCGCAGCAACTCCGCCTGCGGCACCGCGCCCGCCGCGGGGACTCCGGAGGCGAGGACGGCGGCGGTGGCCGCCCAGAGGCCGGTGGCGGCGGCCACTTGAGCGGCAGTGGGGCCTGTCGGCCCGGTCGGTTCGGTCACTTGCGGAGGCTCGGAGGTCTCCGAGGTGGGCACCTGAGCGGCGGTGGCCCCGGCGGCGGTGGCTCCTTCCGCTGACACGGCATCACCGGCGCCGCCCGCTACGGCGGTCGCCTGCTCGACAGCCGTGTCCGCGTCGGCGACCGCGTCCGCGTCGGCCACGGGGCAGGCGCCCAGTACGGCCGCGCGGTGCAGGCACCGGGGCGCGAGCAGACAGCTGCACACCGCCTGCCCGGCGTCCGTGACGGCGCCGGAGGGACCAGGCGTGAGGGTGACTTCGGCGTCCTCACCGCACCGGACGCGCAGGACACCGTCTTCCGTGGTGACGGGAACGGCCGCGTACGACTCGATCGCGGCGTCCAGCTTCTTGCGCAGCCGCGAGGTCAGGCTCTCGACGGCGGCGGCGACCACGTCGGGCGCCACCGGGGGCAGTTCGGCGTTCATCGGGTCTCTCCGCGGAGGCGGTCGCCCACCCAGCGGGCGAGGGCGAGGGGACTGAGGGCGGCGACGGGCATACCGGCCGCGACGAGCTGCTGGGCGACGGGCACCGAGTAACGCGGGGTGCCGGTGTCGTCCAGGGCGGCGCAGCCCATCAGGTGCACCCCGGAACCGGCGAGGGCCCGTACCTCGCCGAGGAGGCCGCCCAGCGGATAGCCCTCCTCGAAGTCGCTCACCACCACCACGAGGGTCCGGCTGGGCACGGTCACCAGGGAACGGGCGTGCGCGAGCCCGGCCGCGATGTGGGTGCCGCCGCCGACCCGTACCTCCAGGAGCAGCGACAGCGGGTCGTCCACCCGGTCCGTCAGGTCGATCACCTCGGTCGAGAACGTGAGGAAGTGGGTGGACAGGGTGGGTACCCCGCCCAGGACGGCCGCGGTCAGCGCCGACCAGATGACGGACGCCTCCATCGACCCGGACACGTCCACCACGAGGATCAGCCGCCAGTCCGACTCCTTGCGGGAGCGGGTGCTGAACACCGGCTTCTCCGGCACGATCACCGTCCGGCCGTCGGCCGTCCGGCGCGTGTGCGCCAGGTTGGCGCGCAGCGTACGCGGGAGGTCGAGCCGTCCGCCGGGGCGGCGGGTCGGGCGCGGTGTGGCCAGCCCGGTCAGGGCCGGGCGCATCCGGGTGGCCAGCTCCTTGGCCAGCTCGTCGACCAGACGGCGTACGAGCGGGCGCAGCTTGGCCAGTTGCTGCTCGGGCATCCCTCCGGCCAGGGACAGCACGGACGTCAGCAGATCGACCGACGGGCGGACCGACTTGGGGTCCAGCTCGGCCAGTACGTCCGTACGGCCCTGGTCGGCGGCCCGCGCCAGCACCTCCTCGCGGACCTCCGCGCCGAACAACGCGTCCAGTTCCTCGGCCCATTCGCGGGCCGTGGGGAAGGACGCGTCCTGGCCGCCGCCCTGGGCCTGGTCGTGCTCCCGGCCGAGATCCGAGGAGCCCTCACCCCGGCCGGTGCCGTACAGCTCGTCGAGCGCGTGCGCGTAACGGCGGGCGCCCTGCGGCAGTTTCTCGGTCTCCCTGCCGAGGAGGAGTCGCCAGCGGTCGGTGGGGGTGAGCCGGAGGACGGTCGAGGTTGTGGCGGCGGGTGCCTCCGGCGGAGCGGCCACAGTCACCTCGGCGGCCGTGGCGGCCGAGGTGGTCACGGGAGTCTCAGCGGCAAAGGGGCCCGCAGGGACGCTGACGCTCTCGGGCACGCCCGTCGCGCCGGTGTCGTTCGTGTCGTCCGTCCGCACCGGCAACCGCAGGGAGTTGACCGCCGCGAGGCCCACCCTGTCCGCCGCCGTCCACAGCGCGAGGAGCTCCGGGGATACGGTGAGCGACAGGTCGAGGCGGTCGCCGAGCCGCTCGGTCACCGTGCTGAGCAACCGGTCGCGGCCGGCCGGAGTGAGCGTGTCGAAGCCGCCGCGCAGCGCGGGCAGCCGGTCCAGAAACCCCTGATCCGGGAGCGTCTCGATCCGGCCGAGCAACGGGTCGAGGGCGGTCGGCGCCGCCTGGAGGAGCGGAGCCGCGCCGCTGAGCAGCCCGGTGAGGCGGCGGGCCAGCCCAAGGCGCGCGTCCGGCGCCGTGGCCGTGTCGATCCAGCCGGCGGCCCGCGCGCCGAGTGTGCCGGCGTCGTCCAGGTCGAGCAGGACCCGGGCCGCCAGGGCGGCCCCCTGCACGAGCGGTGAGCCGGTGCGCGCGAGGGTACCCAGGGCGTCGTCCATACGCAGACCGAGGAGGTGTTCACCGGCCCGCGACGCGAGCGCGATGAGCGCGGCCGCGTCCTCCGGCTGGTCGCTGCCCGCCAGGCCGGGCAACGCACGGACCGCCGCCTCCATCAGGGTGGCCGCCAGCTCGGCGGCCTCCTGCCGAGCCTCGGGCGTGGTACCGGGCAGATGACCCCGGCGCAGCGCCTCCAACAGGTCCAGCGCTTCGAGGAGTTCGGGAAGCGTCGCCGCCGCGGGGAGTACGACCGCGGCGTCGGCCAGGCGGTCCGCGACCAGCGCGGGCAGGTCGCATCGGGCGGCCGCGCGAAGCCCGGAGAGAACAAGAGCACAGGTCGGCCCGCCGTCCGCCGACTCCCGGCGGAAGGTCTCCCGCAGGGTGCCCTCGGCGGCCAGGGCCGCGGTCACGCCCCGTATCCCGGCCAGGTCCAGCCGTACGGGAACGGCCGGGGTCCACGACAGCCGCCACTTTGTGGTGAGCGCCGTACCGTCGCCCGTGCCGGCCACCTCCACGGACTCGCCGTAGCCCGCGCCGCACACCGCGAGGCGCTGGAGCAGGATTTCGCGGCGGCCGTCGAGGGCCGAGCGGAACGGGTCGAGCCGCAGCTCGCGCGAGGCGGGGTCGTCCGGGCCGGGCAGCCGCAGCGCGGCCAGCTCCGATTCCACGGACGGGCCCAGCCCCGACCGTGGTGTGCCCGGCGCGATCCTGCCCCGGTCGGTACCGACCAGGACCACTTCGAGCGCCCGCGCGAGGGCCCGGCCGCGGCCGAGCGGCTCGCCCTGGCCCAGCACGGCCGTCAGCGCCTCCAGCACCTCGCCCCGCCCCGGGGCCGCGAGCCCCCGCAGACTGGCCAGGTCGCACGCCATCCGCAGAGTCTCGGCGGCCTCACCCGTCCCCGCCGTGTGCCCGGCCGCGCGCAGCTCCCGGCACACATCGGTGATCGCCCGCGCCGCCGCGCCGTGCAGCAGCTCGGGGTCGCCCCCGGCCATGAACACCGCCTGCTGCCAACGCGGGTCCCGGATGCCCGCCGGGTAACCGGAACGGGAGTCCAGCAGATCGAAGGCGTACGGGACGAGGGAGGTGACCACGGGCGGCCGCTCCCCGACGAGGCCCGCTCCCCGTGCCCCGGACGCCGAACCGGCCGCGGTACGCGGGGCCGGAAGCGGGCCGTCCGCCACGGTCTCCTCCGCGCCCGTGCCCACGTCCGTGAGCGCCGGGGCGTGGAACGCCCCGACGACCGCCGCGACGCGGCGCCCGCCCGCAGCCGCGCGGGCGATCGTGTCGCGCATATGGGCCTCGCGGGCCAGGTCCACCGGCGGTACACCGCCCGCCGACTCGGCGTCGCGGCGCAGCGCCCACCCCACGCCGAGAGCGGCCCGGCGGATCGCCTCGGGGGCGCAGCCGGGGGCGAGTACCTCCACGCAGCGGTCCCAGAGGTCGTCGCCGTCGCGGCCGGTGCCGGCGGCTGTGAGGGCGACCGCGAAGGCGGTGGGCGGGGCGACGGTGGCTTCCGCGACCGCGTTCCGCGTGTCGCCCGCCGGGGCGGGAACATCCGCGTCCCGCCCCGCGCCGTCCGCGCTCCACGTCGGATCGGACATCGGCAGATCACAGCACACGACGTCCACCCCCCGCTCCCGGGCCCAGCGGACCGCGGCGAGCTCGGGGGAGAAGTCGGCGAACGGGTAGAAGCCGAGCCGCCCGCCCTCACCGGCCCCGGCCAGCGCCACCGGCGCCAGGGTGCCCGGGGCGGAGAGATGGACGAGCCAGGGCTGGAAGTCGGCGGGCAGTTCCACGCACACGACCTCGGCGCCTGAGGCGTCCAGCAGGGCGGGCACGGCCGCGGCGAGGGCAGGGCTGTGGTGCCGTACGCCCAGCAGATACGGCATCGCGGAGTCGGCGAGGGCCGGGATGACCGCCCGGGGGTCCTGAGCGATCGTCACCGAAGGTTCTCCCGCAGGTCCCAGAGGCGGCGCCACATCGCCGAACCGTCCTCGGCGCGGCGGCGAACCGGGCCGTCCCAGTAGCCGAGCAGCCGGGCGTGGTCGGCCGGGTCGTCCTTGCGGACCACGCCGAGGAGGTGACCGGGGACTAGGTCCAGGGCGTCCCCGCCGGGCAGATAGGCGGCGGCCACCCCCAGCGAGGCGGCGACCTGCACGGCCTCGGCGGTGGACATCACCGTCCCGGGCCGCTCCACGTCCCAGCCCTCGACGGAGCGCCCTTCGCGCAGATCGCGGAAGACGGTGACCAGTACGTCGAGCACGGCGTCGTCGACACCGAAGGCCGCGCCCGCCCGCTCGACCGCCGCCTGCGCCTGCCGCCGGACCAGCGCCGTCTCGGCGTCCACGTCCGCGATCGGGTGCACGGTCTCGAAGTTGAAGCGCCGCTTGAGCGCGGCGGACATCTCCGAGACACCGCGGTCGCGCAGGTTGGCGGTCGCGATGACGGTGAACCCGGGAGCCGCGGCGACCTGGGCGTCGTCCGTGCCGGACAGCTCGGGCACGCTCACCCGCCGGTCGGACAGGATCGACACCAGGGCGTCCTGCACCTCCGGCAGACAGCGGGTGATCTCCTCGACCCGCGCCACCCGCCCGGAGCGCATGGCGCCGAGCACCGGCGAGTCGACCAGTGCCTGCGGGGTCGGGCCCTGGGCGAGCAGCAGGGCGTAGTTCCAGCCGTAGCGGAAGGCGTCCTCGGTGGTGCCCGCCGTGCCCTGCACGGTGAGCGCGCTGGTGCCGGACACGGCGGCCGACAGCAGTTCGGAGAGCATCGACTTGGCCGTACCGGGCTCGCCGACGAGCAGCAGGCCGCGCTCACCGGCGAGGGTGACCACGCACCGCTCCACCAGGGCGCGCTCCCCGACGAACTTGGGGGCTATCACGAGCCGGTCGGGCAGCGTCTCGTGCGGCTTGGCGAGCTTCAGGCTCTCGCCGCCACTGCCGCAGACGAACGTGACCGCGGCACGCGGGGTCAGGCGCCAGCCCGGCGGGCGGGGTCCCTCGTCGTGGGCGGCGAGGAAGGCGAGTTCGGTGGCGTGGCGCTCTTCGGCGGGCAGGACCTGCCGGGCCGGAAGGGCCGTCGCCGTGTCGGTCGAGGTCATGGATGTCCTTGCTCGGTGAGTCGGTGAGTCGGTGAGTCGGTGAGTCGGTGGGTCTGTCTGTCGTCGCGGGGGCGCCCGTGGCCGGGCGCCCCCGTCTCCTCAGCGGCGGCGGCCCCGCCGCACCTTCAGCTCCTCGAACCGGGGCGCGTCGCCGTCCTGGACCCGCTGCCAGGCCCTGCGGTACAGCTCGGCGGCCGGTTCGGTCGGCACGATCACGCCGAACGTCGCGTGGTCGTCGCTCATCAGGTCGCCGAACAGCGGCAGCTTCCACCGCTCCAGCGGCAGGCGCGGCGCCTTCGGGTCGACCCAGGCGCCGGGCAGGAACAGCGACCGCCCCGCCCTGCTGCGGCTCGCCTCCACCACCAGCTCGCCCCCGGCCAGTTCGGCACGGGCCGCCCTGAGCCGGGCCGGCTTCCAGCCCGTCCAGCGGGCCGTCGTACGGTCGGTCGGGTCGGGCATGGCCAGCAGCATCAGATACAGCGTGGCGGCGTCCTCACCAAGGCCGTACTCCTTCGCCACCTCGGTCACCAGCTCGGGCACCGAACGGCTCGGGTCCTGCGGCCACCAGGTGCCGTCCTGGGCGCGCTCGCCCGCGACCGGGTCCCCCGGGTCGGCCATCAGGGCCGCGTACGGGGCGGAACGGGCCAGGCGCAGCGCCACCTCGGCCGCGTAGGGCCGCTGGTTGTCGACCCGCAGCGCGGGCAGGTACGGGTCCTGGCCGGCCTCGTCGAGCAGCGCGACCCGGATGCCCGGCGCCGGCTGGTCGTCGTGGGTGGCGAGGACGACGGCGCCGTACCGCTCGAAGCCCTGGCCGGTCTCGGTCGGGGTGCCCGCCGTCTTCCGGAACTGGGTGATGCTGATGTACTGCCCGAGGTCGAGCACCAGCCCGGGGTGGGCGAGCCGCTCTCGTACGGCGGTGAGCGCGGCGGGCAGCGCGGCCCGGAGCGGGTCGCCGGCGGGCAGGCGGTGGGCGAGCCAGGCGGCCAGCCCGACCGAGCCGACCAGCGTGTCCGCCGTGAACCCGACGGCGTCGTCCGTCACCGGCCTGACCCGGTCGCCCTTGACGGCCCACTCCAGGTCCTGGGTGAGCCGGGGCTCACCTGCCGGGTGCACCAGGGCGGGCAGGGCCTCGCGTACGTTCCATCGCGCGTGCTTGACCGCGCGCAGGGCGTCGGCGAGCACGTCCTCGGGCACGGCCGTCCGCCTGCCGACCTCGCTGTTCCACAGCTCGACCGCGGCGGCCACGTTCGGCCCGTCGGTCCAGAGGCCGGCGGGGTCGTCGGGTAGCAGCGCGCCGACCACGGCCGCGCGGACCGCGCTGTCGATGCCCTGGAGCTCGTCCTTGGCGACGGCCGCGGGGGCTGCCTTGACCCCGAGGGCCTGGCGTGCCTCCGTGGTCAGGAACGTGCGCTGGTGGACGTCGACCCCCGGAAGACCGGCCACGATCAGCCGGGCCACCGTCTCGGTGACGCCGGTCAGGCGGGCGAACTCCTCGGCCGCCTCCGGGAACCAGGGTGCCGGTCCGCGCGCGGCGAGCTCCGCCAGGAAGCCGCCGATCCAAGGGGCGTCCCCCGCGACGCCCAGCGGGGTGAACTTTCGGAGTGTGTAGGGCTCCGGGGTCTCGAACCGCTCCGCCGGGTCGTGGAAGTACCCCCGGAAGGTGCAGCCGTCGTTGTCCGGTGAGCCGTGCTCCACGATCGCCAGGAACGCGCCGCCGCCCAGCGGCAGGAGCCCGTCCCAGGAGCCCTCGTGCCATGCGCCCGACGGGGTGCGCAGCTGGTCGGCCCCCAGCCTCAGGGTCACCTCGCGCCAGCGGGTGGACGCGCCGTCGTTCCCCAGCCCGAGGGTGTCGAGCCGTTCGAGCAGCGTCCTCAGTACCTCGCGGTGCTCCTCCGTGGTGGTGAGGGCCGCGGCCCGGAACGCCAGGGCGCACACCCGGTCGATCAGCGTCGGCAACTCGGGGCGCCCGGTCGGCAGCCCGGTCCCGTCGAGGTGGAGGCGTACGGTGCGCTCCTGCGGCACGGCGGTCTCGGCGTGCCCGGCGGCCCTGGTCAGGGTGCGCAGGGCACGGAAGACGGTGTCGGCCTGGTCGTCACGGTTCCACCAGTAGCCGGCCGACCCGCCGACACCGCTCAGGGCCTGCTGGAGCACGGTATCTGCCGGCCCGGCGGGCCCGTCCGACTCCTCCAGGCCCCCGTCGAGGGCCCGGGTGAGCCGCGCCGCCGCGCCGTCGAGGACGGCCTGCTGACCGGCGGCGTGGCGCACGACTCCGGCGATGCCCGCGACGAGCGCGTCATCCGTGACCGGCAGGAGCGTACGGATCGCGTCGGGCAGCGCGGCCTTGTCGTCCTGGGCGGCGGCCGCCAGCAGGGCCGACGAGGTGCCCTGGTCGATGCGGCGCAGCGCCTCGGAGCCCGCCGGGTCGCGGGGTGTCATGCACTCCCAGAACTGCACCGGCGGCAGCAGCAGTGTGCCCTCTCCGAAGACGCCCGGGGTGCGGTCCGTCTTCGCGACGGAGGTGACGACGCCGTCCGTGTCGACGATCTCGAGCTGCCAGCCGTTGCGGACGACGGCACGGGCCCGGTCGTCGCCCGGGAACACGACGAGCGCGGACGGCCTGCCCCTGTCGGCGGGCAGGGTGACGGTGTGTCCGGCGAGGTCCTGGGTCCGCCAGGAGCCGTCGGGCAGCTGAACCGTGCGGATGCCGACCACGCCGTCCACGGGCGCGGAGGCCGGCGCGTGGCCGACGGTCGGCGAGGGGCCGAGCCAACCGCTGTCGAAGACGCTGCCCTCGGGGGCGTCGCGCAGCGCGTCGGCCAGGAACGCGGGCATGCTCATGCGCCCGCGCTTGTTCGTGGCCGGGTCGTACTCGTACCAGCCGTGCGTGTCCGGCTCGCCCTCCGCGTGCCAGACCCAGTACGAGGCGCCGTCGAAGGCCAGCCACGGCTCCTCGGGGATCGTGGTGTCCCCGACGTGCAGCACGCCCGCGCCGGTGGTGCGGCCGCCACCCGGCAGGGGCAGGGTGAGCCTCAAATCGCCCTTGTACCAGTCCATCTCCGTGCCCCGGGTGCCGCCTGGGCCCTCCATGGTCTGGGGACGGTCGGCGCGGGTGTGCCAGTAGCCGCGCAGACCGCCGCTGCGGGAACGCCAGTAGACGAGCAGCTCGCCGTCCACGTGGTGGAAGCCCGGGTCGCCCCACTTGTCGTCCGCCGGGATGCGCAGGTCGTGGGTGAGAAGGGTGCCCTCGGGGCCGATCACGCGGGCCTGGGCGGCGCCCGCCACGATGAGGTGGGGCCAGGCGTCGGCGACGATGATGTCCTCGACGTCGTCCTTGGGGACGAGGCCGGCGGTCGCGTCCTCCCAGGCGGGCCAGCCCAGTTCGTCGAAGAGCCCGGCGCGCAGGGTCCGCGACAGCACCGGTGCCAGGTCGGTGGCGACGGCCGCGCGCACCTCGTCCTCGGCGAGCGCCAGCGCCTCGGCGGGCAGCCACTTCAGCCGGGTGAGCGCGTCGGGCAGCTGCGGCAGACCCACGGCGGCGAACCGCCGGACGACCCCGCGCACCCACTCCGCCAGCAGCGGGCGCCCGCCCGGCGACGTGGCGAGCACACGGATCGCCCGCAGCCCGGAGTCGTTGTCGCTGAACCGGTCCGCGCCGTGCCGGAACGCCTCGTGGAAACGGGAGTCGGCGGTCAGCGACAGCAACTCGCGGTGCCCGTCACCCGAGGCCCACTGCTCCAGCGGCAGCGAGTCGCCCTTCCCCGGGGCGGCCACGGGCACCCCCAGAAGCAGTAGCAGATCCATCAGATCGATGTCGTGCGTGACCTTCAACTCGCGCCCGGTGGGCGCCAGTTCGGCACGAAGTCGGTCAGCGGCCCGCTCCACCAGCGGGTACAGCTCGGGCATCCGGGTGGAACCGTGCCAGGACCGCGCCCGCTCCCGGAACGTCAGGAACCGCTCCAGCCAGCCCGCCGTACCGTCGTGCGGCCGCTGCTCCTCGGGCAGAGAGGCGTCCCACAGCCCCGCCGTGGCACCGGAGGCCTCCAGCATCTCCAGCCACATCGCGGGCATCTCGTCGTCGTAGGACGAAGGGAGGGTGTCCAGCAGGGTGCCGCGCACCTTCGGCTCGCGCGCCGCCAGCGCCACCAGCGCCGTACGGTGGCCCTTCCACCAGCCCGCCGCGGCGCGCAGGGTGGACGGCAGGACGAGCAGCTCGGCCAGATAGTCCTGTTCGGTCAGGTCCGCGTCCCGGCCTGCGGCTCGCGCCAGCCTTCGCAGGTCGTTGGCCATCTGTGCCGACGGCGGCAGACCGCCCGCCGTGCGGCGCAGGCACAGCTTGGTGAAGCGCCGCAGTGCCTCCTCGGCCGGGACCCGCGCGGCCAGCTCCTTCGCGTACGCCGACAGCACCTTCACCGGGAGCGCACCGGCCAGCGCGAACTCCAGGAACACGGCGTCGAGCCGCTCCTCCTCGACCGTCAGCCCGTGCTCCGCCTCGGCCTTCCGGGCGCGGGTGAACAACTGCGCCGCGTACGTGGCGTTCTCCTCGGCGAGGAACACCCGCCCGGCCTGCTCGTAGAAGGTCGGCAGGAAGTGCGGCACCGACGCCGCCAGCCGCTCGCCGAGCTCCAGGTAGGCCTCCAGGGCCGCCTTCGGCTTGGACTTCGCCTGCCGGGCCGCCCGCTCCAGGTCGGGTACGACACCCAGCGCGTGGTGCCCGTCCGCCGGGTGGTGCACCAGCACCCACTCGGGGAACCCCAGCGACTGGCGCAGCCCCAGCCCCACGACCTCCGGCTCCGCTTCCTGCTCCAGACCGAGGAACCCGGCGGCCAGATCCTCCGCCGCGCCCAGCTCCCCGGCGACCAGGCGCACCACCACCCGGTCGTCCAGGCCCGGATGACGGTACGTCCGCACCGTCAGCGGCACCGCCCGCTCACCGGCCCCCTCGGTGTCCGGCGGCAGCACACCGCCCGCCGTCAGCAGCTCTTCGTACGACACGTCAGTCCCCCCGCTCATGCGTCCTTGCCCTCCTCGATCACGCGCCCGGCGTACAGCGCCGCAGCCATCCGCATCCCCTCCGACCAGGCCACCGGGCCCACTTCGCCGAGCGGCAGGGCGTGGCCGTCCTGGTCCTGCCAGGTGAGGCTGCCGGTCTCGACCTGGTCGTCCCAGTACGGTTCGCCGATCCACACGGAGGCCTCGACCGTGCGCTCGCCGTCCCGGACGCGGGCGGTGGCGTAACCGCCGGACACGCGGTACCCCAGCGAGGTGGCGCGCGCGGCGAGGGCGAAGCGGGAGCGGAACTGGCCCCCGGTGAAGTCCCGCACCTGAGTGGCCTTGGCGGCGAGGCCTTCCGGCCGCCGCCAGGTCGCCCGGTGTATCTGCTCGACGCGCTGGACGATGCCCAGCTCCGCCGCGAACTCCCGCAGGTCGTCGAGGTCCGGCAACAACACCGGGTGGGGCAGCGTCACCGTGCGAGGGGACAGCCGGACGGTCTCGCCGTCCAGGTTCACGATCTGTAGTTCGCCCGATTCGGTGGCGCCCCGCAGAAAACCCACCTCGTCCGGGTCGTCGCCCACGACCGCCAGGTCGCGCAGCGCGGACTGCCAGGCCTCGTCCGGCCACACACGGGCCAGCAGGCCGGTGGGCACGGGCAGTGACGACACCATCCAGGCGTCCACCTGCGTGACGCACGACGCGGCATGCCGATCCAGCCACTCGGCGAACCGCCGCAGCCGGTCCACCTCCGGATGCTCCTTGATCGCCTTCGGCAGCGACTTCAACTGCCGCCCCGCCGCCCGTCCCGAGGTGGCCCGTGCCGCCACCCGTCCCTCCACAAGGGCGACTTCATACCCGTCACCTGCCGACAGCCAACCCACGTACCCCAGCCCTCCGCGTCAATTGCACAAGAAGAAAGCACAGTTCAGCCGGGGAATCCCGGCCCAAGTGCGACCATGTGCGGAACGCTAGCGGCAGCCACTGACAATCGGTCCGGGACGCCTCCCGACGGGTCCCGCCCGATGCGCCGGAAACCCGGCGACGAGCGGACACGCGAGGCGATCCCTCCGGCGTCCGGCAAGTCAATCCAACGGAGATCACCCGCCGCATCCGTAGACCTACGTAACGGGAATACGTATTACCGGCCAGTCGACGTAGGCGCCCGCGCGGAGTTTGACATGGTCACGCTCTGTTTCCAATGGATGTGGCCCCGTTCCTGGTCGACAGGAACGGGGCCACGCGGAGTAAGAGGTCCTAACAAAGGCGTTGGACGTGTCGGTGGGTGATGAGACAGGTGGCGAGGCCGAGGAAGGCTTCATGGATGTCGTCGCGTCGTTCCCAGCGGATGCGCAGGCGACGGAAGCCGTGGAGCCAGGAGATGGTGCGCTCGACGACCCAGCGGAAGATGCCCAGGCCGGAGCCATGTGGCTGGCCCCGTTCGGCGATCGCGGGCCGGATGCCGCGTTTCCGCAGCAGTCGCCGGTACTTGTCGTGGTCGTAGCCGCGGTCCGCGAAGAGCATGTCCGGCCGTCTCCGCGGCCTCCCGACCGCGCCGGCCACGGGTGGAATCTTGTCCAGCAGCGGGATCAGCTGAGTGACGTCATTGCGATTGCCGCCGGTCAGCGACACCGCGAGCGGGATGCCCTGCCCGTCGACAAGGACGTGGTGCTTGCTGCCCGGCCGTGCGCGGTCGACCGGGCTGGGACCGCTTTTGGGCCCCGTCGGGCCGCCCGCACGTGGGAGGAGTCGATCACCGCCCTCGACCAGTCCAGCTGCTTCGCCGACCGCAGCTTCTTCAGCAGCACCAGGTGCAGCTTCTCCCACACACCGGCCTCGTTCCATGCGGCCAGGCGCCGCCAGCAGGTCATGCCCGAGCCGAAGCCCAGTTCCTGGGGCAGGTACTCCCACTGGATGCCCGTGTGCAGCACGAACAGGATCCCGCACAGGGCTTGTCGGTCCGGCACCCGCGGCCGGCCCGCCACCAGCTTCGGCCCCGGCTCGGGCAGTAACGGCTCGATGAGCGACCACAGTTCGTCCGACACGATCCACGGCCGCGACTGACGTTTCCCCACGACTAGACCAACGACCACCCAAGTCGAAAGTCACTTGATCAACAACTTCTGTTAGGACCTCTAAGAGGGGGGAGGGCTACACGGCCGCTGTGGCGTTGTGGAGGTCCTTGGCTGCGAGGGCTAGGCCTTCGGTCCGGGAGTAGGCGGCGTCCTCGTGTTCGATGTTGACGGCCATGTCGGGGTTGATGTCGGCGAGGGCTTTGAGGAACCGGGTCCAGAAGGGGACGTCGTTGCCGAGGCCGACGGCGACGAACTTCCAGGCGGGGTCTTCGGGCCAGGCGTTGCACCAGAAGCCGTAGCCGGTGGGGACCTTGCCGGGGGCGTCGGCGGGCACGCGGGTGAAGGAGGTGTCCAGGACGCCGCGGATGTCGGCGCCGGGGCAGAGGGCGGCGTCCTTGACGGCGATCCTGCTGGGCCCGACCGCCCCCACCGCCGCGCTCGCCGCCCTCGACCGTAAGTCATCGGTCATCGGTCATCGCCGTCGGCCGGCGGATCGCCGACGCCGACCTGGACGTCGTACGGACCGCCGACGACGACGGGGTCGGGCAGATCGTCGACCACCTCGTCGAGTTCGGCCACCGGGCGATCACCTACGTCGACGGCGGCAAGGGGCGTGATCGCCACCGACCGGCGCCGCGGATACCGCACCGCCATGCGCCGCCACGGCCTTGACGACCACATCCGTGTGCTGCGCGGCGACCACACCGAGGCCGCAGGCGAGCGCGCCGCCCGCGAGCTTCTTGACAGCGGCGACGTGCCCACCGCCGTCCGCGCCTTCAACGACCAGTGCGCCATCGGGGTCCTGGCCGCCCTCGCCAGCGCCGGGGTCTCCGTCCCGGGCGAGGTCTCCTTTGTCGGCTACGACGACGACACCCTCTCCCGGCTGAGCTGCTTCAACCTGACCACCGTCAGCCAGAGCGCCGAGGAGCAGGCCCGATACGCGGTGACCGGCGCCGTGCAATGCCGCGACCACGATCGCACCGAACCGCGCGAGGTCGTCCTCACCCCCCGCCTGGTCCTCCGCGGGACGACGGCGGAGCCCGCCTGACACGTACGGCGGTGTCCGTCCGAGGTGACCGGCACGGATCTGCCGGGACGGGCGGACGGGCACCCGCGACGCGGTCAGTGGGCGAGGCCGGCGGCTGTCTCCGTGGGGATGTTCGCGCACGAACGCGAGATGTCCGCGGCCGCGTTGCGCGCGGCGCGGATCCGTGTCCGCAGGGTGTCGAGCCCGGGAGCCTGTGACACCAGGGTCAGTACGGCGTCCGGTATCCCCCCGCAGGTGAGGACGGGGACCGCGAGGGCGGTGAGACCTCCGGAGGCCGTTGCCACGGCGTAGCCGTGTTCGGACGCCACCACGGACGGCGGCGGCGACGCATACTCGGGGCACTCGGAGAGCATCGCGAACGGGCCGTTCGGATCGGCCGTCCGCACAGTGGCCCGAGCGGCGGCCGTGCACAGCCTCCCGACGGCGCCGGTGACACTGCGATCGAAGGCGGAGACCATCGGCCCGCCGAAGTAGACACGCGTCAGAGGGTCCATCACCGGCGCGTTCGGCACCAACAGACAGGAGATCCCGGCGCTCTGTTCGCACAGCGACCGCTGCCACGGCAGGGCGGTGGCCCGCAGCAGTCGCCGGGACGGCACCTGAGCACTGAGGGCGAAGACCCGGGGGCCGAACATGACACCGGCGCCACCCTCCTGCAGGAACTGGTAGTCGATCAGCACCGAGATCAGCCGATGCGCCGTGGACTTGGGCAGCCCGGTGCGGTTGGCCAGCTCCGAGAGGCTCACCCGGGTCTCGCCCGCGCGCACACTGTTCAGCAGACTGATACCCCGGAAGAGCATCGAGGGGGTGTCCGGGCACGGGTCAGGCGGGGGAGGACTCGGCGGCAGCGGGACCACCGCAGCGTCCGCCAGCTGGCCGCTGAGCCCCTGCGCCACGGCGTACACATGGGGTACGGCGGCTGCCACGGCGTCCCTGTCGCCCCGGCCGATCAGGGTGACCGCGGCCCTGATGGCCGTGCCCGGTGGGCTGATCGCGGCGCTGACCCCGGTCACCTCGCCATGGCTGATCACCTCCGGGGTCACGACGCCGCGGTCGTGGCGCCGCAGGGCTCCCGCCACCAGCGTGGAGTTGATCATGCTGTCCGGCGGCGCGTACGAGACCACCGTGGTGCCGCCCAGCCGGCTGAGGTGGCCGATCGGCAGTGTCTGCGAGCCGTAGCGCGCGGAGAGCACCACAGCGAGGCCGGTCGCGTCGTGCAACCGGGTCAGCAACGGCAGCGAGTCGTCCAGGAGCGTGTGCAGATGGCCTTGCGCGCGTGTCGCCAGCAGCGCCAGTGACCGGCCCAGCCGCAGATGGCCGCCAACGCGCTCCAGCATGCCGCACAGCTCCAGTTCCTGGACGAGCCGGTGCGCGGTCGGCAGGGGTACCTGGGCCCGGGCCGCCAACTGCGAGAGTCTCAGCACGTCGTCGTCGGGGCCGAAGCAGTTCAACAGATTCAGACCGCGTACGAGCTTGGACTCCCGTGGCACGGCCAGGCGTGCGGGGGGCTCTGGCTGCGACATCGCTCTCCTGGGGACAGGAACCGGCAGTTGAGCCGTGCCGGTCCTGCCTGGGACCGGGGCGGATCATCGGCACGGGCAGCCATTCTCGGCAGAGCGCCACCGACTCGACCAGAGTCAGATGCCCCTACCGGCGAGTGTTGCCGGAGCCGCCGGGGCGTGTTCCGGATCTCTTCCGGACACGACCTCGCCCGGACGCGTGCGTGCGCGTCCGGGCGAGACCTTCATGGGGTGAGGCCGGAGGATCGGCGGGACAGCGGGGAGTGCCGGGGGTGAGCGGACCGTCAATCACTCACGCCGCCGACGCGGGGCGGGACGGTTTGACGTAGGTGCAGATGGTCAGGGGCGAGAGTTCGTCGTGCGTGTCCGCTTCCGGGTCCCAGTCGCCGAGGCGGCTCTCCGGCCACAGACCTGCGGCGCGGGCGTACGCGTCCAGTTCGTCGGCACCGGTCAGCCGGGAGACCTCGGTGCCGACCCGGGTGCTGCCGTCGGCCTCGTACCAGATGTGGGAGAGATGCCACAGGGAATCCTCGGGCTCGAGTACGGAGTGGCTCTGCAGACCGGTGCCGGCGGTCGGGTACGGGGTGAAGAACGTGGCCCGGCGGCGGCCTTCGTGGAGGTCGACGATCGCCGACTTGTTGTGGGTCTCCACGACGAGCCGGCCGCCGGGGGCGAGCAGGTCGGCGGCCCGCCGTACGGCCTGCCGCTGGTCCTCGGGGGTGAGGAGCATCGACAGGGTG
This sequence comes from Streptomyces graminofaciens, assembly GCF_030294945.1. Taxonomy (NCBI): domain Bacteria; kingdom Bacillati; phylum Actinomycetota; class Actinomycetes; order Kitasatosporales; family Streptomycetaceae; genus Streptomyces; species Streptomyces graminofaciens. The sequence goes on along the minus strand of NZ_AP018448.1, from coordinate 1,219,417 downwards.
GCGCACACGCAGTAGACGAGTCCCACGGTGCGGGCGGCGGTGTAGGTACGGATGTCGGCGTGGACGGCTTCGACGGGGGTGTCGGGGCGGAGGTTCGCGCGCAGGACGTCGAGCATCTCGGCCGAGGAGTCGACGCCGACGACGGGTCCCACCCGCCGGGAGAGCGGCAGCGCCAGCCGGCCGTTGCCCACGCCGAACTCGACGGTGCCGGAGCCCGGGTCCGGATGGAGCGAGACGAGACGCTCCACCTCGACGTCGACGGAGTCGTCGCTGGGGAACAGACGGTCGTACCAACCGGCGAACTGCAGTCCGTAGCCGATGTCGTCGACGACGTCGGTCGTGTCGGCTGTTTTCATGAGTGCTGCCTCTTCTTCCTGAGCTGGGCGGCGACGCCGGTCGGCACGAGCAGTGCGGCGCCGATGAGGGCCGGGAGGGCGACCGCCTGATTGGCGATCAGAAACCCGAATATTCCGATGACCACGACGGCCGGACAGAGCAGAAGATGACTCATCGTGTTTCCCTTCTCCGTCTCGGGTGGACGGTATGTGCGAGGGCCTTTTCTGATTCGACGTTAGGTCCCTGCGGGATTCCGAACCATTGAGAGAAATACCTATTCATGGCACGGGATCGGAAAGTCGAATTCGAGATCAGGATGCGATGTCGCTGAGTTCCTGCAGCTTCGACAGCCTGCTGTAGAGGGCATTGGTCCGGTTCAGATCGGCATGCGTACCGGTCGCCTGTACCGTGCCCTTGTCCATGACGATGATCTGCTGTGCCTGGGTGACCGTGGACAGCCGGTGTGCGATGGCGATGACCGCGCAGAATTCCGAGATCATGGCGATGCTGTCCCGCAGGGCGCCTTCCGATTCGCTGTCCAGATTCGCGGTCGCCTCGTCCAGAAGCAGAAATCTGGGAGTCTGCAAAAGGGTGCGGGCGATGGCCAGGCGCTGCCGCTGACCGCCGGACAGCCCGGCGCCGCGGTCGCCGAGTCCGGTGTCGAGTCCGTTCGGCAGGGCCGCGATGACCTCGGTGAGGTTGGCCATGCGTAATGCCTCGGCGATGTCCTTGTCGCCGGCGTTCGGAGCGGAGTACGTGAGGTTGTCCCGCACGGAGCCGCGCAGCAGCGTGTGGTCCTGGTCCACATAACCGACGACGGACCGGAGCTGGTTCAGCGGCATGTCGGTGATGTCCGTGCCGTCGATCCTGATCACCCCGGACACCGGGTCGAAGAGCCGCTCGATCAGCTGGAACACGGTGGACTTGCCGGCGCCGGACGGCCCCACGATCGCGGTGAGCCCGCGGTCCGGAACGGTGAAGGAGACCCCGCCCAGAATCACCTGCTGGCTGTTCGGATAGGAGAAGCGGACCTCGTCGAAGACGAGCCCTGCCTCGTATCCGCGGCTACGGGAGCGGCCACTACGAGTACGGGCCGTCGCCGGGTCGTACCGTTGGTCGGTCTCGACCTCGATCCTGCCGAGTTCCGCCAGCCGGTCCACTGATGCCCTGCCGACCTGGAACTGGGCAATGGACTCGAACAGTTGCAGCAGCGGTGCCACCAGGTAGAAGAGGTACAGGATGAACGCCGTGAGATCCGCCGCGGGCATCGCGCCCGTCGCACTGCGGGCCGCGCCCAGACCGATGACCACGGTCAGAGCGAGCTGGGTACCGATGCTCATGGTCGGATCCAGCAGCGACGACATGACCGTCACCTTGATCCCGGACTTACGGGCTTCCTTGGCGATGACCGCGATGCCCTCCGCCTCCCGGCTCTCGGCACGCGACGCCTTCACCGTGGGCATCGCGCCCAGCACCCGCAGCAGCGCGGAGCCGAAGTTGCCGGTGTCGGTCTGGTTGCGCACCGACACCCGGTGGACCCCCCGAGCGAGCCACAGGGAGACGACGCTGGTGACACCGAGACACACGAGCGTCGCGGCGAGCAGCACCATGTCGATCCAGGCCATCAGCACGATGCCGCCGATGACCAGGAAACCGTTGTTGAGGATGCTGTCGATCGCGTGCGTCATGGTGGACCGGGCGAGCAGGGTGTCGCTGACCATCCGGGAGAACACATCGCCCTGTTGCCAGTCGCTGTACGCCCGGAACCGGGAGCGCAGCAGACGTGACGTCAAGGTGGAGCGGATGTCGTAGACGATGTTCTCCCCGGCCAGCCCGATGGTGTACGAGTGCAGCGCGCCGAGGACGGCGTCGGCGGTGAACAGTGCCGCGGCGATGAGGATCGGCTCGGTCACCGGCCGTCCCTTCTCCGCGGCGCCCACCAGTTGGCCGATCACCGCGGGCTGCGCCAGGGACGTCGCCGCGCCCGTCAGACCGAGCAGGATGCCGAGGACGATCAGCCTGCGGTGCCGGCCGAGGGCCTGCCAGGGTTTGGCGCCCTTGCCCCACAGCAGATGCAGGTGAAGCTGGGGAACCGCCCGGTGCCCGGCGCGACGCCGAGCGGTCCCGTCCTCCATCTGCTGCTGATCCTTGCTCATGCCCTGCCCGTGTCCCCGCTTCTCTCGGGTCGCTCTCCGGCCCTGTTCCGGGCCCTGCTGCGAGGCGCTCTCCGAGGCCTTCGTCAGGTCCGTCCGCTGTTCCCGCGGACGCCGGTGCCCGCCCTCGTCGGTGGTCCGGTCGCTCATGTCGCGTCCTCGGCGGGGCCAGGGACCTGGGGCCGGAACCACCCGCCGCCCGCCCGGAGTCGAACCGGGCGGGCGGCGGGGGCACTCGTGGCGATCGTGCCGGCCAAGGTCACTCGGTCTCCCTCTCTTCCTGGTTCGGTTCCCGCGTCCCTTGGAAGTAGAGGGCGCCCGCCTTGACCAGGCCGAGCAGGAAGATCGCGCCACCGGCGATCAAGAAGGGGTTGTCGAGGCTCATGAGCCTGTCCTCTCAGGTGTCTTGCCGGGTGCCTTGGCGGGTGCTTTGTCAGGCGCCACGTCGCCGGTCCAGTCGGACGACTTGGCGAGGGTGATCGGAGTCAGCGGACTGCTCGGCGCGTGAGGGGCGAGTGGGACGAAGGGGGAGACGAACAGGAGTTGGGGTTTGTGCCGCAGGTCGTATCCCGTGCCGGAGGCAAGCGCGAACTGGAAACCCCGGGCCTCGGCCGTTCCGCCCGGAGCCGCCTCCCCGACCGTTTCGTCCCCGGCCGTGATCCGAGCCCGTACGCGCTCTACGACCAGCCGGTACCCAGGAGTGCGAACGACAGCCGGGAAGCCGTGGTCGAGTCGCTGCAGCATCTCCTGGCAGGCGTCGAAGACGGACTTGTCAGCGCGGCGGGTCGGGAACCAGATGAGGTGCATGGGCTTGCGGTCCTCGATGCCGCTGATGTCGTGCCACGTCGAGGCCGAACCGTCCGCGTGCACGGTGCGGTACAGGAAGTGGTAGTCGTACATGGCCGGATTTGGCGCGAAGAACCGCCAGTTCGGCAGCATGGAGAAGATGTCCCTGGTGCGGACCCGGTTGAACTCGTGGTTGGGGTGCTGGGCCGCGAGGGTCAGCAGCAGTGCGGCGGCTCCGGCGATCCGCCAGGGGGCTCCCTCGCCGGCGAACGGGTTCTTCGAGCTCGGATGCGACAAGGCACTCACCGGACGGTCTCCTTCGTGTGCTGGGGCTTCCTGCCGGGGGAGCGGACGGGCTCGGCGACCGGGGCGCGACCGTCGTCGCCGAAGAAGGCGATGATGAGATCCGACACCTGATGGGCGTGACGGCTGTTGATCAGCATGCTCTCGTGTGTGGCGTTCTCTACGACCACCGTCTTGGTACGCGTGCCGGTGTGGGCCTCGGCGAGTTCCCTGTGGAGCAGCAGCTGTGCGGGGTTGCTGTCCACGGTCCGCTGTGCGGAGACCACCAGGGCGGGCACCCCCTCGATCCTGCTGAGCGTCCCGGGGAAGGACCGGAAGTCGGCCTGCACCGCCTTCCATTCGCGGCGCGCCGCCTCCCACATGCGAGAGTCCGCGTACTGGGCGTGGACCTTCTTCCGGTAGGCATGGGGCAGTTCGTCGAGCCAAGTCGGCCGGTTGAGGAGGATTCCGGTCCCCAGGCGCAGCGCCCGGCTCACGGCGGTGAAACTCCCGCCCAGACCGATGTCGACCAGACTCTGCCCACTGTTGAACTGGCCCGGGTGGGAGGCGTCGAGATAGACGACGCCCTCGACGCGGTCGCCCAGGTGCAGGGCTGCGCGGCGGGCGAGTTCCCCACCGATCGAGTGGCCGACCAGGATCACCTTGCGGTGCGGGGCGACGGCACCGTTCACCAGGTCCACCAGGTCGTGGACGGACTCCACCAGACGGAAGGGACCGGTGGCCTTGCGGTGGCTGCCGGCGTACCCGGCGCGGGCGTAGGTGATGACCCCGTACCCGGTGTCGTGGGCAAGGCGCTCGGAGATCCAGGCGTAGTGCTCGCTGGTGGACAACAGCCCGCTGGCGAGCACGACGACCGGCTTCTCCGGAGCGCCCGGCGAGTACTCCTCGTACTGCAGCAGGTTGCCGTGCCGCGTGGTCAGCACCCGTGAGCTGTGCCAGCCCTCCGTGGTGCGCAGGCGCCGCTGCACGGCGGTTACAGCCGCCGCGGCCACACCCGCGGCGAGCGCGGCGAGCGCGGTCTGCACGGCACGGTCGTCCCGTCCGGCGACCGTGGGGTGGGAACGTGGAGCGGAGGTGTAGGCGATCAGCGGATGGAACGCGGGGAAGGCGGTCGCGAACCTGCCCAGACCGAGGAAATAGCCGTTGGCCAGGTGGAACGCGGCGGCACTGGCGATCATGGAACGGGTCAGTTTGCCGCCTCGCGCGTAGGCGAGCGGGAAGAGGCACTCCAGCGCCAGCACGCTGTGGGTGAGCACCTTGGTGACCTGGGGGTGTTCCTGCGTCCACCGGTACATGCCCTCATGACCGTAGGTCCGGGTGCGCATGACACCGCCCAGAGCGGAGGCGTCGCGCCAGCTCTTGCCGAAGAGCTTGACCCAACCGGACACCGCGTAGGCGAGGTTGCCCTGGAGGGCTGTGTACCACAGCAGCGCGTCCTTGGCCGCCGGCGACGGTACGAGGCGGGCGGCGCCGGTGGCCAGCTGCACCAGCGACGCCACCTGGTCGGAACCGTCGGCGCCGTAGTGGTGGCGCGGGGAGAGCAGGGCCGAGGTGGTGCCGAGGAAGAGGCTGCCCGCGCCCCGCCAGCGGGAGTTGCCCGGCAGTAGCATGGCGGCGGACACCGCGGAGCGCGCGATGTGCAGGGCGGTCGTGGTCCGCACTCCGCTGACGCTGTCGACCAGTCGGCGCGTGAGCGGGCCGGAGCCCGCCAGGTACCCCTTGCCGACCTCCCAGTCGCTCATGCCTCCCTTCTCGATGTCCTTGCGCTGGGTCAGGTACTCCAGTGACGAGGTGAGAGAGGACATGGCGGCCAGCCGCTCGGACATGGCGATGGCGCGGTCCCGGCCGACCGGAGCCGGGGCGAACACCGCCGAATTGATCCTTCCGGGAATGCTGGAAGGTATTTTTCCGGTGAATTTCACTGGAACCCCAATCGTGATAGCCTCCGCCGGAGGAATCTTTCCCTTTGCAGTGCGCTGCCGGGCCAGAACAGGCCTCTGGCCCGGCAGTCTTCAAGCACTTCTCGCGTCAGCTCCTACAGACTTGTCGCACCGCTTGATTCGGGCGGCCTCTGCTTTCTTACGAGCTGACAGACCCCGGATCGGGGCAATGTGATCAGGCCGGCGGAGCACCAGCGCCCGCGGCGACGTCCGCCGCGGCCTGGGCCACGGCCTGGTCCGCTGCCACGGAGGCGTTGGCCGCCTCCACGGTGGACGCGGCACCGACCGTCGCGCCGACACCGCCGGCGACACCGGCGAGGTCCGCGATCGCACCCAGTGCGGCGAGGCCGCGACCGGCACCGCCACCGGCGCCACGCCCGGCCCGACCGATACGCGGAGTGCCCAGGGTGGGGCGGGCGGCCCCCAGGATGATCCCCTCCACGGGGAGGTTCAGGCTGTCCACTGCCTTCGCGATGTGGCTCATTTCCTTTTTCCTTTCGGAACTGATTACCCGGAGTCTTGTTTCTCCGGTGCCGCTTTCGTGAAAGAAACAATGCCCCAGCGGCGTCCGGTCGCACATTGTGGAAAATACCTAATCCCGGGTGGCGCAGTTCACATGAACGCTGGCCCTGTTTTTTACGTACAGGTTCTTTGCGCGTAATCGCGCACAAAAAAATCACTCCCGGCAGTGGCCGGGAGTGACATCGGGTGGAATGCGATCAGCTGTTCACGGTCTGTTTTGTCGCGCGCAGATGGCGCAGGGCCGAGGCCGCCGCTCCCGCCCCGCACATGCCGTGGGCGCCGGCCCCGGGCGGCGTCGCGGCGGAGCAGATGAAAAGGCCCGGAACTCCGGTGCTGTAGGGATCCAGGGCTATACGGGGCCGCATCACGAGCTGGAGCGCGGTGTTCGCTCCCGTGACGATGTCTCCGCCGACGTAGTTCGGGTTGTACTCCTCGAAGCCGGACGGCGGGCGGACGGACATGGCGAGGACCCGCTCGCGGAAGCCGGGGGCGAACCGTTCGATCTGACCGACGATGGCCTCCGTGGCGTCGCCGTCGTAGCCATGGGGCACGTGGGCGTACGTCCACACGGGGTGGACGTCGCCGTCGGACCGCTGGGGATCGGCCAGATACTGCTGGCCGACCAGCACGAAGGGCCGCGTGGGCATCCGGCCGGCGTGGATCATCCGTTCGGTGTGGGCGACCTCGTCGTAGGGGCCGCCGAGGTGCACCGTGCCGGCCCGACGCGCCGCTTCGTTGCGCCATGGGACACCGCCATCGACCGCGAAATCGACCTTGAAGGCACCGGGACCGTGCCGGAACCGGCGGTACGCGCGTGCGACCCGTCCCGGCAGCCGGTCCCCCACGATCTCGGCGACCGCACGCGGGGCGAGATCGAAGAGGACCACGTCGGCCGGCGGTAGCTGCGCCATGGACCGCACCGGCACACCGGTCTCGATCCGGCCACCGAGGTCGGCCAGCAGGGCGGCGAGCGCGTCGCTGATCGCCCGGGAGCCGCCCGCGGCCACGGGCCAGCCGTGCCGGTGCCCGGCGCCGATGATCATCAGTCCGACGGCGGCCGTCATGGGGCGGTGGAACGGGCGGAACGCGTGCGCCGCGACCCCCGCGAACAGGGCGCGGGCGCGCTCGGAGCGCCACAGCCGGGCCACCACACCGGCCGGCAGCAGCGCCGACGCGCCGAACGCGGCCATGGGCAGGGGGTGTTTCGGCAGGTGGAGGAGGGGGCGCATGAGGTCCTCGGCGAGCGCGTCGTAATGACCCGCGACCGGGCCGAACAACCGCTGCCACATCCGTCCGTCCCGTTCCTCCAGGCCGTCCGCCGTGCCCGTCACCGACCGGTGGAGCACCCCGGCGTCGCCCGAGTCCAGCGGATGGACGCAGTCGATCTCCGGGAGGCGCCACCGCAACCCGTGACGCTCCAGGTCCAGGGTGCGCAGAAAGGGGGATCCGACGGTCATGGGATGGGTCGCCGAGCAGTGGTCGTGGAGAAGGCCCGGGGTCAGTTCGCTGGTACGCGTACCGCCGCCGATGGTGGGGGCGGCCTCCAGCACGGTGACCTCCACACCCTCCCGGGCGAGTGCGACCGCCGCCGCCAGACCGTTGGGGCCGCTGCCGACCACGATGGCCGTGCTCATGTGGGCTCCTCTCGATGAGGGCCGAAGCGTCGCCGGCCGGGCGTTGTTCGGGTGGGTTGCGAGGTTAGACGGTGCGTGTGTTCCGTGCGATTCGCAAAATTACCTAGTGGCGGCTGATCCGGCTCCCCGGCGCCTCCATCGAAGCGGAACTGCTCTCCTCCGATTCGCCGCCTTACCTGGGCGGATGTCGCGGCCGATTCATCACCGGGCGAGGGCGGGGCGAGGCTTCCGGGGGGAGGGGTTCCGGAGAGCCGCTCTTTCATTGGGCGGGACGTTTCTGTGAAATTTCTCAGAGTTGTGTCAGCATCTGCTCACCGCCTCCGCGAAACGGTGAATTCGGCGAGTGCGGTCCGTGTCGAGCGCCGGTACGAGGACATGACCGAGAACACCTGTCCTTCGTCGTCACCGCGCCACGGAAACGGTTCCACGGAAGGGAAATCCACCCACATGGATTTGACATCGATCGTGCCCCGAGCTGTGTACCGCTCCCGGTCGGCATTCCGGAGAGAATCAGCGCCCGTCCATCCGTGCGGCGCACCTCTTCAGGGAGCGACATGAGCCTGGACAGTTCATTGCCCGAGGCGGGAGCGGCAGGAAATCGTTCCGAACAGCTCAGCCCCCGGGAACGCGAGATATTACTCCTGGCGGCACACGGCATGTCGGATTCGGAGATCTCCGCCTCCCTGTCGATTTCGCCCCGCACGGTGGGCGCGCACCTGTCCAGCATCAGGGACAAGCTGAGCGCCAAGAACCGCACCCATCTGGTGGTGCGGGCACTGCGCGCCGGTGTGCTCGCCATCCGTACGGAGTGGTCCTCCGCGCGACCGAGCGGCGGCGACCCCGAAGAGACGTTTCGCCTCACCTGCCCGACGAAGGTGCGCGGCGAAGGTCCTGGACGGTGATGGCCCGAGCCCCGTCTCCGCGACAACCACATCCGACCGCTTCCGTGCCGCTCACCGGGTTCCACCGGTGAGCGGCACGGCTGCTGACGCGGAGAAAGTACGGGCCCCTTGGCCCTAACGGGCACCGCTCGCATGGCGGGCCCGGGGCATGGCCGGGTCCTGGGCGGTCGGGAAGTGGGCGATGACCCACCAGCCGCCGTCGTCACCAGGGCCCGCCGTGAAGGTGCCGCCCACGGCGTACGCCCGCTCCCGCAGACCGGTGAGGCCGAAGCCGCCGTGGCCCCCGGTCGGGACGCCCACCGGCACCCGGGCCTCGGTGTTGTGGACGTCGACCCGGAGCAGCCCGTCGTCGGTCCGGTGGACGCGTACGGTGGCCTGGGTGCCCGGGGCGTGCCGGCGCACATTGGTCAGGGCCTCCTGCACCACACGATGCACCGCCGATTCCACCTCGGGCGCGACGAGACTGCGGCGGGCGACGGCGGAGATCTCCAGCCGCGCCACCGTCCCGTCGCCCGGCTCGCTGAACGACGCGACCAGATCGGTGAGGAGCGGGGCCAACTCGGTGAGGACCGGCTTCGGTTCGTCGGAGCGACCGCGACCGCGCCCGCCCCGGCGTACGACGGCCTCGGCCGGGGACTCCTTGTCCTCGCGCAGCACCCGGACCAGACGGCGCATCGAGTCCAGCGTCTGCTGGCCGGCCTCCGCGATGTTCTGCAGGATGGGCCCGATCTGCTGGGGCGCGCTCTGGTGGATGACGCCGGCCGCGTGCGCCTGCGCGACGATGCCGGTGACGTGATGGGCGACGAAGTCGTGTAGTTCGCGGGCGAGTTGGAGCCGCTCGGCGAGCCGTGCCGCGGCCACCGAACGTGCCCGCCGGGCGTCCATGGAGCGTTGGTAGCACCCTGTGCCGATCGCGGCCCCGACGGCGAACGTCAGCAGGAACGGATACGTCAGGGTGATCCCGGTCCCCTCGGACCGCAGCGGTTCGTCTATCACGGCGGCACCGAGCCCCGCCGACAGGACGAGGGCGATACCGGGCTGCCTGACGGTGCGGCAGGTGCGGGCCAGCAGGATGAGTAAACACGCCGTCTCCACCAGCCCCCAGTCGGGCATCGACCGCCCGACCACGATGGTGGCCACCGTCAGCACCGACGAGCCGACCGCGGCCACCCCCGCCCGCCACTCCGTGGTGAGCCATCGCTGCGGCATGAGGAGCAACGCCACCGCGATCGGACCGGTCAGTGTGGGCAGCCAATCACTGAGGTGCTGCTGCTGGAGCCAGACCAACTCGACGTCGAGCAGCCACAACAGACCGAGCGCCGCGTACAACGCACCGAGGCCGACACGAAGGGCGCGCCGTGGGAGGTGCGAGGGTGCCGAGTGGGTCATGGGGCGAGCGTATGTAAGCCTCTGTCGCCGCGCGGGCCGTTCGCCGGATCTGTGGGCATGGACACGACCGGTTGCCGGACTTCTTCCCGTCTGACCGTCATGTACGCACGGCCGTCATGTCCGCACTGCCGTCATGTCCGCACTGCCGTCATGTGAGTAGGGCCGTCACGTTCGTACGGCCGTCCGCCCGTCCCGAGTGTGTCCGCGCCACACAACAGTGCGGCGGTGTACGGCAGTTGGGGTCATCCCGCTCGGACGGCGCCGTTCGCCCAGGCCCAGGCGGCCACCTCGACGCGGTTGCGTACGCCGAGCTTGCCGTGGATCTTGCCCAGGTGGGTCTTGACCGTCGAGAGGGACAGGAACAGCTCGTCGCAGATCTCCTGGTTGGTGCGGCCCACCGCCACGCGCTGGACGACCTCCAGCTCCCGGGCACTGAGCGGCGACCCGGACGGGTCCGAGCCGGACCGCGACGAGGACGTCTGCTCCTCCAGGCGCTTCAGCAGCCGGACGGTCACCGCGGGCGAGACCAGCGCGTCACCACGCGCCGCGGCCCGTACCGCCTCGACCAGCAGGGCCGGGGTGGCGTCCTTGAGCAGGAAGCCGCAAGCCCCGTTGCGCAGGGCGGTGTTGATGTAGTCGTCGTGGTCGAAGCTCGTGATCACCACCACCTGCACCGGGTCGACGACCCCGGGCCCGGCCAGGCGCCGGGTCACCTCCAGGCCGTCCAGTCCCGGCATCCGGATGTCCACCAGACAGACATCCGGCCGCAGTTGCCGGACCATGTCCAGGCAGGTGAGCCCGTCGGCGGCCTCGCCGATCACATCGATGCCCTCCTGGGCGTCGAGGATGAGCCGGAAACCGACGCGGACCAGGTCCTGGTCGTCGGCGATGAGGACACGGATACGGGTGCTGCTCACGCCGCTGATCCTTCCATAGAAGGGCCGAACTCCTGGTCGAATACCGCCAAGTCCGTGGTATCCGTGATCAATCGTCGGTCCCGGAGCGGACGGCATGGCCGTTCGGCCGACGCCGGCTCCGGGAAATCGGCCGAACGGCCGATGGTCGCCTGAGCTGCGCCGGAGGACAGTCCAAGACGACAGCCCGTCCGTCCGCAGCGGTTCGGACGGGCAGGGCGCCAACCCCAGCGGGAGCGCGCCCGGTCGTCCTCGTTCCCGGCGGAAGGAATGCAAGGTGCGGTGCTCGATGGTCACGGCTGCGGTTCCGGTTCCGGCCCTTGGGCCGTCCTTCACCCTCGACGTGGCCGTGGTCGGTGACGAGGGGGACTGGCCGCACGGGGACCTTCTGAGCCGGGACGACGGGATACGGCTGCGCCACGTCTCCTCCCCGTACGGCGAACTCCTCGACGGACCGTGCCATCTCGTGCTGGTGCGCGGCGCGGAGGCGGCCCGTGACGTCTCCCGGTATCTGGCACCGCTGGGCACGGACGCGCCCCCGCTTCTCCTCGTCTGCTCCGTGGACGGCCTCAGGGAGATCGGTGACGTGTTCCGCCTCGGCGTGACCAGCTGCCTGGTCGAGGGGGACTACGACGGCTGGACCCTCATGCACGCCCTGTGGAGCACCGCCCAGCGCCACACCCTGGTCTCCCCGACCGTCAGGGCGCTCTGCCGGGACCTCGCCCCCGCCGCCGCACACCCCGCCGCTCCGGCCGCTCGGCAGGAACGGCTGCGCGGAACCCTGTCACCGCGCGAACGACAGGTCATGGACCTGATCGCCAGCGGACTCGGGGTCTCGGAGATAGGGCAGCGGATGTGCCTCACGGTGAAGACCGTCCGCAACTATCTCAGCGGCATCTACACCAAGCTCGGCGTCTCCGGCCGCACCCAGGCGGTGCTCCACTGGCTGGACGCCGCACCGCCGCCCGCCGCCCCCCACCCCACGCCGACGGCGACGAGACGGGGCCGCGGCTTCACCCCGAGCACGACGGGCACCGCCGTACGACGCTGCGCCTAGGGGGTGTCCGACGATTCCCGTCCGCGGACGCCGACGGGAATCGCCGGACAGGCCCTGGCGGGCGACGGCCGTACGGTCCGCCGCGCGACTGCGGCGACCTGCTGAGCCACGCACACTCGTTGTGCCGCCGAAGGCCGGGGCCCGGTGCGACCCCTACGCACCGGGCCCCGGCCGCCTCTCCACCGCCCCGGATCAGGACGTGCTCTCCGCGCGGGCGGCCAGGTCCAGCGCGATGTCGGTGATCATGTCCTCCTGGCCGCCGACCATGCCCCGCCGCCCGACCTCCACCAGGATGGTGCGGGTGTCGAGGCCGTAGCGGGCGGCGGCCGACTCCGCGTGGCGCAGGAAGCTGGAGTACACCCCCGCGTAGCCGAGGCTGAGCGTCTCTCGGTCCACTCGGACCTCCCGGTCCTGGAGCGGTCGTACGAGATCGTCGGCGGCGTCCATCAGCGGGAACAGGTCGCAGGCGTGCTCCCAGCCCATGAGGTCGGCGACCGCGACGAACGCCTCCAGGGGGCAGTTGCCCGCCCCGGCGCCCTGCCCGGCGAGCGAGGCATCGACGCGTACGGCCCCGCTCTCGACGGCGACGACGGTGTTGGCGACACCGAGCGCGAGGTTGTGGTGGGCGTGGATGCCCAGCTCGGTCGCAGGGTCGAGGACATCGCGGTAGGCGCGGAAGCGGTCGCGTACGCCGTCCATGGTGAGACGGCCGCCGGAGTCCGTGACATACACACAGTGCGCGCCGTACGACTCCATCAGCTTGGCCTGGCGGGCGAGTTCGGCGGGCTCCGCCATGTGGGACATCATCAGGAACCCGGCGACGTCCATGCCCAGCTCCCGCGCGGCGGCGATGTGCTGGGCGGAGATGTCGGCCTCCGTGCAGTGCGTGGCGACACGCACCGAACGGACTCCGAGGGCGTGCGCCTGCTTGAGGTCGTGGACCGTGCCGATGCCGGGCAGCAGAAGGGTGGTGGGGATCGCGGTGCGCGTGGCGCCCACGACCGCCTCGATCCACTCCCAGTCGGTGTGGGCGCCGACACCGTAGTTGATGCTGGAGCCCGACAGACCGTCGCCGTGGGCGATCTCGATGGCGGCCACACCGGCGGCGTCCAGGGCGGCCGCGATGGCTCGGGCCTGGTCGACGGTGTAGCGGTGGCGGACGGCGTGCATACCGTCCCGCAGGGTCACGTCCTGGACGTACAGAGCGGTCACTTGGCTGCCTCCCGGCCACGCTGGGCGGCCATGCGCTCCGCGGTGCGCAGCGCGGCCGAGGTCATGATGTCGAGGTTTCCGGCGTAGGCCGGGAGGTAGTGGGCGGCGCCCTCCACCTCGAGGAAGACGGAGACCTTCAGGGCCTCGCCCGCGCCGGCGACGAGGGCGTGCAGGGGGTCGCCCGCCCGAACCCGGTCGTACTGCACCTTCTGCTTGAGGCGGTATCCGGGCACATACGCCTGGACCTGGCCGACCATCTCCTCGACCGCCGCCGTCACGGCCTCGGTGGCGCAGTCGGCCACCAGACAGTGCACGGTGTCCCGCATGATCAGCGGGGGCTCGGCCGGGTTGAGGATGATGATCGCCTTGCCCTTCGCGGCCCCGCCGACCCGTTCGATCGCCGAGGACGTGGTCTCGGTGAACTCGTCGATGTTGGCGCGAGTGCCCGGCCCGGCGGAGCGGGAGGAGATGGAGGCGACGATCTCGCCGTAGTGCACCGGGGCGACCGCGTCGACGGCGGCGACGATCGGGATGGTGGCCTGGCCGCCGCAGGTGACCATGTTGACGTTCGGCGCGTCGAGGTGGGCGTCGCCGTTGACCGGCGGGACGACATACGGGCCGAGCGCGGCCGGGGTCAGGTCGACGAGGGTACGGCCCAGCGGGCGCAGTACCTCGTCGTGGTGGCGGTGGGCGCCGGCGGAGGTCGCGTCGAAGACGAGGTCGACGTCGGCGAACTCGTCCATCGCGACCAGCCCCTCGACGCCCTCGTGGGTGGTGGCGACCTTCAGGCGGCGGGCGCGGGCCAGGCCGTCGGAGTCCGGGTCTATCCCCGCCATGGCGACGATCTCCAGGCTCTCCGACAGCCGCAGGACCTTGATCATCAGGTCGGTGCCGATGTTGCCGGAGCCGATGACGGCGACCTTGGTGGTGCTCACTGTGCGTCCCCCTCCTCGGAGAGTTCTTCGGCGAAGACGACCCGGACGGAGCCCAGGCCGGAGATGCGGGCCTCGAAGGAGTCGCCGGGGACGGCGGGGGCCATCGGGCCCAGGGCGCCGGTGAGGACGAGATCGCCCGCGCGCAGCGGATCGCCCCGCTCGGCGAGCGCGGAGGCCAGCCAGACGGCCGCGTTGATGGGGCTGCCGAGGCAGTCGGCGCCGGTGCCCTCGGACACGGTCTCGCCGCCCCGGGTCATGGTCATCGCGACGGTCCGTAGATCGACGGCCGTGAGGGGGACGGGCGTGGCGCCCAGGACGTAGAGGCCGCAGGAGGCGTTGTCGGCGACGGTGTCCACGAGGGAGATGTCCCAGCCGCGTACCCGGCTGTCGACGATCTCCAGCGCGGGGAGCGCGAAGTCGACCGCGCGCAGGACGTCGACGACCGTGCACGCGCGGTGCGGGAGGTCACGGCCCAGGACGAGCGCGACCTCGGCCTCCACCTTGGGCTGGATGAGCCGCCCGGCGGACACCTCTCCGCCGTCCGGTACCGCCATGTCCGCGAACAACGCGCCGAAGTCCGGCTGGTCCACGCCCAGTTGCCGCTGCACGGCCACGGAGGTCAGACCGATCTTGCGGCCGACGATCCGACGGCCGGCGTCGAGGCCGCGCCGCACGTTCAGCTGCTGCACGGCGTAGGCGGTCTCCAGGTCGCCGTCGGCGAGCAGATCGCGGACGGGGGGACAGGCGGACCCGGTGCGGGCGGCCTCCGCCAGCAGATCGGCGGCCTTGACGGCGGCCGGTGGCACGGCGTCCGGACGGACGCCGTCGAGCACGGTCGACACGGATTTCCTCCAGAGGGGGGCGGCGAGGCTGGGTTTCGACGAACCCGGCTGTGCCTACCGGTATAGACAGTGCGCCCTCGAAGGGCCAAACATTGTTCCGTGACACGGAACAACGTGGGCGGAAGCATGCTGGAAAAGGCCGCCGTCATCCTCGACTGCTTCAGTCCGAGCGGCGGGCCGTTCCGTCTCGCGGAACTTGCGGAGCTCGCCGGCCTGCCCAAGCCCACGGTGCACCGGCTGGCCGCGGACCTCGTCCGGCTGGGCTGGCTGGAACGGACGGGCCCGCAGTACCGGCTCGGCTCGAAACTCTTCGAACTCGGCTCGCTGGTCCCGCACCGGCTCGATCTGCGCGAGGCGGCCCTGCCCTTCCTGCAGGACCTGTTCGAGGCGACCCGGGAGACCGTCCACCTCGGAGTGCGTGAGGGCCTGGACGTGGTCTACCTCGAACGCATCCACGGCCACGAGGCGCTCCAGCTGCCGTCCCGCATCGGCGGCAGCCTGCCGCTGAGCTGCACCGGCGTCGGCAAGGCCCTGCTCGCCTTCTCGGGCGCCGAGCTGACGGAGGAGGTGCTGTCGAGGCCACTGCCGAGCCTGACGCCCCACTCGATCACCGACCCGGCCCGGCTGCGCATGACCCTGGAGAAGATCCAGGTCTCCGGCCTCGCCTACGAGGAGCAGGAGGCCGCCCCGGGCGTGAGCTGCATCGCGGCGCCCGTCTTCTCGGGCGGCACCACGGTCGCCGCCCTCTCGGTGGCCGTACCCCGTGCCCGCTTCAGCCCCGCCCAGCTGGCCCCCGCCGTACGGACGGCGGCACTGGGGCTGTCCCGGGTCCTGCGCGGCGGCTGACTGTGCGTGCATCCCTGGACAGCTCCACCACACCGGAGGTCTTCGCCAGATCAAGCACCGGCGAGTGCCGACAACGCTCGTGATCAATACACCTAGCGCGCGGCGAGACGCCGCAGCACGAACGCGGAGAGCGGTGTCGGCAGGGCACGCAGCGTGCGGACCAGGGCCGCCGTGGGCCACGGGAAGTACGCCTGCGCCGGTTCCCTCTCCAAGGCGCGCACGACATGACGGGCCGCCTGCTCCTGGCTGATCTGGAACGGCTTGGGCAGGCCGTCCTCGCTGATGCGCTCCGTGGCGACGAAGCCCGGGTGGATGGAGGTGAACCGGATGCCGTTGGGCGCCAGTTCGATCCGGGCCGCGTCGATGAGGGTGCGCGCGGCAGCCTTCGCCGCCGAGTACGGCCCCTGGCGGGGGATACCCATGAGCCCGGCCAGCGAGTTGGTGTGGGCGATCAGGCCCCCGTCCCGCTGGCCGCCCATCTGCGCGATCAGCGGGACGAGGTAGTTGACGACGACGTCGTAGTTCAGCGCCATGATCCGCGAGACGTCGGCCACCGTGACCTGGTCCATGGACATGTCCGGACCCTGGCCCGCGTTGAGCAGCGCGATGTCGACACCGCCGTACTCCGCGACCGCGGCCGCCACCACATCGGCCGCCGCCTGTGGTTCCAGGGCGTCGGCGGCGACGTCCAGACAGTCGCCGCCCGAGGCCCGTATCTCCTTCGCCAGCGCGGCCAGTTCGGGGGCGCGCCGGGCCGTGACGACCAGCCGGTTGCCGTCGTGGGCGAGCAGGCGTGCCACGTCGGCGCCGATGCCCGACGAGGCGCCGACGATCAGAACCGTCCGGCCGGTGATACGCGCCATGGGCATCCCTTCACTGTGCGGACCGGTGATCACAGGAAGTGTCGGCTCTCGCCCCACTACGAGGCAACGTGACCGGGGCGACGTGACCGAGGCGACGACAGGCCCCCGGCCCCGGGACCGGTGGGCTCGCATGTTGAGGTGTCGCGTATTCGCGAGCCACTTGGCACGCCGGACACGGTGAGTGATCGCTTGGGCGTCGTGGCAGCTGCGGGCACCTACCAGAGCCGGCGGTCGAGGAACTCGGCCCAGATGAACCCGTTGTAGCCGTCGAAGGCACGTGAATCGATCTTCTTGAGTTCGTCGGCGAGCATGCTGAGTTCGGCCAGGGCTTCGTCCTCGCGGTCATCCGGATCGCTGAGGGTCTCGGACACGCCGACGTGCAGGCCGTAGTGGTGCAGGGTCCGCAGCCACAGGTCGATGGAGGAGTTGGCGAACCATGCCTCGCCTTGAGGAAGGACGTAGAAGACCGGCCCTGTGCCGGGTTCCTGCAGAAGCTGAAGCGGGACGCCGAGTCGTACCTGGGCGAGCAGGTCACCGATGCGGTGATCACCGTCCCGGCGTACTTCGGCCACTCCGAGCGGCAGGCCACCAAGGAGGCCGGCCAGATCGCGGGGCTGAACGTCCTGCGCATCATCAGCGAGCCGACCTCCGCCGCCCTCGCCTACGGCATGGACCGGGACGATGAGACAGTCGTGGTCATCCACTTCGGCGGCGGTACCTTCGGCGTGTCGCTGCTGGAGATCGGCGACGGCGTGGTGGAGGTGAAGGCCACCGGCGGCGACAACGAACTCGGCGGTGACGACTGGGACCATCGCATAGTCGACCATCTGGTCAAGCGATGCGCCGACGACCACGGCGTCGATCTCGCCGAGGACAGGAAAGCGCTTCGGCGCCCGCGCGAGGCCGCGCAGAGGGCGAAGGTCGAGCTCCCTTCGACCGCCGAGTCCACGATCGACCTGCTCACGAGCCCACCAGTACCGGGGCCGGCCCCCGCCCCCTCCGGCGGCTCAGCGCCTGCGCAGCACCACCGTCGTACCCGGCCTCAACCGAAGCTGGGCGTTCTCGCTCACCCTCGCGCCGGTCACCAGGTTCGTCGACGCGCCGAAACCCTTCGTGGTGAAGGTGTGGACGCGGTCCACGGTGGTGTTCATCGCGATCAGATACGGGCCGTACACGCACCGGTAGAAGGAGGCCCGCCCGGCGTACGGACTCTCCACCCCGGCCGCCCGCTCCGGGACGTCGGCGGGCGCCTCGGCCAGCGGCAGCACCTGCCCGGCGAACGCCTGGTGCAGGGCGTCGCCGGGAGGGGCGAAACCGCCGTCCGGGATGTCCAGGTCGTCCACGGTGAACTCCCAGTTGACCCAGTCGGGCTCGGTGAACGTCCGCCCGTCCGCGACGAACCGCACGTCCTGCCAGACCGTGGCCGACCGCTCGACGCCCCCGGCGCCGATGTGATGGACGCGCGCGAGCCGGTTGACGCCCCAGCGGGCCCGCCAGTACAGGGACGCGTACAGGATCTCCTCGCCGTGTTTGACAGCGACCAGGCCGTTCTCCTCGTCGGAGAACACGAAGTCCGGCGACCCGGGCGTCATGGGGAGCCGCGCGCCGCTGCCGGTGGCCCCGCTGATGTACGCGTAGTCGTCGGCGGTGCTCAGCAGATTGAGGTTGGTGCGGGCGGAGACCGTCATCCCGTGGGAGTCCTTCAGGGACTGGAACGCCTGGCCGTCGGCGACGGACTGCCGCGCGTACGAGGTGAGGTCGGGGTCCTTGACCAGCGCGGCCATCTTCAGGGCGTGGCCGTCCCACTTGGTGTCCTCGTCGTAGGCGACCTTGCCCGGGTACTCGCTGTCACGCCAGCCGACCACGGTCTCCAGCCGCATCGCCCGGTAGCCGTCGCGGTCCAGGGCCGGGTGGCGGAAGACCATGCGCGCCTTGGCCATCTTGACCAGGTGGTCGCGCAAGGTGCCGTCCTCCACGCCGCCGATGCCCGTCACCGCGTCGTACACCAGCGACAGCCACTCCTGGAGCTCGCCGTAGCTGCCCGCGTAACCGAGTTCCTTGGAGATGCCCTTCTTGGTGACCTGGTGGTACGAGCCGCCGAGCGGCTTGGTCGGGGTGCCGTCCGCCTTCTCCGGGCCGAGCCAGGGGACCAGGCCGACGGACTGGTAGACATAGTCGCGGGCCTTCTTCTCGCCCCAGGCGGCGTCGGAGCCGAGCCGGGACAGTCCGCGGTCGGCGAGGCAGAGGCCGATGGCGCAGATGATGGCCTGGTTGGTGTACTGCGGGAAGTTCTGCCGCCAGTACTCGCGGCTGTCGAGGAGCATCTTCGCCCAGGCGGCCCGGCGGACGACCGGCGCGTACGCCGAGCCGCTGGGCGCCGTCATGGTCAGATCGTCGAACCAGGCGGTGCCCGCGCCCGACAGACGGACACCGAGGGTGACCTGCGTGGCCGTGGCGGGTGTGACGAGCGTGGCCGTCACGTGCTCCCAGTCGTGGGTGCCGGCAGCGGCGTGGACCTTGTTGTCCGTGCCTACGAGCGTGCCGTTCGCGTCGTGGAACAGGACGTCGAGGCAGGCGCCGCTGGTGCCCACCCCGTCCGTCTTGATCCAGGCGCCGTACGTGTACGTCCCCTGGTCCACCGGAAGCTTCGCCGAGGTGCTGTAGCCGACCGTGCCCGAGACGGGGATCGTCACCTTCGCGGAGGCGTGGCCGGTGCGGTACACGCTGGTGTCGCGCGAGGCCGTACCGCTGCCGGACCAGGTGGCGGACTTCCAGCCGGTCATACCGAACTCGAAGCCCGGGTTGCTCAGACCGTACGGCGAGCCGAGGACCGGCTCGTCCAGCAGCGGCTCCAAGGCGTCGCCGAGGGCCAGCAGGACCAGGCCCGCCCGTCCCAGGCCCATCCACTGCTGGCTGGAGCCGGTCATCACCGTGGAGTCGGCGAGGTACCTCCAGTAGACGCCGTCGAGGCTGCGCGCGATCTGTGGCGGCACGGCGATGTTCCGGTACGCGGCCGTCGACGGCATGGTGGAGGCGCGAGCCAGGAAGTCCAGGTACCACAGGTCGAGTTGGGGGCTGGTGCGGGAGGCCTCGGACGCGGCCCTGGCCAGGACGCGCGCGTTGATCGTGTCGACGATCTCGCTGCCGGGGGAGGGGCGGGTGGTCGCGGTCGGCAGGGTGCCGGTGAGGTCGTCGTCGGCGGGGTCGAAGTGGGGCTCGTGGTGGGTGTAGAGGCGGTAGATCGTGCGGCTCGGGCCCTCGACGTTCTTGTAGTAGGCCTCCGCCGTGGCCGCGTACCCGGCGATCCGGCCCATGGCGCGGACCTCCAGCGCGATCGACTTCTTGCCCTTGGTGAGGTCGGTTGGCAGGGGCAGCGTGTGGAAGAAGAACCGTCCCGGGCTGCGCGGGTCGTCACTCGCGATGTCGAGGGGGTCGACGGCGCCCAGGTGGTAGTGGCCGACCTGCTTGCCCTCGGCGAACAACTGGAGCCGGCCCAGGTCCGCGCCGCCCTCCGAGCCCCACAACTTGACGGTGACGTAGGTGGCGCCCTTGGGGCTGCACGCCATCGTCGCGGCGAGCGTGCCGCCCCAGAACCCCGGGGTCTCGGGCGCGTTGAGCACTCGTGCCGCTTGGTCCAGCCCGCCGGTGACCACGTCGGAGAGCGTGCTGGTCAGCCCGTGCGCTCTTTCGGACGCGCCGTCGCCGAGGACGAGGGTGTCGAGGGGACCGGTGCCGACCGGTCGGGAGCCGGTCGCTCCGGTACCGGCCGACACGGTCTCGTCGGCGGACTCGGCCGCCCGGGCGTGGCCGCCGCCCTGCCAGAGCCATCCGGTGGCCGCCGCGCCTGCGGCGGCCTTCAGGAGGGATCTGCGGTGGATGGTCTCTGACATGGCCGAGCGTCCTTTCGGCGGAACTGTCCCCGGCTCTGGGGAGTAAACGTATTCCACGCTATGAGGGGACGCGAGTTCGGTCAATGGCCGCCCAGCTACGGGAGTTGCTACGGGCGGGCCTATTGAGTACCCGTTGAGCCGATCGTCCGGAGTGTTCTAGAGCAAACGATTACTGTTCTCTGAGGTGGCCGTGTACGCCTCCGGATCGAACTCGGCGAGCCGTCGGCGCATCCGGCCCGTCGACCAGGGCCAGCTGAAGCTGTTGCGCCCGTTGACGTCGAGGTAGTAGCTGGAGCAGCCGCCGGTGTTGTACACGGTCGTCGAGAGGGCCTGCCGCACCTCGGCACTGAATGCGGCCTGGACCTCGGGGCGTACGTCCATGCTGGTCCAGCCCGCGGCGCGGAAGTGGCGTACCGCGCCCGCCAGATAGTCGAGTTGGGCTTCCAGGACCATGTAGGCGGAGGAGTGCCCGGTGCCGAGGTGCGGTCCGAGGAGGACGAACGCGTTGGGGAAGCCGCTGACGGTGGTGCCGAGATAGGCGTCCGGGCTGCCCTTCCAGTGGTCGTCGAGACTGGCACCGTCGGAGTCGAGGACCCGCCCCGCGATGGGCATGTCGAGGATGTGGAAACCGGTGCCCAGGATGATCGTGTCGACGTCCGCGCCGCTGCCGTCGGCGCCGACGACGCGGCTGCCCCGGACCGCCTCGACCGCCGTCGCGTGGACGCTGACGTTGGGCCGGGTGAGGGCGGGATAGTACGAGTTGGAGAGCAGGAGCCGCTTGCAGCCCAGTGTGTAGTCGGGGGTCAGCGCCCGGCGCAGCCGTGGGTCCTTCACGGTGGCCCTGAGGTGCAACGAGCCCAGCTTCTGGACCGCGCGCAGGAGGGACGGGTGGCGGAAACCCAGGCCCAGGGTCTCCAGCGCCCCGTACTCCGCGTTCCGCAGGGCCCGTTGGGCGGCGGGGAAGCGCCGCAACAGCCGTCGCTCGGCGTGCGGCACATAGTGGTCGGGCTTCGGCAGTACCCACTGGGCGGTCCGCTGGAACAGATGCAGTCGGCCGACGCGCGGCTGGATCGCCGGTACGAACTGCACGGCCGAGGCGCCGGTGCCGATGACGGCGACACGCGCGCCGGTGAGGTCGTGGTCGTGGCGCCAGCGGGAGGAGTGGAAGACCTCGCCGGGGAAGTCGGCCAGGCCGGGGATGTCCGGGAGTCGGGGCTCGTGCCAGGGGCCCGCCGCCGCGATCAGGAAGCGGGCGGTGTAGTGGTCGCGGTTCGTCTCGACGCGCCAGCGGGCGGCCCCCGGGTCCCATTGCGCGCGTATCGCTTCGGTGCCGAAGCGGATGAGGGGCGTGATGCCGTACCTGGCCGCCGTGTCGCGTAGGTAGGCGCGGATCTCCGGCTGGCCGGCGAAGGCGCGCGTCCACTCGGGGTTGGGGGCGAACGAGTACGAGTACAGGGCGGACGGGACATCGCAGGCGCAGCCCGGGTAGGTGTTGTCCCGCCAGGTGCCGCCGAGGTCGTCGGCCTTCTCGATGACGGCCAGGTCCCGCACGCCGGCGTTGCGCAGGGTGACGGCCGCGCCGATGCCGGACAGGCCGCTGCCGATGATCAGCGCCTCGACGTGGTGGGTCTCGCGGACGACGGACGTGGTGGGCTCGTCCTGGTGCGGCATGTCAGGCTCCTGTCCGGGCGTTCGGGCGGTGGCCGGGCGCCTGTCGTCCGGCGGACGAGGCGGCGAGGCTGTCGCGGACCACGGCCCGGGTGGTGCGCAGCGCGGTCTCCAGGACCGTCGGACGACGCCTCGGGTCCATGAAGTTGCCGCCCATCACCCGCAGATCGGCGGCCGTGGGCTCGATACGGACGACCCTGGTGCCCACCGCCCGCAGCGCGGCGCACTCGGCGTCCAGGGTGCGGGTCATGGCGCGGCGCAGCAGGGCCTCCGCACGGCCAAGCCCCCGTCGGGGCACGGGAGTCGCCGAACTCATCGGAGCGATCACGTACACCTCGTCGAGCCCCAGGGGGGCCAGGACGTCGGCGGAGGCGGTGGAGAGGATGCCGCCGTCCGCGTAGCGCAGGCCGTCGATGCGTACGGGCGGGAACCAGCCCGGGACGGCCCAGGAGGCGCGGAGCGCGTCGCGCAGCGCGACCGGTCGGGCGTCGGGGTGCCCGAAGACCGTACGCCGTCCCGTGTCGAAGTCGGCCGCCACCAGCCAGGTCGCCGGATGCCGGACCCACTGCCCGGGCGGCGTCAGGAAGTCGGCGAGGGCCGCCAGCCAGTGCGCCTCGCCACGCCCTTGGGGCAGCAACCCGGAGAGGCCCGCCAGTGTGGGGGCGTCGCGCCGCAGGGCTCGGCGTGCCAAGGGCGGTGACCCGGGGAAGAGCGCCGGCCGGGGTGGGAGTGCCCGGGGCGGAGTGGCGAAGTGCCGGACCAGTTCGGGGCGGGCGTCCTCGTCGGCGAGCTGCGCCGACAGCAGGTCTGCCACCCCGATCCCGCCGCCCAGCAGGGACACCAGCTCCGCCCCCGCCGAGGTGCCCAGCAGGACCTCGGCGTCACGGGGGTCCCACCCGAGGGCTTCCTGGAGCGAGTGCAGGGCGCCGACCGTCCAGGCCGCGCCGAGGGTTCCGCCGCAGCCCAGTACGAGTCCGCGGGAAGGGGGTGTTGGCGCGCCAAGTGGGGTCACGGAGTTCTCCGGCTGCTCGGGATA
The DNA here is from genome assembly GCF_030294945.1 of Streptomyces graminofaciens. Classification (NCBI taxonomy): domain Bacteria; kingdom Bacillati; phylum Actinomycetota; class Actinomycetes; order Kitasatosporales; family Streptomycetaceae; genus Streptomyces; species Streptomyces graminofaciens. The sequence continues at coordinate 1,196,189 of NZ_AP018448.1, read as the reverse complement.
CCAATGGAATCGGGATACTAGCGGTATCCGAATGTAGGTGGCAGCCCGCGACGGAGATAAGATCCGAAGGACTTCCCCGGGGCAGCCGGTCACGGAGAGCGAAGCTCCCTCGGGCAAGTCACGTGGAACGAAGACTTCTCGGGGAAGCCGCGCAGGGAACAGGGAAGGGAGCGGGACATGGCCGCCCGCCTCAGCCGGGCCGAGAGCCAGGAACGTACGCGCGAGCGGCTCGTGGCCACCGCGCGGGAGCTCTTCCTGCGGGACGGTTACGGCGCCACGTCCCTCAGCCAGGTCGCGGAGGCGGCCGGCTACTCCAAGGGCGCCGTCTACTCCAACTTCCGCGGCAAGGGCCATCTGTGTCTGGCCGTCCTCGACGACATCCGCGCCGAACAGTTGACGCTGCTCGCGGACGCCGTGCTGCGCGACGCCGGGATCGACGACCGCCTCGCGGCCTTCGCGGCCTGGGGCGAGGCCCACATCGGCGACGAGGCCTGGACGACGCTGGAGGTCGAGTTCCTCACCGCCGCACGGCATGACGAGGAGCTCCGACGCGAGATCACGGCACGCGTCGGAGTGATCCGGGAGGCGCTGGCCCAGCTCCTCGACTCCCTGGCCCGCGAGTTGGGCACCTCACCGGCCATGCCGGCCGAGGCCGCCGCGCTGGCCCTGCTCAGCCTGGGCATCGGGATCGGCATCCAGCGGATCGCCGATCCGGCCGTGCCCACGGCGGTACTGACCGACACGCTGCGGTTGGTGCTGGGCAGCGGGGGTCCGGGCGGCTGACGACCGGGTTCGTGGGCGGGCGCGAGGCAGGCCCTGGTCGGCTGGACTCGCTCCACCACCAGCTCGACACGGCCTTCGCGGGTGATCAGCGGCCCCTGGCGCCCGACTTCTCGTTCACGCCGGGAAGGTCGACCTCGCCAGGCCCCCGAAGTCCAGTACGTGTGTGGTGCCGTTGACGCCGCGCGCCAGGTCCGAGGCGAGGTAGCAGACGGCCGCGGCGACCTCCTCCGGCTGGTGCACGGGGAAGGGCTGGCCGTCGAAGCCCTGTTCGGTCAGGCCGAGGTCGGCGCGGGACATGGGGGTGTCGACGACGCTCGGGGCCACGCAGTTGACCCGGATGCCGTCGTCGGCGAGGTCGGTCGCCAGGGCCTTGGCCAGCATCAGCAGGCCGCCCTTCGAGGCGCAGTACGCGACCATGCCGGGCGCGGCGACGAAACCGGAGTCGGAGGCGAGGAAGACGATCGCGCCCCCGCCGCGCTCCCGCATGGCCGCCGCCGCGTGCTTCGCCAGCAGGAACTGGCCGGTCAGGTTCACGTCGAGGGTGCGGGCGAAGTCGTCGCGGCCGATCTCGGTGGGCGCCTTGCCCACGGGCCCGGAGATGCCCGCGCAGCCCACGGCGATGGAGAGGTCGCCGCTGTCCCGCACGGCCGCCGCGACCGCCTCCTCGTCCGTGACGTCCCCCGAGTGCCAGCGCACGGACTCGGGCACGTCCGCCGGCCGCTCGGCGCGGTCGAGCACGACGACCCGTACGCCCTCGTCGAGCAGCGCGGTGACGACGGCGCGGCCGATACCGCTCGCGCCGCCGGTGATCAGGGCCGTACGGCCCGCCAGGTTCAGTTCCATCCTCAGTCCTTACGGGGGGTGATGCGGAAGTCGAACGGCAGCGCGCCCGGGTCGACGATCGTCGTTCCCCCGTCGACCACGAGGGTAGTGCCGTTGACGTACGAGGAGTTCGGGCCCAGCAGCCACAGCACCGCGTCGGCGATCTCCTCCGCCGTGGCCGGCCGGCGCTGCGGGACGAGCGCGGTGACCGCCTCGTACGACTCGTCGACGCCCATGCCGAGCGGGCCGCCGAACTCGCGCATCTCCTCGTCGGCCATCTCGGTGCGGGTCCAGCCGGGGGAGACGGTGTTGGCGCGCACCCCGAGCGGCCCGAACTCGGCGGCGATGGTGCTGGTCAGCATCGCCGCGCCCGCCTTGGAGGCGGCGTAGGCGGACATGCCCGTGGGGGCGCGCAGCCCGGCGATCGAGCCGACCGTGACGAACGAGCCCCGGGCGGCGATCAGTTGGCCGATGGAGGCGCGGGCGAGCAGGAAGACGGAGGTGAGGTTGGTGCGCAGGGTGGCGTCCCAGTCGTCGTGCGTCAGGTCGAGGACCCCGCCGGGGCGCATGACACCGGCGTTCGCCACGACCCCGTCGAGGCGGCCGTGTTCGCGTACGACCGCGTCGATCAGCTGCTCCACGTCCTCGCGCCGGGTGACGTCGGCGACGTGCGCGGTGGCGCCGCAGCGGTCGGCGACCGCCGTCAGGGCCTCGCGGCGACGGCCGCAGACGGCGACCCGGGCCCCGGCCTCGGCTGCCCGGACGGCGACGGCCGCGCCGATGCCGCTGCTGGCCCCGGCCACCAGATAGACGGGCTTCAACGTGCCACCGCCGTACGCGACTTGACCAGGAACCCGGCCGCCAGCGCGAGCACCGCCCAGCCGATCGCCGCCCACGCGGCCCAGATGGTGGGGGCGGGCACGTGGTAGACGGCTCCGAAGAGGGCCCCGCCGGTGATCACCACGCCGATGGTCGCTGCCGCCCACACCTTGGCGGGGGCGACCTGGCCGCGCAGCCCGCGCGGGGCGCCCAGACACAGGGTCAAGTAGATCGCGGCCAGACAGATGATGCCGAACGCCGACAGCCACGCGTACCAGCTGAAGTAGTCCGGCAGACCCGGCACGGAGACGGCTTTCGGGAAGGCCTGGCTGACCAGGACGATCAGCAGATACGCGCCGCCGACCACCATCGTGCCCCCGATCGGTGTACCCCGGCGCGCGCTGACGCGGGCGAGCGGGCGGGGCAGCCAGCCGTCGCGGGCCATCGTCAGGACGCCTCGGGTCACGGAGACGGAGACGCCGATGTAGACGGCCAGCATGTCGAGGAGGATGACCAGTTCGACGAGCCGGGCCAGCCAGGTGGCGCCGTACGCGCCCGGCGAGGCGAGGGCGACGAGCGGGGCGCCCGCGTTCTCCGCGACCGCGGACACGTCGAAGTGGAAACCGGCGATCTGGGCGTAGCAGCCGAGCAGGAAGAACGCGGCGGAGACGAGGAGGGAGATGAGGACGGCCCGGGGGATGGAGTGTTTGGAGTCGGCCGTCTCCTCGGCCAGGTTGGCGGCGGCCTCGAACCCGGTGAACAGCAGCACGCCGTAGATCACCGAGAAGGCGATACCGCTGAGGCCCTGCGCGGAGCTGGAGGGCTTGAAGGGGGTCAGGCTGTTGTCACCGCCCACCTTGATGATCATGTACACGAAGAAGACGGCCAGGACCACCATGGAGACCAGCGCGAGCGCAAGCTGCACTTTCACCGAGACCTGGACGCCGATGTGCACGATGGCGACGAGAACCGCCAGGACGATCAGCTGCCAGGCCCACACGGGCACGGCGTCGAAGCCGAACTCGGCCTTGAGGTTGTCGTACAGCGTGCCGCCGATCAGTACGGCGATGCCCGCGCCGAGGACGAGGACGCCCAGGTAGTAGACGTAACCGGCGGCCGCGCCGAGGCGGGCGCCGAAGCCGTCGGTGACGTAGTTGTAGAGCGATCCGGCGGCGTGGATGCGGCGGGCGTAGGCGGCGACGATCCAGCCGATGGCCAGCATGCCGATCGTGCCGATGAGCACGGCGAGCGGGGCGGCGGCGCCCGCGCCGTTGCCGGTGGCGGTGGTGATGCCGACCAGCTGCGGCAGAAGTATGGAGACCGAGAAGACCGGGCCCATGAAGCCCACGGACTGGGCCACCACATCGGTGAGCGAGAGGGTGCCGGAGACGCGCGTGGTCGGTGCCGTGCTGGGTGGTGCGGTCTGGCGCGACATGGATCGCTCCATCCGGGAGGAGCCGCGGGGCGGCGAGTGAACGGGGAGGGGCGGTCGGTTGCGGGGAAGCCGGCTCCGGAGAGCACCGCCGAGCAGTGCGAGGTCATTCGTTTGGGCCCGTACGTTATGCGAGGCGCCCGGTGGCGGCAACCACCCCGACGTCTCGACTCGGCAAAGCGGCGCCCGGACGCCGGCGCGCCGGTGTTCCCGTTCGGCCTTGCCGGTTCGGCATCCCCCGACCTATGGTTTGGGCTCAAACGAGATGGCGAACGGAGTACGCCCAGCGATGACCAACGCCCCCCGTATGCAACTCGTGCTCAGCGAGAACTGGACGATGACCGGCGGCCGCGCCGACCTGCCGGCCCTGGTGCGCTGGGCCCGTGAGGCCGAGGACGCCGGCTTCGACTCCGTGATGATCAGCGAGCACATCGTGCTCGGCCCCGACGCGGGCGCCAACGGCGTGATGGGCAACCCCCGCGACTACGCCCTCCCGGGCAACCAGGACCCCTACACCCCCTGGCCCAACTCCCTCCTCCTGCTCGCTTCCATCGCCGCGGTCACCTCACGCGTACGACTGGCGGCCTCGGCCGTGATCGCGCCACTGCGCCACCCCCTGCTGCTCGCCCGCGAGCTGGGCACCCTCGACCTGTTGAGCGAGGGCCGGCTGATGGTGCTGCCCAATGTGAGCTGGAGCCGCGACGAGTACGCGGCCCTCGGCGTCCCCTTCGCCAAGCGCGGCAAGCTGCTCGACGAGCACCTGGAGATCTGGGCGAAGCTGTGGGGCCCCTCGCCCGTGTCGCACAAGAGCGAGAACTACGCCTTCGAGGACGTGTACTTCGAGCCCAAGGCGTACCACCCCGACGGCCCGCGCCTGTGCATCGGCGGGGCGGGCATGCACGACGCGATGGTCCGCCGCATCGTGCGCCACGGCCATGCCTTCAACCCGCTCGGCCGCCCCACGCCGGATGAGATGCGGAAATTGGCGGACGCGATGGCGGCCGCCGGGCGGGACATAGCCGACCTGGAGATGATCGGCGGCACCCGGGCGGTCTTCCCCGACGACACCTCGTGCGCGGACCTCGCCCAGGCGCTGGAGTCGATCCCGGAACAGCTGGCGGAGGGCTTCACCACCTTCTGCGTGAAGCCCTCGCAGTTCATCGACGACCAGCACGGGGTGGGCGCGTTCTGCCGTGAGGTCGTACGACGAGTGGAGGCCCTGGCGTGACGACTTCGCCGCGCGCTCTCCTCATCCGGCACGACCACGCCTCCCTGTCCGGCCCCATCGGCGACAGGATCGCCCGACTCGGCTACTCGATCGACGAGTTGACGGTCGTCCCCGCCGAGCGCCACCGCACACCCACCGTCGACTTCACCTTCCCGGACCCCACCGACTACGACCTCGTGGTCGCCTTCGGAGCCCCCTGGTCCGTGTACGACCGCGGCTCGGTCGCCCCCTGGATCGACGGCGAACTGGACCTGCTGCGCACCGCGCACACCCTGGACATCCCCGTCCTCGGCATCTGCTTCGGCTCCCAGGCCTTGGCGACCGCCCTCGGTGGGCGGGTCGAGCGGGCGCCGAGCCCGGAGATCGGCTGGACGAAGGTCGAGTCCGACGTACCGGAACTCATCCCGGCCGGCCCGTGGTTCCAGTGGCACTTCGACCGTTTCGAAACGCCGCCGGGAGCCGTCGAACTGGCCCGGAGCGCCGTCGGGCCACAGGCGTACCGGACCGGCCGGGCGCTGGGCGTGCAGTTCCACCCGGAGATCACCGAGGAGACCCTGAACCTGTGGCTCGACCTCGGCGGCCGACGCCAGGCCGAGGAGAACGGGGTCGACCCCGACCGGCTCCTTTCCGACACCATCGCCCTCCGGGACGACTCCCGGCAGCGGGCGCATGACCTGGTGGACGCGTTCCTGGACCAGGTGGCGGCCGTGCCCGGCGGTGCCCAGAGCCGACCGAGCCGATCCGCGGGCCTCTGACGACACGCGCGTCCCTCGGCCCCTCTCGCCACCCGCCACGGAAGGCGACCGTACCCGTCGAGGGCGATGCCGATCGCCGCAGTGCCCCCGGCCCGAGGCGAACACCCGGCCCTGCCCGGGCGGCCAGGTTCAGCTGCTGTCGAGGTCGGCGGCGAGGGCGGTGCCAGGGGCGGGAGGGGGCACTGCCGCTCACGGCCGCGACGGTGCAGGCCACGGCCCTCTTCGGCCCGGTGGGTCGACCCCGCGCCGAGGCCAAGCGTGACGAGCGCCCGGCGTGGGGGCGCGGTCGGGGAGGGGCGGTCGGAGAAGGAGCGGTGGCGTAGGGCGGTCGCGTGCCCGACGGCGTCGGCGATGGTCGCCATCGGGCGGCTCCCTCAGGAGACGTGGGGGAACGAGGCGTACCCACAGGGCGCCCGTCATGGGGCGCGGCGCACTCCACCGGCCGGTCGTATCGGCCGCAGGCCCCGCTATCGTGAATGCAAGCGGACACCTGTCCGCTGTCGGGAAACGCGACGGACAGGTGTCCCCGGCCTCTGGCAGATCGACCGCGCAGGGGACTGGCAGCCCCGGACCACCCGCCTCCTGGACCTCATCATGGACGGCCTGCGGGCGGGAGCTCCCGGGCGGAGGGAGTGAAGGGGCCGCCGACCTCGGTGAGGTCCGGCGCCGACGGTCGCGTCCCGGCCGGATAGCATCGCGGCGTGAACACCTACTGGCACGTCGTTCTGCCGCCCCTCTGCGCCTGACCGGGCGCAGACACTGACGGCTTGATTCCCCGGCCCCGACCGACCCGCAGGGCGGTCAGGGGCTGTTGTCGTGCGCCCGTTTCGGACCGAGTCCCAGACGCATTCGACGACGGAAGTTCACGACTGTGCCGAACCGCACTTCCCCCTTGTCCTTCACGCGCCCGACCGCCGGCCGGCGCCCCTCGCGCACCGGATTCCTCGGCGGTCCCGCGCCCATCCTCACCGCAGCCCTGCTGTGGGGCACGACCGGCGCCGCCGGCTCCCTGGCCCCGACCGACGCACCGGCGGCGGCCATCGGCTGCGCCGGTCTCAGCCTCGGCGGCCTTCTGCTGTTCCTCACCTCCCGAGGCGCCCGTTCGCTGCCCGCCGCCTGCACTCGCGGGGAGTTGTGGCTGCTGGCCCTCGGCGCGTTGGCGGTGGCCGGATACCCGGTCACCTTCTACCCCGCCGTCGCCCGGACCGGCGTCGCCGTGACCACCGTGATCGCGCTGGGCAGCGCGCCGGTCTTCGCCGGACTGCTGGCCTGGAGCACCGGACAGGCCAGGCCGACCGCACGCTGGACATGCGCCACCGCGGCCACTGTCCTGGGCTGCACCCTGCTGGTGCTCGGCCCCGGGCTCGCCGGACACACCACGCCGACGGATCTGACGGGCGTGGCGCTCGCCGTCTGCGGCGGGCTCTCGTACGCCGTCTACGCCTTGATCAGCGGCAGGCTCATCACGCGCGGACACCCGTCCGACGCGGTGATCGGTGTGCTGTTCGGCGCGGCCGGGCTGCTCGTCCTGCCGCTCGTGCTGCTGGTCGACACGCACTGGCTCGCCACCGCGCGCGGTGCGGCGGTGGCCGGGTACCTCGCCCTGTTCACCGTCTGCCTGGCCTACCGGCTCTTCGGGCGGGGACTGCGCCGCACCCACGCGTCGCTGGCCACGTCACTGACCCTGGGCGAGCCCGCCGTCGCGGCTGTCCTGGGCGTCACCGTTTTCGGCGAACGCCTCCCGGCCGTGTCCTGGTGCGGCCTGGCCGTCCTCGGCCTGGGGCTGATCCTGCTGACTGCCCCGATCGGGGTCGGCAGGCGCAGCAGGCGGTAGCCACCGGGCGGCCGACTACGCCTCCGGTCCTGCACCGGTCTTGATCGACCGCACCTTGTCGAGGTGTTCGTGCAGAAAGGCCGAGGCCTCCTTCAGGTCACCGTTCTCGACCAGGTCCAGCAGCCGCAGATGCTCGCGTGCCTGCTGGGCCAGGCGGGAGCGGTCGACCTGGTGGCGGTACTCGATCAGCCGCCGCAGCCGGTTCTGGCGGCGTACGGCGTCAAGCAGGAACTGATTGCCGGAGCAGCCGACCAGCATCTCGTGGAACGAGGCGTTGACCTGGAACAGCTCGGCGCGCGGAAGCAGCAGGATGTCCCCGTGCAACAGGGCCTCCTGCTGCTGCCGGTGCTGCGCGAAGGCGTCGGCGTCCACGGTGAAGTCCGGCTCCAGCAGCGCGGCCGGCTCGACGATCATCCGGAAGCGGTAACTCTGGGCGTGCGCCTCGACGGTGGCCATGACGTGCTGGAACTCCCAGCCCCGGCCGCCGGCCTTGCGCCGTACGAGGTCCTCGCTCTCCATCCGGGCCAGTACCCGGTCCGCCTGGCGCGCGGTGAGACGGTAGCGACGGCCGATGTCGGCCGAGGTGAAGGAGCCGGTGAAGCGTCCGCCCACATGGTCGTCCGCGATCTTGAAGTACGCCGTCTGTTCCACGTCCGCGTCCCCGCTCAGGTCGGGCCGGGTGAGGGCGCCGACGTCCTGGGCGAGGAAGAAGCCGCGGTTGGGGACCCGATCCAGGATGCCGACCTCGGCCAGGAAGACCATGGCCTTGCGCACGGGCGTACGGGAGACCTCCAGAGTGTCGGCCGCCCACTGCTCGGTGACGTGCGAGCCCTGCTCGAGGCCACTGCGGCGGAAGAGCTCCACCAGCCGGGTGGCGAGGGAAGTGGTCAGGTTCGGCCGTGACATCGGTCCCCGTGGTGGTCGGCTGGAAGGGATGGCAGGGGAGCCATCCTAGGAGTGCCGGCGATCCGGCAGCCCTCGGGACGGAGCCGTAGGAAGGGGACGCGCAAGAGAAAGCGATCGGGTAGCGCTAGCCGGGTGGTCGGCTGACCTGAGGGCGGAGGCCTGACCGTGACGGTCACCGTCCCTGCCGTTGCCCGGTCTCACCGACAGGGTTTCTGGGAAGTTCCTGGGAAACGCGGCGACTGTCCGCCCCCGCACGGCACATGACGTGCGGTGTCTTCCACAGGCTCTCAGAAACCTCCCAGAACCTCTCCGGAACATGGCATTCGAGGCCGACAGTCTGTGCGAGCCCCCCGGGGTACGTGGCGCCGTATCTCCCCCGATTCCCCTGTACGGCGCCGCGTGTTCCCCCCTTCCTCGAAGCGAGCGGAGTGCTTCTGACATGTCGGCCGTCACGTCCCACGCCCACGCCCATACCCGACCCCGTACCGGTGGCCCCGCCAGAACCGCTGTGGCAGGGCAGCCGGACGGTCCGTTGCGCAACGCCCTCGAAGGGGCTGCGGCCGTGCTGTGCGCGGTGGTCGTGATGGCGGGGGTGTCCGCGCTGGCACTGTCGCTGATGGATGCGGGGGAGGCCGGGTCGTTGTGGCGGCTGACGGCGGCCGTGACCGCCATGGCCGTCGGGGGCTCGGTGAGCGCGGGCCCGGGCGGGTCGGGAGAGCCGGGAACGACGGGCTCGGGGCTGGACGCGCTGGCCGGCCTGTTCGGCGGCGGGGGCGGGATGAGCCCCTCGATGAGCGGCGCGGCCGATGTGGTGCCGCTCGGTGTGACGCTGGCGGGCGCCGTCGTGCTGTGGCCGGCGTTCTCCCGGCGGCTGCGGCACAGGCGGCCCGACATGCGTGAACTGGCCGTGCGCGCCGCCGGAGCCGGGGCTGCGGCCCTGCTCGCCTTCGCGACCGTGGCGCGACTCGGGCGCGGGACGTTCACCATGCCGATGTCGGCGATGGGCGGTCTCGGCGGCGGCCAGGACACGGGTTCCGGTGGCGCGGGCGGCTTCGGGGGCTTCGGCGGCGCGCTGCCCGAGGGCATGGGCGGCACCGACGATCCGCTGGGCGGCCTGTTCGGTGGCGGGCTCGGCGGTCTCGGCGGCGGTGCCGGTACGGCGTCCGAGTCGGCGATGACCTATCAGGTGCACGTGGGCTCGGCGATGCTGGGTGCGCTGGTGTGGGCGGCCGTGGTGCTCGCTCTGGGATGTGTGGTCGCCAGGAGGGTCCGGCTGCCCCTGGGCGGGGTGGTGGACCGGATGCGGCCCGCGTGGGCGCCGGGCCTCTCGGCCGTCGTACGGACCCTCCTCCTCCTGGCGGTCGTCCCCTTGGCGCTGGTGACGTTCGTCGGGATGGCGGTCGGCGGCCGGGCCGGGACGGCGGCGGGCGCGGCCCTGCTTCTGCTGCCGAACGCGCTGGCGGTGTTCCTGACCCTGGGCCTGGGTTCCCCGTGGACGGCCGGGACCCAGCAGGTGCAGTCCGAGGGCGGCAACCCGCTCGCCTCCCTGATGGGCGGCATGGGTGGCATGGGCGGCCTGGGTGGCGGCGAGCAACCCACGAGTCGGCCCGACCGCACCGAGCAGCTCAGGGAGTTGTCGGCCGGCGGCTGGCCGCTGTGGCTCGCAGCCCTCACGGTGACCGGTGTCATCCTGCTGGCCTGCGCCTACGCCGCGACCCGCGCCACGGACCCGGCCCACACACCGCCGCTGCACCGCTACCGCGGCCCTTTCGGCCCGCACCTCGGTTTCGCCGAGCGCTTCGGCATCGTCACGGCCGTCGTCCTCGGCCTGGCCGCCCATCTCGCAGGCGTGTCCGGTCACTTCGGGATCAGCGTGTTCGGCAGCGAAATGGGCGGCATGGAGGCGGAACTCAGCGGCAGTGTGCTGTGGACGGTGGTGTCCGGGCTGGTCGTCGGCACTGCGGCTGGGCTCGGGGGGAGCCTGCTGCGCGGGTTGCGCGAGCGGCGGACGCAGAGGAAGCCCGCGACTGGGGTCGGGGGAGCCGGCGGGCAGGGCGAGTCCGGTGGGCAGGGCGAGTCCGGTGGGCGCGGACGGCTCGGGGGGCTTTACGCGGCGAAGACGTTCCCCTTCCGTATCCTCCCGCGCAGGACCTCGGCCGCCACGGGCAGCAGTGCCTCGGCAACGGCGGAGCAGGGTGCGGATTCCGGCCCGATGGAGGCACCCGTTGGCAGCAGTTGAGCGGTCCACCCTGCGCACCGACCGGGCCGGGCACGAACCGGCCCGGTCCGCCATCACGGGCGTCAACCTGCTCGTCGTGGACGACGAGCCCACCGTGCGGGAACTGCTCTGCGCGGCCCTGCGGCACGCCGGGTTCACCGTGGCCGCCGCGAGCACCGGCCAGGAGGCCCTGGAAGGCGCCCGGGACAACTCGCCCGACCTGGTCCTGCTGGACGTGATGCTCCCCGGACCTGGACGGCTTCGAGGTGATCAGGCGGCTGCGCGCACAGCACCGGCCTCGGCCCTCGGCCCGCACGGGTCACATCCCGGTCGTGTTCCTCACCGCCCGCGACGCCACCCAGGACAAGATCGAGGGCCTGGTCCTGGGCGGCGACGACTACGTCACCAAACCCTTCGACCTCCAGGAGTTGATCGCCCGCATCCACGCCGTACTGCGGCGCACCAGCGGAGACCCCACCGCGCTGCTGCGCGTCGCCGACCTGGAACTCGACTTCGGAGGCGTGCAGACGACGAGGGCGGGCGAACCGATACGCCTGACACCCACCGAATTCCGGCTCCTGCACTACCTGATGAGCAACGCCGGTCGCACGGTCACCAAGCCACAGATCCTGCACCGCGTATGGGACTACGACTTCGACGGCGACACCGGCATCGTCGACACGTACATCAGCTATCTCCGCCGGAAGATCGACAACGGCGGCCCGAAACTGATCCACACCGTGCACGGCGTCGGCTACGTACTTCGCGGACCCAAGGCATGAGCATGCGGCGGATCCGCGGTCTGTGGGCGCGGGCATCGCTGCGCGGCCGGGTCCTGCTCCTGGCCGTCGCCCTGCTCACCACCGGAATCGCGGCCTTCAGCGTCGTCAGCGGAACCGCCCTGCGCGCCTGTATGGAGGACCGGCTCGACACCCAACTCCGCTCCTCCGCCCAGGTGTTCGCTCTGCTGCCGCCCACCATCGCGCGGACCGGGGCCGAACGGACCCCGCCGTCCGGCCTCGCCGACTTCAGCACGGACGTACTCGGCAACCCCGTCATCACGTACGTCGCCGACGACGGCACGGTGGAGAGCAGCATCTCGTCGCTCGCCGGCGAGAACCGTTCGAGCGACGCACAGGGCCCGGTACTGCCGAAGCTGGACAAGGCGGTGGTCACCGCGCGTGACGGCCGCCCGTTCACCGCCGACAGCTCCGGGGGCGACACGCGCTGGCGGGTGATCGCCGTGCCCAGGGTCGACCGTTCGGCACTGACGGGTGTCTCGGGGACGGCCTCGGCCGACGGTGCCACCGGCAGCATGGTCGTGTCCATCTCCATGGCTCAGGTGGACGGCACGGCGGACCGCATGTGGCGGATCCATCAGACCGCCGGGCTGTGTCTGCTCGTCCTGCTGGTGGCGGCGGGCTGGTTCGCGGTCCGCTCCGGGCTGAGCCCGCTCACCAGGATCGAGCAGACCGCCGCCGAGATCGCGGGCGGCGATCTGTCCCGCCGGGTCCCCGAACTGGCCGGTCCGGGGACGGAGATCGGCCGTCTGGCCGCCGCCCTCAACGGCATGCTCGGCCAGATCGAGACGGCCTTCGCCGCCCGCGCCGAGTCCGAGGCGAGGATGAGCCGCTTCGTCGCCGACGCCAGCCATGAACTGCGCACCCCGCTCGCCGGCATCAAGGGTTTGACCGATCTGCACCGCATGGGCGCCCTGCCCGAACGCCAGGACATCGACGACACGATGGCCCGCATAGCACGCGAGTCCGAACGCCTCACCCGGCTCGTCGAGGACATGCTCCTGCTCGCCCGCCTCGACGGACGCTCCCTCCAGGCCGCTGGGAAAGGCGCCGACCACCCCGCGACCGGCTTTCCCCTCGCCCTGGACCTGGCCCCCGCCGACCTGCGCACCCTCGCCGCCGACGCCCTGCACGACGTACGCGCCCTCGACGCGAGCCGCCCGGTCACCCTCACCGGCCCGCACGGAGACGGCCCACCCGCCTCGGCGCCCGCCCTCGCCGACGAGGCCCGCCTCCGCCAGGTCGTCACCAACCTGGTCGGCAACGCCGTCACGCACACACCTTCCGGTACTGCCATCCGTATCGGCGTCGGCACCCTCGACGACCACACCGTGCTGGAGGTCGCCGACCAGGGCCCGGGCCTCACCGAGGAGCAGACCCGCCGCATCTTCGAACGCTTCTACCGCGCCGACACCTCCCGCGCCCGCACCACCGGCGGCGCCGGCCTCGGCCTCGCCATCGTCGACTCCCTGGTCACCGCCCACGCGGGCCGCGTCGAGGTCCACTCCATCCCTGGCCAGGGCACCACGTTCCAGATCCTGCTACCCCACTATTCGTGCGGTGCCAGGCAGCGGAGGTCTTCCGTACCCGCCGCGCAGAAGTAACCGTGCTCATCGCCGTCCACCCGTACGAAGACGGCGCTGTACGGCATCCGCTTCACCTCGATGGTCGCGCCCTGACGGTAGTTCGGATCGTCGGGCCGGTTGGTGGTGCTCAGCTTGCCGCGAAGGGTGCCGCCGTCGCCCGTGAGCGTGCCGGTCGCCTTGCCGCCCCACACGGTGTCCTTGTCGCAGGGAGCCGGTTCGGTCTCGCAGGGGCGGAAGAGACGCCAGCGATATGTGAAGTGGCCTTCGCGGTCGATGACCAGGGAACCGTGGCCCCATGTCCACGTGCCCACGAAGGCCGCCGGTCCGCCGCCCTTGTACTCGACCTCGGGCGCGCTGCCCTGGTCGCCGAGCCAGAGATGGGAGCCGGGATCGTCGGGCTCCTTGGAGCTGCCCCGGCCGAGCAGGATGTACCGACCGTCGAGTTCCGCCGCGCCGTACAGATCGAAGACCTCGTCGAACTTGTTCTTCTTCGTGGCCTGCTTGGCCCAGCGACTGCCGTCCGGCGAGGTCCACAGCGCCCCTACGTGCCCCAGCCGCAGATCCATCGAGCGGCCCGAGGCGATGAATCCACCGGGCACGGCACTGACGGCGTTGACGCTCTGTTGCTTACGGGGCGCGACACCGGTATCGGGAATCTGCCCCACGTCGAGCGGACGCCCACGCGTCCAGTCGCTGTCGCCCCCCGACGTACGGCTCCACGCCGTGGACACGTACTCGTCGGGGCTGTCGTCGCTGTCCTTCGTGCGGGTCACCAGGACACTGCCCTGGTCGCCGGAGACTCCGGCAACCGTCGACTGCTTCTTGAACTGATCCGGCCCGCTCGCCCAACGGCCACCGTCGCGCGAGGTGACGACGAGCCGTTTGGTGTAGTTGGAGCCGTTGGTGCAGTCGGCGGTCACAACGAAGCCCGCGTCGTCGGCCACCGTGGACACATGGGGCTCGAAGTGCGGGTGGGCCGGACAAGAGACCTGGCGAGGCTGCCCGAAGGTGCCGTCGTCGTGTGCCGTCCACAGCCGCAGCGACTCACCCCGATAGGCCGTGAGGTCGTCCGTGTCGTCGCTCGACTCGGAGAAGGGGCCGCCGTCGTGCGCGACGACGATCGTGCCGCGTGGCCCCTCGACCACGGCCAGGACCTGGTCCGACGGAACACCACCGGGCAGGATCTCGGGCTGCTTCCAGCGCCGGGCGTCCCGCGTCCGCCACACCGCCGGTACGAGACTGCCGCCGTTGCTCATCTGGCCCACCAGGGTCAACCGGCCGTCGTACGAGGCCAGATACGCGGGGATGCCCTCGTCGGGCTGTGCCCGGTACCAGGACATGCCGTCCTTGGACCCGTACACACTCACCGCGCCCTCCTCCGACTGCCCGGAAACCACGAACTCGCGCTCCGTGGAGAGGACTTGGCCGGGCAGGAAGTCGAGGAAGGCGGCCGGGAGTCGGGTCTTCGGCACACTGCGCCACTGGACCGCCGATGGCGGACGACCGTCGTCGGGGCCGTCACTCGAGGACGTGTCACAGGCCGGGGCGCAGACGAGGAGCAGGGCGGTCAGCGCGGCGGTGATCCACCGGCTGCGAGGCGGGCGCGGAAGCGAAAGGGAGGGCTGGCGCATCGGTCAGTCCTCCGCGTAGCAGGCGGAGGAGTCAGCGGGCAGCATCCAGTAGTCGCGCCCGTTGTATCTGCCGAAGCACGTTGGGGCGGCCGCGGTGGTTGCTGTGACACGGAAGGGTTTGCCACCGTCGTCCACGACCAGTGTGCCGCTGTGCCCGCCGCTGTTCCAAGGGATGAGGATGCGGAACTCCGTGTCGTACTCGGTGCTTTGAGGGGTGACGACGAATTTCTCGGCGTCGCCCACCTTGACGGCGTAGGACCAGTTGGTGAGTTCGCGTGACGTCGACTCGGCTTTGGTGTCCGGCACGATCTTGAGCGGCGGCCGTTCCCGGTCGAGGTCGACGGTGAAGTTGCGTGCGGGGACGTCCGAGCCGCACTCGGCGGCCACGTGCGTGCCCTGTGCCGGTCGATGCCGGGCGACGATCTCTGCCCGTGCGCCGGTGAGGATCAGTTCCTCGTCGTTGTTGCCCTGCAGGACGATGCTGATGCTGCTTCCGGAGACCAGGATCCCGCCGCTCGGGAACTTGTGGAACGACTTTCTGCCGTCCGGTCCCACCTTCAGCTTCGGTACGACCGCCGACTGCCCGCAGTTCCAGTCCTGCGCGTCCGCGATGGCCCTCGGCCTGCCCGTCACGGACTTCGTATCGTCAGCCGTGGCGCGGCCGTGGAGAAGGTTCGACACCAGCAGTGCGAGGGCGACCGAGGCGGCTGTGAACAGCCCTGCTCCGACCAGGACATGAGCCGGACGTAACCCCTTGAGAGTGACGAAGACGCGGCCGATCTGGAGGAGGGATCCATGTACTTCCACGTCCTGTGCGGTGTTGCGCGTGCTGTCGTGACCGTTCGTCTGATGCGCCATCGTTCGCCCCCGTTGCACCGTTCCGCCTCGATGGAACCAGAGCGCGTCCTACGCTGTCTACTCGTGGTGACCGAGTCTATTCGAGGGGTGTTCGCATGGAGTCTGTGTCGGTGGGACCGCTGAACACTCGCATGGGTGTGCCCACGTGACGCGGCGCCGGGACGTGGCGCGTGGTGTCCTGCTCGGCCTGACGGCCGGAGTGGTGATCGTCCTGCTCGCGGGCGGTGCCTGGTGGTGGTCCGGCGGTGATCTCGGCCCGTTGACGAGGGACGGGAAGGACTCCGCCGTATCGGACACGAAGTCCGACGCGACGTCCGATGCGAGGCCGGACGTCGCCCCCCTCGACCTGGACGTCCTCGACTGGCGCAATGCGACCATCCCCGGCGAGCTCTGCCGACACCAGGGCTCCATCCGCCTGCGGGACGGTTCTGCGACCAACGTGTCGTCCTCGTTCGACGGGCCGGAGCCGAACTTCCCCCAGGACGTGTCCGCGTTCACGGACGAGGTCGTCTACGGCGACCTCACCGGAGACGGCCGCTTGGAGGCCGCCCTGCCGGTGATCTGCGCCAACCACAACTCGACCGCGGCGGGCCAACGAGCCCTCGGTGTCATGGTGTTCGACGGCTCCGACGGCCGGCTCCAGCTCATCGGCACCCTGGTGAGCCAGCAGCCACGACTCGGTGAGCCGCCCAACTTCGTCCACGTCGAGAAGATCACCCGGGGCACGATCACGGCCACCGAGACCTTCTACGGCTCGGCGGACGCCAACTGCTGCCCGACGGGCGAGGCGGACAGCGTCTGGAAGTACATCGCCGGCAAACTGATCGCGGCGGGCAGCGACGTACAGGCGTCGCCGTCGCCCATGCCGTAGCCGAAATCCCCACACCGGGGCTCGGTTGAGCTATAGCGTCGGAACCACCGGCACGATCGACCCGCCCGGCCCGAACTCCAGCCGGTCCAGCGCCGCTTCCCGGTGCATGCCGTCACCGCGCGGTCGGCCGCCCGGGCCCGGGATCGCGAAACGGTGATAGACGATGTACCAGTCGTCGGTGCCGGGGACATTGACCACCGAGTGGTGGCCGGTGCCGAGGATCCCGTACTCGGGGCGTTTGCGCAGGATCACGCCCCGTTCGGTCCATGGGCCGAGCGGGGACGGGCCGGTCGCGTAGGCCACGCGGTAGTTCTCGCTGCGGGTGTCGTCCTCCGACCACATGAAGTAGTAGACGCCCCGTCGCTTGATGACGAACGCGCCCTCACGGAAGTCCGCCGGCGTGAACTGCCGCACCAGCGCGGGGTCGAAGGACACCATGTCCTCGTTCAGCGGGACGCCGTACGCGTCGCCGTTGCCCCAGTACAGATAGGCCGTGCCGTCGTCGTCCTTGAACACGGCCGGGTCGATCATCTGGCCGTCGTAGTCGTCGCGGGCGATGAGCGGCCGGCCGAGGGCGTCCCGGAAGGGGCCGGTCGGGCTGTCCGCGACCGCGACACCGATCTGCTGGTCGGCACAGAAGTAGAAGTAGTAGCGTCCGTCGCGTTCCCCGGCGGCCGGGGCCCAGGCGTAGCCGTCCGCCCAGTCCACGTCGGTCTCCAGGTCGAGCACGACACCGTGGTCCTGCCAGCTGACCAGATCGTCCGAGGAGTACACCTTGAACGTCGTGCTGCCCCAGTGCTCCACGCCGTCCGTGGTCGGATAGACGTAGTAACGACCCCCGAACTCCTGGATGTTGGGGTCGGCGTGCAGACCCGGCAGCAGCGGGCCGCGCATGTGCGCCGCCTCGACCGTCCATGTGCGGCTAGTCCCGTCGGTGGCCGTGACGGTGTACGGCAGCGGGGTGCGGAAGTCGCGTGGCGTGCCCGAGGGCGGGCTGATGCGGGCGCCAGCCGCCACCGTGAACTCCGGTGCCAGGGTGTCGAGTTCGGCCTCGGGACGCAACGGCAGCACGACCTTCGACGAGGTGTGGTCGACCATCGCGTAGGCCTTGAGACCGTGGTCAGGGACGGTCGCGTCGACCACGGAAGCCTGCGGGGCGTACGCGACGCGCAGCCGCTCGTACTCCGCCCCCGTCACCGGCAGCACCGAACCGTGCCGGGCGCCGGGCGGCAGCTCGAAGTCCTCGCACATCGTCCACTTCCCGGAGTCGAGATCGCTCGTCTCGAAGGGGACGTAGCCGCGTCCGCTGAACTCGTCGATGAACAGGTACCACTTGTCCTCGGTGTTCGACCGGAAGACCGTCGGGCCCTCGCCCTGCTCGATCGAGCCGTGACCGATGCGGTCGGCCACGAACGCGTACGAGGTCGCCCGCAGCTCGGTCGACCTCTCCGCGGTGACGAACTTGCCGCCGGGCACGTCCGGGGACGCGTTCCGCTCGTCCTTGGTGAAGCGGTGGTAGGTGCCGTCGTGGTGGATGACGGTCGAGTCGATGACCGAGTGCCCGGGGTCGTTCCAGACCTGGGGTTCGGTGAAGGTGCGGAAGTCACGGGTGGTCGCGTACAGCATCTTGTTGTACGTGTCCGTGGTGTGGCCCGGATCGTCCTCGCCGTAGAGCTTCGAGGCCCAGAAGACGACGTACGCGTTGATGGTGGGGTCGTAGGCGGCCTCGGGGGCCCAGGTGTTGCCGGCCGTGTCGGGGGAGAGGTCAACGAGGCGCTGCTCGGTCCAGTCGACCAGGTCGGTGCTCTCCCAGACGGCGATCGACCGGCTGCCGGTGCGCTGGACCTGCTCCCAGTCGCCGTCGGGTTCGCCGTGCATCCTGAGGTCGGTGGCGATGAGGTAGAACCTGTCGCCCTCGGGGGAGCGGACGAGGAACGGGTCGCGCAGCCCCTTCGTGCCGAGCGACGAAGTCAGCACCGGCGCACCGGAGTTGAGCGCCTGCCAGTGCAGCGGGTCGTCACCGCGGCTCAGTGCGAGACGGATCTGCTCGCCGTCCGGGGTGCCCTCGCCCGCGAAGTACGCGAAGAGGTATGCGGCGTACGGCTGCTCCTCGGGCAGCTCGGGCACGACCGCGTCGAAGAGGCGGACCGCCTGGGCCGCCCCACGCGTGACCGTGGCCGTGAGCTGCACGAACGCGGCGCCCGCGCCCGGCCGGGGGCGGTGCACGACCCCCGTCGCGTCGATGACGTGCGGCTCACCGGAGGCCCAGGTCACCGTGGTGCCGTACGCGCCGGTGGTGGGGAGGGTGAGATGGCCTCGGACATCGTCGGCACCCTGGACGGCGATCAACCCGGCGGCCGCCGCCACGGCTCGTTCGTCGTCGTGGCCGACCTCGGGCTCGGCGGGCACGGGACCTCCAGCGTGTGTGGTTCTGATGCTTCCTGTGGGAAACACACCGAAAGTTTTCCTATGGGTGCCCGATGGCGTCAATCGCGGGACGGTACCGGACGGAGATCGAAAGTTTCGGAGGCCCCGACGGGTCACCCTTCGAGGCGGCGCAGCCGTTCGGCGTCGCAGGTGCGCGGGCACGTCGAGCAGGCCTCGGCCGGGCGGATCGTGTAGTAGAGGCAGCAGCCCATCCGGGTCCGGGTCGGGTGCTCCCGGCCGTCGCTCGTGCGGAGCGTCCGGAAGTCGGCGCCACCGGGGAAGGGTGCCCGGGCTCCGGGCAGCACCTCGGAGGCGGCCCGCACCGCGGTCGCCTCCTCGCCCAGCATGCGGCCGAGGTACCAGATGCCGGAGACCAGGTCGTCCGACACCATGCCCCACAGGGCCCGTGAGCCCCGCCGTACGTACGGGCCCAGCGCGTCCAGCACCGGCCCCATGTGATCGGCGACGGCACTCCTCAACTCGGCGCTCAGGGCCTCGTGTCGGGCCACGGTCCGGGTCCCGGTGAGGAGCGCGGCCGGGTCGTCCGGCAGGCAGGTGAGGAGGGATCCCGGCCTGAGCTCGTAGGTGCCGGACGCGAGGTCGACCCGAATGTCCTCGGGGGCGATGCGCGGCACCCTGCGCTCCAGGTACCAGACGCCGCTCATCAGCAGGCCGACCGACCACGCGTAGTCGTGCAGTGCGCGGGAGGCGGCGACATGCCGGGGTGCCGTGTGGTCGTAGCCGTCGAGGATGCGCGCCTTCTCCGCCTCGACGAAGGCCTCCACGCCCGCCTGGGACTCCGTCAACCCAACAGTCCTATAGGCCTGTTGAGGTGAATTCGAGGGCGCCGCCGAGCCGGGTTCCAGTACGCGCACGGACAGCGCCTCGCACATCTTGTCCAGGCGGTTGTAGGCGGTGGCGAGGAGAGAGGGGAGGGCGGGGGCGCGCATGGCCGCGGGGGCCGGGGCGGTCTCCAGGGTCACGGTCATCGGCAACTCCAGAGCGTGAGGATGTGAGGCGAACTTACAAGGTAAGCCTTACCTTAGCTGTAAGATCCAGTTCCGATGGTCATCGGGGCGAGTGAAGGTGTGATGGATGTGTGCAGTTCGTTGACCTGTGAGGTTCATGGCGGACTGATCGAGAGCGGTGATCGCCACAGTGATCACGCATCTGTTGAAAGCTAAAACATGCCTCACCTGATCTCACGTTTCGTGACTGCGACCGAACGGGCCGCGCCCACCGGCGCACACCTGCGTGGCCTGAGGCACCTGCCCCTTTTTCCGTCCCAACCCCCCACCCGCTAGCGGAAGCCACGCACCACCCCATGCGCCTGTACCTGCTCGCCCTGAACCCCACCGACTCCGTCACCGAGGGCTTTCTGCCCGCCGCCGCCCGGCTCGGCCTCGACATCACGGTCCTCACCGACCGGCCCGCCGCCCACCGCGCCGCTTACCCCCACATCGAGGTCCTCGACTGCGACGTACGCGACTTCCGTGCCGTAGTCACCCGCATCTCCACCCACCACCGGCCCGGCGCGGTCTTCACCAACAGCGACCACCTCCAGACCCAGGCCGCCCTAGCCGCCCACTACTTCGGCCTCCCCGGCAAGGACTGGCGGGCCACCCTGCGCGCCAAGGACAAGGGCGAGATGCGCCGCCGCCTGGCCGCCGCCGGCGTGGACACCGTCTGGTCCGCCGAGATCACCGAACCGGCCGACCTCACCGGACCCGCCGTCCAGGGCGCGCCGTACCCGTGTGTCCTCAAGCCCCGCGAGGGTGTCGCCAGCGAGGACGTCGTGCTCGTCGACAGCCCCGAGGAGCTCGTCGCGCGCGGCAAGGAGACCCTGGCCCGCCGCACCGGGGCCACCCTCGTCGTCGAGGAATATCTGCCCGGCGAGCTGTACACCCTGGAGACCCTCGGCGACGGCCGCCTCAGGCACATCATCGGCGGCTTCCACACCGAGCTGTCTCCGCCGCCGTACTTCATCGAGGAGCGGCTGACGTTCGTCCCGGCCCACCCCGAACCGGTCGTCGCGCAGGTCCTCGCCCAACTCGACGCGCTGAGCGTCGGGTTCGGCGCCTGTCACACCGAGTTCGTCGTCCACGAGGGCCGGGCACGGATCATCGAGGTCAACTACCGGGCCATCGGCGACCAGTGCGACCTGCTGCTCGCCCAGCTCCTCGACCTCCCCCTGTTCGAGCACATCCTCCGCACCCACCTCGGCGAGCCGCTGCCCACGGACCTCGACCTCCGCCGTGACGGCGCGGCCCGGCTGGAGTACCCGTGCGCCGAGAGCGCGGGCACACTCGTCGCCGCCCCTGGAGCCACCGAACTCCACATCGACGGCGTTGATCTGACGTATCGTCCGCTCCGTGAGGTCGGTGAACGCCACGACCTGTACCGGACCAACCGCGACTACCTCGGCGTGCTCCGCGCGACCGGCACCGGCCAGGGGACCGTCGACCGGGTGGTGGCCGACTTCCTGGCCGCCCAGCGCTGGGAGATCCAGCCGTGACGGCCACACGAGTGGACACCGCCGAGCCCGAACTGCTCACCAGAGTGCTCGGCGCACTGCTCCGCGAGGACGTCGTCGGCCTGCGTACCCGCAGCGCGCTCACCGAACGGGCGGACGGCCGCTGGCTGCGTCTGCCGGTGGGGTTGTCCGATGCCGTACTGCTGCCGGTGGTCGAGGACGGATTCCAGTACGCGTACACCGCCCGACTTCCCTTCCTTGTGCGGGAGGGGGACGGAACCCGGCTCACCACCTGCGAGTCCATCCTCGGCGAGCTGCGCGCCCTGGCCGAGCCCGTCGACCGCGACGGCTTCGACGCCTTCGCCGAGGAGTGCCGCCAGACTCTCGCGACGATGCGGCTGCACCACACGACGAGGGAGTCCGTACGGGACGCGCTCGCCGACCGGTACGGCCCCGACCCGGCCCACTGGACGGGCCTCGCCCGCAGCCTCGCGTACGACACCCTCGCCGCCCGCCTCGACCACCCGGTGTACCCGACCGCACGCGGCCGCTCTGGGCTGCGCGAGAAGCAACTCCGCTCCTACGCACCGGAGTTCGGCCGGCGTTTCGCACTGCGCTGGCTGGCGCTTCCCCGGGAGACGATCACCGGGGAACTGCCCACGGACCACTGGCCCACACCCTCCGGGCTGGGGTTGCGGGCGGACCTGGACAGCACTCATGTCGCCCTGCCCGTCCACCCGCTGACCGTCGGCGCACCGCTCGACGCCGCACTGCGCGAGACGGGGCTCGCGGACCGCGCGGTGCTCGCCGAGCGGGCGTACCTCGACGTCGTACCCACCCTCTCCATGCGCACGGTCGCCGTCGCCGACGACCCCACGCTGCACCTCAAACTCCCGCTCGCCACCGCCACGTTGGGTTTGCGGAACAAGCGGTCCATCAAGCCCGGCACCCTCGTCGACGGCGCGGCGGGCCAGCGGCTGCTGGCGGCCGTGACCGACCGCGAGCCCCGCTTCCGGGACTCGGTCCTGCACGCCGACGAGACCGGGTACGCGCACGCCGGACACGAACTTCTCGCCGTGCTGTGCCGCCGCTACCCCGAGGGCCTCGACAACTCGCTCGTCGTCCCCCTGGCCGCCCTGCTCGCCGAGGCACCCGGCGGCGGCCTGGTCGTCGACCACCTCGCCGACCGCTTCCACGACGGCGACCCGCTCGCCCTCCTGGACGCGGTGCTCACCCTCCTCTTCGACTGGCAGACCACGCTCTTCGGTTACGGCATCGCCCTGGAGTCCCACCAGCAGAACATCTCCCTGGTCCTCGGCCCCGAGCCGGGTGACCTGCGGCTGCTGCTGAAGGACAACGACGGCCCGCGTATCAACAGCGCACGGCTCGCGGCAACACTGGGGGGCGGCACCTGGGGTTTCGACGACCCCCGCACCTTCGGCCCGGACGACAGCGCGGTGGCCGACGTCTTCACCACCATCACCCTCCACCTGTGCGCGGGCGCCTACGCGTTCGGCCTCGCCCGGCACGGGCGCGCCCCGCTGCCGGACCTGCTGAACCTCGTACGGGACCGGCTCGCCGAGGCCGTCGACCGCATCGGCGGCGACGCGGGAGCCGTACTGCGCGAGCGGGTGCTCGACGCACCCTGGCTGCCGGTGAAGGCGATGGTGACCGCCGGGACGCTGCTCAGCAAGGAGCGGTCGGGTGCCGCCGACATCAACAAGCACTACACCACCGGGCCCAACTACCTTCTCCGGGCGGGTGGTTCGCCATGACGGCCGTGGCGCTGCCCGTGGCGCGCCCCGCCTTCGGCCGCCGTCAGGTCCACGCCGTCGCCGCCTGCTACTTCGTGGCGTCCTTCGCCGCGCTCGGACTGCCGCCGAACTTCACGCAGATCCTCCCCGAGCCGGGCGACCGCACCGCCCGCTGGGCGGGGGTGCTGTACGTCGTACCGACCGTGTCCAGCGCTGTCACGGCACCCATGTGGGGACGGCCCGCCGACCGCCTGGGACGAAAGCGGCTGCTGCTGCGGGCCCAGCTGGGACTCGCCGGCTCCTTCCTCATCGCCGGGTGGGCCGACTCGATCGCCATGTTCACGGGGGCGCTGCTCCTCCAGTGCATCCCGGGCGGCACCGTCGGAGCCTCCAACGGCTATCCGGGCGCCGCGCTCGAAGGGTCCAGCCTGTCGAAGGCGCTCACCCTCATGCAGGGCAGAGCACGGGCCGCGCTGGTCGTGGCGCCGATCGTCGTAGGCGCGCTCTCGCCCTGGCTGCCCCCGCACCGCCAGTACGCCCTCCTCGCCCTGCTCCCGCTCGCCGCCGCCCTGCTGCCGGCGGCCCTGCCCGAGCCGGGCGAAGGACGGCGACAGGAACAGCGGGAGACGCAGAGCACGGCCGACGCGAGCAACGCGGACACGTCCCCGAGCGGAGCCCTCCGCACCCTGTACGCCCTGGAGTTCGTCTTCGTCTTCTCCGCCGTCATCTCCTACCCCTACCTCGTCTTTCTCGTCGAGGAGCGTCTCCCGGGTGCCTCGGCGGCCCTGTCCGGTCTGCTGTTCGCCCTGCCCCACCTCTGCTACCTGGTCACGGCCGTGCCAGTGCACCGCGCGATACACACCCGCCCCCGGCCGGGCATGGCGTTCGGCTTCGCTCTGATAGCCCTCGGCCTCGCCGGGCACGGCGTCGCCCACACCCTGCCCGCCCTGATCGCCGTACGGCTGCTGCTGGGCGCGGGCCTCACCCTCGGCATGGTCGGCCTGTCGATCCTGGCCGCCGACTGCGCCCGGGGCCGGGCCCCCGGCGGGATGTTCGGCTCGCCGGAGTCCTTCTCCAAGGCGGGCGCCTTCGCCGCCGGGATGACGGCGGCCCTCGGCAGCGTCCGCTTCCGACGGGCCGCGCCCGTCCTCACAGGCGGTGCCGTCGCCGCCCTCACCGCCCCCGCGACCCTTCTCCCTCCACATCTCCCCTCACGTCTGCGCAACCGCTGGAGCCACTGATGCCCCCGCTGACCGAATCGCTCGGTACCACCCATCTGCCCACCGCCGACGACGTGGTGGCCCACACCCTCCTCAACTGCCTGCTCCGCGAGGTGTCGGGCCCCGAGCACCAGACCGCCGTCAGCGACGGCCACCTGATGCTGCGGCTGCCCCGCCGCGGCCTGTTGCTCCGCGTCGCCCTGCGCCGTACGTCCCTGATCGGCGCCCACCGCTTCACCGGCCCCGTGCACGAGCAGACCGACAGCGGCTGGCAGCAGGTCGACTGGCACCGTCTCGCCCGGTACACGCACGACGAACTGTCGCTGCGCACCGGTGTCCGCAACGACGAGTTCCTGCACCAGGTCGAGGCCAGCCACCACACCGTCACCACCGCGCTCGCCACCCGCGAGACCGGGCCCGAAGGCCTCCCGGACTACCTCGCCTCCGAACAGTCCCTCCTCTTCGGCCATCGCTTCCACCCGACGCCCAAGGCCCGCACGGGCGACGCGGACGCCTGGCAGTCGTACGCCCCGGAGGCCGGCGCCTCCTTCCCGCTGCGCCTCCTCGCCGTACGCGCCCACCTCATCGCCGAGGAGGGCGCCGCGCCAGGCGCCACCGCCGTCCTCGACGGGGAACGCGGCGACATCCCAGAGGGCTACCGGCTGCTGCCCGCACACCCCTGGCAGTACGAGATGCTGCGCGACCACCCGCTGCTGCGCGAGGCCCTCGGCCGCGGCGACATCCTCGACCTCGGCCCAGGCGGCCCGCACCACGCCGCCACCGCCTCCGTCCGCACCCTCTTCGACGGCGACGCCTTCCTGAAGTTCAGCCTCAACGTCCGCATCACCAACTGCCTCCGCAAGAACGCCAGTTACGAACTCGTCGGCGCCGTCGCCCTCACCCGCGTCCTCGCCCCGGCCCTCGCCGACCTGGAGACCCGCTTCCCCGGCAGCGCGATGCTCCGCGAACCCGGCTACCGCAGCCTCGCCCTCCCCGGCCCCGACGGCAGCCCCGACCGGGCCCTCCTCGAAGGCTTCGGCGTGATCGTCCGCGAAGGCCTGTCCCGGCGGCTGCTGCCCGGCACGACCCCGCTGCTCGCGGCCGCCGTCGCAGACGAGTACCCGACCAGCGCCGCGCACATCTCCCGCCTCCTCGCCGGCAGGGGCCCGCAGACCGCGCCGGACTGGTGGAGGGCGTACCTGCGCCTCCTCGTCCCGCCCGTCCTGTCCGCCTACTTCGACCACGGCCTCGTCCTGGAACCCCACCTCCAGAACGTCCTGATCTGCGTCGACGCCGACGGCATGCCCGCCCAGGTCCTCTTCCGCGACCTGGAGGGCACCAAGCTCGTCCCCGACCACCACGCCGACACCCTCGCCGCGCTCCCGCCCGACGTCGCCGCCCCGATGTCGTACGACGCCCAGCGAGGCTGGGACCGGGTCGTGTACTGCCTGCTGGTCAACCATGTCGCCGAGCTGCTCGCCGCCCTGGCCGACCTGAACCCCGACACCGAGGCCGCTCTGTGGGCGGCGGTCCGTGCCGTGCTCCAGGAGTACGCCGACGAGGAGAGCTGCCCGCCCCGCCTCGCCGCCCTGCTCGCCGGGGTGCCGCTGCCCGCGAAGGCCAACCTGCTCACCCGCTGGGAACGCAAGGCCGACCGCGATGCCGGCTACGTCCGCCTGCCCTCGCCACTCGCCGAGGACATCCTCCGCTGGAGCACCCGATGAACGAGCCCACCGCAGCCGTACACGACCGCGCGTTGTCCCTTCCGCCCACCGAACTCCCCGCCTACCTCTACGACTTGGCGGCCCTGCGCGAGCACGCCGCGTTCGTACGGGCCGCGCTGCCCGAGCGGGTCGAGCTGTACTACGCGGCCAAGGCCAACCCCGAGCCGGAGATCCTCACCGCGCTCGCCCCGTACGTCGACGGCTACGAGGTGTCCTCCGGCGGCGAGCTCGCCCATGTCGCGATGGCCGTGCCCGGCCGCCCGCTGGCCTTCGGGGGGCCTGGCAAGACCCCGGACGAGATCCGCGCGGCCCTGGAGCAGGGCGTCGAACGCTTCCACGTGGAGAGCGAACACGAACTGCGCGTGCTCGCCGAACTGGCCCGGCAGACCGTGCCGGGCACCGGCGTGGCGGTGCTGCTCCGCTTCAACCTCGCCGTCGGTGACGGAGCCCTGGCGGGCAGCTCCCTCGCGATGGGAGGCCGCCCCACCCCGTTCGGCCTCGACCCCTCCCGGGCGCCCCACCTGGTCCGCCTCCTCACCGACGGCACCTACCCGCACCTCGAACTGCGCGGTGTTCACGCCCACTTGGCGAGCGGACTCGACGCCCCCGAACAACTGGCCGTCGCCCGCTCCATCGTGGAGTGGGCCACGGGCCTGGGTGTCCCCCTCTCCGAGGTCAACGTGGGCGGCGGCATGTCCGTGGACTACGCCCACCCGGGCCGCCGCTTCGACTGGACGGCGTACGGCGAAGGCCTCGGCCGGCTGGCCGCCGAGCACCCGGAACTGACGCTGCGCATCGAACCCGGGCGGGCCCTGACCGTGTACTGCGGCTGGTACGCCACCGAGGTGCTGGACGTGAAGCACAGCCATGGCGAGGAGTTCGCCGTGGTCCGGGGCGGCACCCATCACCTGCGCACCCCGGCGACCAAGGGGCACGACCAACCCTGCTCGGTATTGCCGGTCGAGGAGTGGCCGCACCCGTGGCCCCGCCCGGCGGCCGACGGGGAGCACATCACCCTCACCGGGCAGCTCTGCACCCCGAAGGACCTCCTCGCCCGGAACGTCCACGCACCCGGGCTGCGTGCGGGGGACAGGGTGGCCTTCTCCCTCGCGGGCGCCTACGCATGGAACATCTCCCACCACGAGTTCCTGATGCATCCGCGCCCCGGATTCCACTTCCTGAACGGATCCGTGGGGGACGTCCGTCCTTCTGGGTGACTGTGAGCGTTGACAGCAGGGCCGACCGGGCGCAGACTCACTCGTACAAAGAAGTGAAATAGTTTTCACTGGACGAACAAGGGGTCGGCGCCCGACGGGACGGGACGCCGCTCGTCCGCAACGACGAGGAGTCACGCATGCACACCACCGTCGGAATCGTCGGCGGCGGCCCCGCCGGGCTGCTGCTGGCCCGTCTGCTGCACAACGCGGGCATCGACAGTGTGGTCCTCGAACGCAAGGACCGCGCCTACGTCGAGCAGCGCCAGCGCGCCGGAATCCTGGAGCAGGCCACCGTGGACGTCCTGCGCGCCTCCGGCGCCGGGGCACGACTGGACGCCGAGGGCATGCCCCACGACGGCATCGAGCTGCGCTTCGACGGCCGCGCCCACCGCGTCGACTTCCCCGAGCTGACCGGCGGCCGCCGGGTCTGGGTCTACGCCCAGACCGAGGTCGTCAAGGACCTCATCGCCCTCCACCTCACCGACGGCGGCCCTCTGCTGTTCGAGGCCGAGGTGCACGCCGTCGAGGGCGTCGACACCGACCGGCCGGTGATCCGCTACACCCACGAGGGCCGCGAGCAGACCCTGACCTGCGACTATGTGGTCGGCTGCGACGGCTTCCACGGCGTGGCGCGCGACGCCGTCCCGGAGTCGGTGCGCACGACGTACGAGCGGACGTACCCCTACTCCTGGCTGGGCATCCTCGCCGACGCGCCGCCCGTCTACGACGAGCTGATCTACGCCCACTCCGAGCGTGGCTTCGCGCTGGCGAGCATGCGCTCGCCCTCCGTGAGCCGTCTCTACCTCCAGGTTCCCAACGGCACCGACCCCGCCGACTGGTCCGACGAGCGGATCTGGGACGAGCTGGACGCGCGGTTCGCCCTCACCGCGAACCCCGGCTGGCGGCTCAAGCGCGGCCCCGTCACCGCCAAGGCCGTGCTGCCGATGCGCAGCCACGTCACCGAGCCGATGCGCCACGGCCGCCTCTTCCTTGCCGGCGACGCCGCCCACATCGTGCCGCCCACCGGCGCCAAGGGGCTCAACCTCGCCGCCACCGACGTGATCGTGCTGGCCCGCGCCTTCGCCCAGCTGAAGGAGAGCGGGTCCACCGAACTGCTCGACTCCTACTCCGACACCTGCCTGCGCCGGGTCTGGCGGGCCGAGCACTTCTCGTACTTCATGACCACGACCCTGCACGTCGACCCGGAGCAGTCCGCGTTCGAGACCAAGCTCCAGCTCTCCCAACTCGACCGTATCGCCGGCTCGGCGCACGCGGCGGCCGAACTGGCGGAGAACTACACGGGCCTGGCACTCGACGGAACGACCTGACCCGGCCCGACGCGCGAACAGACCGGACATCGTGTGCGGCCTCGTCGCCGCACACGATGTCCGGGGCGGTGCCTCAGTGGGCGCCCAGCCCGCCGCTGCCGAAGGAGCCGCTGCCGCCCTTGCTCCAGCGCGGCCGTTCCTGTGACGTACTCGGACGGGAACCCATGTTGCCGTGCACTTCATAGGGGGTGAGCCGCAGCTCACTCTTGGGGATCTCGTCGGGCTCGCGGTTCGCCCGTTCCTCATGGACCGGGCCGCCCTCCGGTAGCCGGGGCTGTTCCTCCGGAAGCGGGCGGCGCGGTTCGCCGGCACGCACGCGGCTGTTCAGCCACATGGCGCCGACCAGCACCGCCACGACAACCACACCCGCGATGAACGGCGCGATACCGGCCAGCACACTGCGCTCCGCGGCGATATCCATCCATTCCGTCTTCATATGTGATGAATACCCTGCAAAAGGGCGAGTGAACCCGGTCGGTCGGCCGGGAGGGCGGGCCGCCGCCGACGCGACCGGCGTGTTTGACCGGATTCCCTGGGGCTACCCGCCCTCGGTGACCTCGACGACATCCCGACAGGAGCTCGTCCGATTCCTGGAGGACCGCTTCGCCTGTGCGCAGGCGTGCACCGACTGTGCGCGCGAGTGTGCCCTGCGGGCGAGCCGCGCCGACCCGGACGGACCCGAAGACCAGACAGACCTGCGGCGTACAGGCATCAGAGGCGCGGAGGTGTGCGACACCACCTGCCGCGTCCTGTCCGAACAGGCCCAGCTCGACGAGGCCGCCGTCCGGGTCCAGGTGGAGTGGTGCCGGACCGTCTGTCTGGAGTGCGCTCACCTCTTCGACCGCCATCCGGGTACGGAGGAGGCCGCGCGAGCCTGCCGGGACTGTGCGCGGGCCTGCACCGACTTCCTCACGATGCTCGACTAGAGGGTGTTCTGAAAGTCCTGTGCGGGGTGCTCTCAGGAAGTGCCGGTGGAATGGTCCCCGGTCAGCGGCAGCCCGGCCCTGATGTTCCAACGCCCCGCCCGGCCGCTCAGCTCGGTCGCGGTCAGCGGCGGTACGTCCACCCGCCAGAACCCGGCCTCCGGCGCCCCCAGCACCCGCACCACCACGGCCCGGACGATCTCCGGCTCGACCACGGCCACGATCCGGCCGTCGACACCGGCGACCCCGTCCAGCCAGCCGGCGACCCGGTCGCACAGCGCACGCACCGACTCCCCGCCGTGCGGTGCGGCCTCCGGGTCGGCCAGCCAACGGCCCACCGCCTCCGGCTCCTCGGCGCCCACCTCCTCCAGGGTCGAGCCACGCCACCGGCCCACATCGAGGCCGGCCAGTCCGAGGACCTCAGTGGCGTCGAGCCCGAGCGCCGTCGCGGTCTCGTGGCAGCGCACGCCGGGGGAGACGTACGCGCGGTCCGGCACCCGCAGCGTGCCCGCGGCCGCCCGAGCCTGCCGTGTCCCGGCGGCGTCGAGCGGGCACCCGTCGTCGAAACGGGCCGTACGCAGCGCCTCGTTCATCGCGGGCGAGATCAACATCACTCGACTCGTCATGCTCCCACTCTCGTACGTCCACGGCGCCCGCGTCCCCGCCCACGAGGTGGCGTTCGTACATGTTCCCAATTACTGAAACACGTTCTACCGTGTGCGC
This sequence comes from Streptomyces graminofaciens, assembly GCF_030294945.1. Lineage (NCBI taxonomy): Bacteria > Bacillati > Actinomycetota > Actinomycetes > Kitasatosporales > Streptomycetaceae > Streptomyces > Streptomyces graminofaciens. The sequence continues at coordinate 1,165,857 of NZ_AP018448.1, read as the reverse complement.
CGACAGGTCCGCCAGGTCCGCCGTGGGCAAGCCAGGAGGCGCCGTGCATCTCGAATACACCCCCGAGCAGCAGCGGCTGCGCACTGAACTGCGCGCCTACTTCGCCGAGTTGGTCCCGGAAGGTGCGTACACCCGCCACTCCGACCCGGCCGCGCAGAAGCGCTTCTACCGCGCGACCATCCGCCGCCTCGGCACCGACGGCTGGCTGGGAGTGGGCTGGCCCAAGGAGTACGGCGGACGCGGACTGACCGCCATGGAACAGTTCATCTTCTTCGACGAGGCCGCCCAGGCCGGTGTCCCGCTGCCCCTGATGGCCCTCAACACGGTCGGCCCGACGATCATGCGCTACGGCACCGAGGAGCAGAAGGCGAACTTCCTGCCGCGCATCCTCTCCGGCGAGATCGACTTCGCCATCGGCTACAGCGAGCCCGACGCGGGCACGGACCTGGCGGCGCTGAGGACGCGGGCGGTCAGGGAGGGCGACGAGTACGTCGTCAACGGCCAGAAGATCTGGACGACCAACGGCGACACGGCCGACTGGGTGTGGCTGGCGACCCGCACCGACCCCGACGCCCCGCCCCACAAGGGCATCACCATGCTCCTGGTCCCGACCACGGCCCCCGGCTACTCCTGCACCCTCATCAACACCCTCGCCTCCCACGACACCACCGCCAGCTACTACGAGAACATCCGCGTCCCCGTCGCCCACCGCGTCGGCGAGGAGAACAAGGGCTGGCGGCTGATCACCAACCAGCTCAACCATGAGCGCGTCACCCTCGCCGCCCACGGCACCATGGCCATCCGCTCCCTGCACAACGTCCAGCGCTGGGCCATGGAGACCAAACTCGCCGACGGCCGCCGCGTCATCGACCTGCCCTGGGTCCGCCGCCGCCTCGCCCAGACCCACACCAAGCTCGACGCCCTCAAACTCCTCAACTGGCGCATGGTCAACGCCGTCCAGGAGGGCACCCTCACCCCCCAGGACGCCTCCGCCGTCAAGGTCTACGGCTCCGAGGCCCGCCGCGAGGCCTACGCCTGGCTGATGGAGATCGTCGCCACGGCCGGCGTACTCAAGGAGGGCTCGGCGGGCACGGTCCTCCACGGCGAACTCGAACGCGGCTACCGCTCCGCCGTCATCTTCACCTTCGGCGGCGGCAACAACGAGATTCAGCGGGAGATCATCTCGTGGATCGGCCTGGGGATGCCGAGGGTACGGCGTTAGCCTGATTGTGACGAAGCTTTTTAGTTGGCACAAAAGCGGGATAGTTGGCACTGAGCTCAACGTTCGGCGGTGGCGGTGTAGATCCCTCAGTGAAGATGCTGACTGGGCTTTGAACTGCTGTTATGTCGGGGCGAGGCTGCAGTGTTTGAGGAACGGATGGCCGTTTCCTCCGGGGCTGCGACGGCTATGCCGAGCGGAAGCTCCGTGCCTTGGTCGCAGGTTTTCATCACATGCGTCGCGTAGGGGTTCAGACGTCGACAGCGGCAGAACGGGCGGTTATGGCGGAGGTGAGCTTCGTGTTGCGCGCTTGTACGGGGCGTGAGGGTTCGCGTTCAGGGGAGCGGCGTCGGACCCTGGAACACCTGAGACATCGATGTGGCTGGAGTGGCGGCGATCTCGTCGATGTCGATGTCCAAAGGTCTCTGCAGGTCGCAAGCCTGGGACAGCAAACAGGCGTAACGATCGAGACGGAGGCGCAAGAGTCGACGAGGTGTGTGTAGCGGACCGTGGAAGACCCCTGCCCGGGCGACGACGCACTCGGCCATGGATTTGTTGTCCTCGCGGAGCATCCGTACCAAAGGGCTGAAAGCGCGTTCTCCCTGGGTGACGTTGCACCACACGAGGATTTCTCCAATGTGTGGGTTATGTCCGTAGTGCGCGGATCGGAAGCGTGGAATGTCACGGCAGATGGCATCCCAGTGTTGCTCGGGGAGATGCCAGTCGGCCATCCTCTGCCGCCTGCGGGCATACTTGAGGTTCTGCTGGAATCCAGTTGACAGGCGACTGCTCTGATGCGGTTTTCGAATTCCAGCCAGAGGTCTGCCCTGTTGAGTCGTTTTCCAATGGAAGCGAGGAGTTTTGCGGCGTAGCCGGGTGGAATTCCGATCTGCGGTGCACAAGAAGGCCACGATTCTCCGGTGATGAACTGGGTGAGCTGCAGAGATGAAGCCCGTCTCAAGGAATAGGCCAGCCGGGTATCGGGGCCGTTCATTCGATGCATTAACTCCGCGAAGTTGGGGTCGAACCATTCCTTGGGCAAAAACGAGGGGATCTCTTCGATCGTGTAGCGGTGGCTCGCTTTCTGCTGCCGCAGCCTTGAGTGTCGTTGATATCCGTGTGCTCGCCACGCGATGGCCCGCAGCAGGTCAGGCGAGACGTGCTCGCTGGCGCGGACGATATTGCCGATGTAGCTCGGAGCGCGCTGGTGCGCCTCCTGCGCCAGTGGGCGGAGGCGCTCGCGTAGCGAGGACAGATCGCGGTCGGCAAGGGCTGTGTCGGCCGCCAGCGGGAATGCGGCGCATTCGCCGGGATCTGTGGGTGGTGTTCGTACTCCCGTGAGCCTCTTGGAGCCGGCAGGGCCGGGTTGTTCGTGGAGCAGTTGAGTGATGGGCGAGAGGTGCCTGTCCAGCAGTTCGGTGAGACGGGCGGTCGGAAGCAGTGAGGTGCCGAGCGGCCAGCTCAACTTGATGAGGTGGGTGACGAGCAGCAGGTCCGCGATGGCTGTGCTGCCGTCGGAGTCGAGGTCGGCGTCCAGCCGTCGCTGTAGATCGATTAAGGAGTTCTTGCAGAAAGGTCGTGTTGTGGCACGGTGGAGATGTACGTGATCCCGTGTTTTGTGGGGTGTGAGCATGGCGCGGCGGAAGCCGTGGGAGGTCAGCGACGAGTTGTGGGCGGTGATCGAGCCGCTGCTGCCGAAGCACGAACGACCGCACCCACCTCCAGGCGGACGGCTCCTACGCCGGGGCGCCGCAACCGGAGCGGCGCTCCTACCACGCCTACAACGCCACCTTCGCCGAAGTCGCCGTCGACGCGACGCTCGGTCTGGTACGGGTGCGGCGGATGCTCGGCGTGTACGACGCGGGCCGCATCATCAGCCCCAAGCTCGCCGACAGCCAGGCGATCGGCGGCATCGTCGGCGGCATAGGCACAGCTCTGCTCGAACACACGACCACCGACCACCGCGACGGCCGGATCGTCAACGCCAACCTCGCCGACTACCTCGTACCCGTGAACGCCGACGTCCCCGAGGTCAGGGCGATCTACCTGGACGGCGAGGACAACGACGGCAACGCGCTCGGCGTCAAGGGGCTCGGCGAGGTCGTGCAGGTGGGGGTGGCGGCCGCCATCGGCAACGCCGTCTTCAACGCCACCGGTCGCCGGGTCCGTCAACTGCCCATCACCGCCGAGGCGTTGCTCTGACGCCGGCGCGCAGAGCACACCCCGACCGGTCCGGCATCCGGCTCCCCGTCTGATCGCCGGCCCCCCGAGGCCGCCGCCACGCCACGACACTCCCCCGTGGCGCGGCGGCGGTCCTCTGGCCATCCTCCACACTTTCCGCCATCCGGCCTCCCCCACACGGAGAACGCCCATGCTGAACATCGCGGACACACTGCACCGCTGGTGCCGCGAAGCCCGCCCCTTCGCCCTCGCCACCGTCGTCGACGTCACCGGCAGCGCACCCCTCCCCATCGGCACGTCGGTCGCGGTGGACGTGGACGGCAACGCGGTCGGCAGTATCTCCGGCGGCTGCGTCGAGGGAGCCGTCTACGAGCTGTGCCGACAGGTCCTCCACGACCAGGGTCCACCCCAGCGCGCCTGGTTCGGCTACTCCGACGACGACGCCTTCGCCGTCGGCCTGACCTGCGGCGGCGAACTCGACGTCCTCGTCCAGCACATCGACCCTGCGGCACAGCCGCACCTCACCGCAGCCCTCACCGACGTCACGGAGGGCAGACCTGTAGCCGTGGCCCAAGTCATCGACGGCCCGCAGGAGTTGCTCGGCCGGATACTGTGCGCCGACGCGGAGGGACGTATCTATCCCGGCACGCTGACCGGAGCAGTCCAACGGGAGGTCGGCGCACAGGCGCGGGCACTGCTGCGGGCCGGACGCACGGCCCGGGTGGACATCGGAGGGGATGCCGCCACCTGCCCGGAGCACCTGTCCGCGCTGATCCACGTCAAAGCGTCCCGCCCCCACATGATCGTCTTCGGCGCGGTCGACTTCGCCGCCGCACTCAGCCAGGCCGGCAGCTTCCTCGGCTACCGGGTCACCGTCTGCGACGCCCGCCCCGTCTTCGCCACGGCGGCCCGTTTCCCTCACGCGGACGAGATCGTGGTCGACTGGCCCCACCGCTACCTGGAACACACCGAGGTAGACGCCCGTACCGCCGTCTGCGTCCTCACCCACGACGCCAAGTTCGACATCCCTCTGTTACGCCTGGCCCTCGGCCTGACCGTCGGCTACGTCGGCGCGATGGGATCTCGGCGCACGCATCACGAGCGCCTCCGCCTCCTGCGCAAAGCCGGTGTCACCGAAGAACAGCTCGCCCGGCTGCGTTCCCCCATCGGGCTCGACCTCGGCGCCTGCACGCCCCAGGAGACGGCCATTTCGATCACCGCGGAGATCATCGCCCACGCCAACGGGAACACGGGCCTGCCCCTGACGCACACCACCGGAGCGATCCACCACTCACCCCGGCTAAGGCAGCCGGCCTCGGCAGCGATCACCGCTTGAAACCGGCCCTGTGCTCGTCGGCGCGGAGCGGTGGCGTCGTCAGTGGGCAGTTCCTTGTGCATCAGGGCTTTGTTCTTGAATGCGCTGTCACAGAGGTCACTGCTGGAGGAACGCAAGGACCTCGACCCGTACGGCGAAACCCTGCGGGACTGGATCCCTCAGGCCGAGGCCGATACCGGCAGGGGAGAGCGTGTCCGTCCCGGAGCTATCGGGCGACGTAGCCGCCGTCGACGGGGAGGGCGACGCCGACGACGAAGCCGGCTCCGGGGCTGCACAGCCACAGGACGGCCTGCGCGATCTCCTCGGCGGTGCCGAGCCGGTTGATGGGCTGGTTGGCTTCGGCCTCGGCGCGGTCGAGCTCACCCTTGGTGATCATGTCGCGGACCATCGGGGTGTCGATGGTGCCGGGGCAGACCGCGTTGATCCGGATGCCGCGCGGGGCGTATTCGAGGGCCGCGCTGGTCGTCAGCCCGATCACGCCGTGCTTGGAGGCATGGTAGGAAGCGCGGCCGGGCAGGCCGACCAGGCCGCCGAGCGAGGAGCAGTTGACGATGGCGCCGCTGCCCTGGGCACGCATGTGCCGCAGCTCGTGCTTCATGCAGGCCCACACGCCGCGGAGGTTGATGGCGTTGACGCGGTCGACCGCGGCGGCGACCTGCTCCTCGTCGCTGACGTCACAGGTCAGGGCGAGTGCTCGGTGGCCGGCATCGGTGAGCTCCTTGACCGCCGTGTTCAGGGCGGCGGCGTCAATGTCGGTGAGGGCGACGGCGGCTCCGGCCTCGGCGAAGGCGCGGGCGGCAGCCAGGCCCATGCCGGAGGCGGCTCCGGTGACGAGGGCGACCTGTCCGGTGAAGTCGTAGGTGGGGTTCATGCGGTGTTCTCCTGTCGAAAACCGAGTGACGGATGAGGGGCCGGGTTTACGTCAGTGCTGGGACGGCGCCTGGGCGGGGTCCTCTTCTCGCGTGCGGGGCGGGGCTGATGCGCTGGTCGACGATCCACGCGAAGTGGCTGTGCCGCCGGCGGCGAGGGCCAGGAGCGGAAGGATGGTGAGGGCCGTGATGACGGCGCCCACCAAGGGTGGTCCGGTGAGGCCGAGGGAGGAGTCCAAGGCCCTGCCGGCGATGGCCGCTCCGGCGGCGATGCCCGTGTTGTAGGCGGAGGTGGTGAGTGCCGACGTCAGGGTGGGCGCGTCGCCTGCGAAGCGGACGGCGAGCGAGGTGATCACCGGATTGACGGTGAACCCGGTCAGGGCCATGAGGAAGACCAGGCCGGCGGCCGCGAAGGGATTGACCGACAGGGGAATCAGCAGGAACAGGACCAGGGCCGTGGCCGCCGCCGCTGTGAGGGACGTGGTCATCGGACGACGGTCGCCCAGACGGCCGCCCATGGTGATGCCGCCCAGCGCTCCGACCCCGAAGGCGACCAGGACCAACGGGACGGCACCGTCCGGGACGCCGGCGCGGTCAGTCAGCAACGGGGTGACGTAGGTGTAGGTCGCGAGGACGCCGCCCATGATCAGCATCGCGGCGGTGAGCGCCAGCCACAGCCGGCCCTGCCGTAGCGCACCGACCTCGGCGCGCAAGGACACCTCGGTCGACTGCTCGACTCGGGGGATGAAACGACCGACGGAGGCGGCGGCGAGCGCCGAAAGGGCGGCGAGTGCCCAGAAGGGGCCGCGCCAGCCGGTGATCTGGCCGGCGAAGGAGCCGATCGGGACACCGATGACGTTGGCGAGGGTCAGGCCGCCCATCATGACACCCACGGCGCGGGTGGAGTGGGAGGGGCCTGCGGCGGCGGTGGCGACGACGAATCCGACGGCCCAGAACGCTCCGGTGGCCAGAACGGTGACGACGCGGGCTATGAGCACGACCGTGAAGGACGTGCTGGCGGCCGCGACGACGTGGCCGAGGCTGAAGACGACCAGGGCAAGGATCAGGGTCTGGCGCTGGGGCAGGCGCAGGGTGGCCATGGCCATGGTCGGCCCGCCGGTGATCATGCCGATGGCGAAGGCCGTGATCAGCAGGCCGACGTGGGGGACGCTGACTCCGAGGTCATGGGCCATCTCCGGCAGCAGGCCGGCGATGACGAACTCGGTGGTCCCCATCAGGAAGGTGCCTGCGGCGAGCGCCCAGACGACAAAGGGCAGTTTGGCGGAGGGGGCCTCGGGTGCGGAAGGCATGCTCGTGGTGACTCCTTGCGCGTGTTGCGGGGGATCAGGGAACGGACGGAGCTCGGCCAGAGCAGACAGCAGCCACGGAAGGGGTGACGAGAGAGAACCGTCTTCCCCGTGACCCGCCGGCGGCAGGGTCACGAGACGGCGTCGAGGGTGGGGCTGTTCGCGGGGAGAGGGGCGAGCCTCGCGGTGGTCGCAGTCGGCGACATGGCCAGGAACGGCCGGCCCGGTGGGCGGGCACCGTAGCGGCAGAAGGGCCCCGGGTCGCTTCAGGGGACGCGGTGGCAGGGCGGCTTGGGTTCGGCTGTCTCCGGCGCACCGGAGGCGTCCACTTGGTGGGGCAGGCCTCCTTTCTGTCGGATGCCGGTCACACAGGTCCGCGGTCGTGCGGGCAGCGCGACGAAGCCGTCATGGCCCTGATCGTGGACAGAGCGCCGAGCAGGGATCATCCGGCGTCGGCGTCGGCGAGTTCGGCTTCGATCCCCTCCGGAGAGAGGATGTGCTGACAGACGAGTTGGCTCGCACCCATGATCGCGGCACGCTCGCCGGCGCGCGAAAGGGAGATCCGGAGGTTGGTGGTCGCAAGCGGAGGCGAGCGCTGGTAGACGACCTCGCGTACGCCCGCCGCGAGGTGCTCACCGACCGCGGCCATCGCGCCGCCGATCACGACCACCCTCGGATTGAGCAGGTTGACGCACGTGGCGAGGACCTCGCCGATGTCGCGCCCGGCCTGCCGCAGGGCCTGGATCACAGCGATCTCACCGCTCCCGGCGAGCGTGATGACGTCGACCGCGCGCTCGGTCTCCAGTCCTTGGGCACTGAGGAACCGTGCGACGGCGGCTCCGGACGCGATGGCTTCAAGGCACCCCGTATTGCCGCAGCGGCACACGATGTCCTGACCGCGGGCCGAACGAACATGTCCGATGTCGCCCGCGGTGCCGTCGGCTCCGCGTTGGAGCCGGCCACTGCTGATGACCCCGGAGCCGATGCCGGTGGCAACCTTGATGAACAGGAGGTCGTCGACATCGGGCCAGAACCACCGCTCTCCGACGGCCATGATGTTCACGTCGTTGTCCACCAGGACCACCCGCGTAGGCAGGGAACCCTGGACGAAGCCGACGACGTCGAAACCGTCCCAGCCGGGCATGATCGGAGGCTTTACGGGCTGTCCCGTGGTGTGCTGGACGGGGCCTGGAAGGCCGATGCCGACGCCTGAGAGGTTCCCCGGCCGATCCCTTTCCTGGTGCGGGGCGTGCAGTCCGGCGGAGTGGCGGCCACCATCAAGCACTTCGTGGCCAGGACCAGATGGGATGGAACGACGCGCTCGCCTGGCCAGCACTGGGCGAGCCGTCAGCGGATGATTCGACCGAGAGCGTCCGCGATGATGGCGCAGAGTCGCGCCCCATCGCCGAGGCGGGCACGGCCCGATGAAGCTAACCGCCCTGCGCTGGCTGCTCGACCCGGCAACCAGCCTTCTGGCCCTGCGGCTTCGTGCTCAAGAAAGCGGCCGTATGTCCTACGACGCGGCCTGGCGGCTGGCCCGGGTGACCCGCCACCCCGACGAAATGGTGTATCGGCTCCACGGACATCTCGCTGAGGACTCAGGCGACGAAAGGTAGTGAGTGATCAATGCAAGGTTGGTGCACATAACATAACGCCAGCTCCCGGACGCGGAGTTGTGGATTCAACGTCGAGAACCTGCGGGCGTGCCACATTCCCGAACTCGTTCCGCTGCCGTGCCCGCGTTGTGGGAAACTAGTTCGGCGATCGCAGCAGGAGCAACGACGCGGGGCGCGGAGCCCGTTGGGGAGTCCCCAAGTCGAGGGTGACCCGTCGAGGCTCTCGCACCCTTCCTCGGGGTCAAGGGTGCACGGTGCCTGACGCGAACCAGTCGTAGGCGTTGGGCAGGGCTTCGTCGGGGACGTCGGTGAGGAAGACGACCGCGAGGCCACGGCGGGCTCAGCTGGGATGCTGGGAGGAGTTGCCCGGGGATTACGCGTTGTTATCCGATGACTTTCGGTTAGGGTGCCCCTTCACGCCGAACTGGCCGCCCCACTAGTGCACTTGGCAGCGCCCTCGGCAGAGCTGGCAACCGCAGCTGAATTCGTACGGGCGATCTAAAGGCGTTCTACTTGAGGCCGGGCATCGATGACGCGACTGCCGATGGTCGGTTGTCCCCAGCCGTCTCATGGGAGCTCGGCGGGTAGCTCAAGCGGGAGCGGGAGGTTGTTCCTTCCGCCATGGACTGACCGGCGCATACTGGCGCGAGCGGTTCGGCTCGCCGTCCAGCACAGCTTCTCGCCTCGCAGGAACACGGCGATGTGGCTGCCGCGTTCATATCAAGGCTGCCTCCGCCAAAGATTTCTGGCCCCCCTATGGCGACACACGCCTCATGACTGCTGTACCAAAGTGCCAACTGTTTCGCTGATTCTGCGGCTCCGGCTGTTGAAGCTACTTGGCATCAGTGCAGGTCGTGAACGTGGCCTGGTGCCAACTAGCGAGCCCGGTCACACTGATTGTGACCACAGACCCTAGTTGTCACATGACGAGGATAGTTGGCACCGTGATTCTGTGGGATCAGGATGACGGTCGAGCCGTGATGCGGCAGTTGGCACTTCGCCGCGAGCACTGGAAACGCCGTCGACTGCGACTTCGCGGCGATGGCGGCTCCAACTCAAGATCGAGAACTTACCGCCTGCCAGGCTGAGAGTTCTCCGCTGGCGCCGCGTCCGAGGTTGCCCGTGGGCGTACACCATCGGCAGCCGCCGTTCTGGCGGGGATCTTGGAGATGCCGTTCGCGGACTCGAGGGCGGTGGATGACTGATCCCAGATCGTTGTCGTTCTCGTGCAGGCCGGCGGACGCGAGCAGGAATTGGGTCACGGCCTGCCGGTGGCGAGTGTGTTCAAGGGCATCACGCTGGGCACGGGTACACCGGGGATGTACCGGGCTTGCTCGCGCTCGGTCTCGGGGTGCATCTCGATGGCGAGTTCGGTCGGGTCGATGAGGCCGTTGCACCACATGCAGCCGATGAACGACGTCGTCGACGGCGGATGCCTGCCCGAGGCGTTGGACTACTTCACGTCGAGGCGACCTGAGGCGTGGTCAGCCGCCCTGGTGCCGGTAGGGACGGCACCGTTCATCGTGGAGAACTCCGCGCACACGCTTCAACGGCGCAGATCGAATGTCGCTCATGAGATGTCGCACCTCCTCTTGGAGCACCAGTTTGAGGGGATTCTCTTCGCTGACGGGGGGTGCCGCGACCTAGGCCCTGAGATGGCGCTGAAGGAGAAGCAGGCCGCGGCTCTCTCTGGGGAGCTGCTCATTCCCATGGCGGCGGCGATCGGCGCGGCTCTGTCGGGCAGGACCGACGAACAGGTGGCGGAGCAGTTCGACTGCGTGGATCGACCTTATTCCAGCCGCCTCGGACGGAGTGGTTCAGTGAGCGGAGGCGACCGGCGGGGCGGTAGCTTCGTCCGTGGGGAGTGCGGGGGTATCGAGTTTCCTGTGCGAGGGTCTCGGGGAGCACGGCGACGACGGCGATGCCGTGGGCCCTTCCCGTGAACATGCCTCGGCACGGACAACTCCTACCTGCTCCAGGCCCTCGGCAAGGCGCCGGGGCCCCCTCCGCGGCGTGGCCGTCATAGACCCCGGACGTCGGGGGGAAGAGCTCGACCGGCTCGTGGAGACGGGTGCGTGCGGGATCCGCCTCAACCTGATCAGCGGCCCGGTGCCCCCGCTGGGAGATCGGCTCTGGCGGCGACCGGTGCACGAACTCGCCGCCCTTGGACTCCACTTGGAAGTCCAGGCACAGCAACGCCAGTGGGAGGAGCTGGAACCCTGGCTGCTCCGCTGGCCCGGCGCGGTGGTTGTCGATCATCGGGGGCTGCCGGCGGCCTTGTCTCTGTCCTACCCCGGATCCGCTGCGCTCTCCCGCCTGCTGGCCGGACAGCACGTGTGGGCGAAGGAAGGCGGCCGTGCCTTGCCGTTCGGCGCCGCAGGCGGCCACTGCGATGGTGCGTGGCCTGCTGAGCGCCGGAGGCGATGAGCGGATGCTGTGAGGGAGCGACCGGCCGTGGACCCGGCATGGGCAAATGGCCGTGTCTACAGCACACCCCGACCTGGCTCACGGCGGAACTCGGCCCCACCGAAGCCCTGCGGATACTGTGCGCCAACCCAGCGCGACTGTTTGCTTGGACGCCCTTTCGTCGCGCGGGCCGACCGATGACGTACAGGGCCGCACTCAGGCACGGCTGAGCAGGGTGGGGCCGCCTTCCACGGCCAGGGCCGGCGAACGGTGACGGCCGAGCTGACGTTTCCAAGGGCGTTGTGCGAGCGTGAAGGTGCGGGCAGCGTGGCTTGGCTCGGGTTCAGGACCCAAGGAATTCGAGTGCCCGTGCCACGAATTCATCGTGGTACTGGAAGATCCCCGCGTGCCCGGCATCGGGGTAGAGCGGGACGAGTTCGCTGTGGGGCAGGCGGGCGGCCAGGTCGAGTGTGTTGTGGCTGGGCACCATGCGGTCGTTCTCGCCGTTTGCCACGAGCACCGGTTGGCGAATCTCCGACAGGTCCGACTGCGCCTGGCGGCCCCATTGTCTGATGGCCTTCAGCTGGGCTCGGAACGCCGGCAACGAGATGTCCTTGTCGCGGTGGTGCGTACGCTCCTTCAGCCGTTCCAGGAAGGCCCGTCCCGCCCGCCGACCGCCCTCGGTTTCGGTGAAGAAGAGGGAGAGCTTGGGATCCTGGCGGGTCAGGGCGCCCTTGAGCGTGGCCTGGAGGGTGAGCGCCGGGACCTTGTCGATGCCGGGGCCACCGGCGGGGCCTGTGCCCGCCAGGATGACCTTGCGGATGAGGTGAGGTTCTTGTTCCGCGATGACCTGTGCGATGAAGCCGCCCATCGACAGGCCGAGCAGATCGACCTGGTCGAACCCGAGGGCTCGGATGAACAGCACCGCGTCGCGGGCCATCGCCTCGATCGTGTCCGGCGTGGAGCCGCTCGATCCGCCCACCCCGCGGTTGTCGAAGGCGATGACCCGGCGTCGTGCGGCGAGTCCGTCGACGACGCGCGGGTCCCAGTTGTCCAGGACCCCGGCCAGGTGAATCAGGAGGATCAGCGGTACGCCGTCCTCGGGGCCGAGTTCCCGGTAGGCGAAGTCCTCGCCGCGGACGGACACGGAGCAGGTCGGCGCGTTCTGGTACGGCGACGGCGAGGAGGGCGGTGAATTCCGCGGTGTGTTCATGTCCAGGTCCTTCTGTGGCGAGTTTCAGGGCACTTCTCGTTGCCGCGGGTGGTGTCGTGCCGGCGCCCGCGGAGCGCCGCGACCGGTCGGCAGGACTGTTCCCTCACATCATGTTGAGGACGACCTTGCCTGCCTTCGCGCGCCCTGTCTCGAGGTACTCAAGCGCTTCTGGGGCCGACTCGAACGAGAACACGGTGTCGACGACGGGCCGGATCCTGCCGGCCTCGATGAGCGGAGTGAGCTTGCGCAGCTGGTCCCCGCTGGCCTTCATGAACAGGAACGAGTACGTCACGTTCCGCCGCCGGGCGCGTCGCCGGATCCGGGAACTCAGCGCGGACATCACCAGCCGGATGACCGGATTCGCTCCCAGTTCCCTGCCGAAAGCGGCATCAGGAGGGCCCGAGACACTGATGACCTGTCCGCCGGGCTTGAGCACGTCCAGGGACTTCAGAAGCGTCTCGCCGCCGAGCGAGTCCAGGACGACGTCATAGTCGTGCAGCACCGTCTCGAACGCCTGCTTCTTGTAGTCGACGACAACGTCCGCACCGAGCCGCTTCACCAGGTCGACGTTGGCCGTGCTCGTGGTCGTCGCCACGTGGGCACCCAAGTGCTTCGCCAGCTGGATGGCGATGGTGCCCAGGCCGCCGGAGCCCGCGTGGACGAGGACTCTCTGGCCCGGCTGGATGTTCGCCCGTTCGACCAGCGCCTGCCACGAGGTCAGGGCGACCAGGGGAAGGGATGCCGCCTCCTCCATGGTCAGCGTGGCCGGCTTGATCGCCACGTCGTCCTGGTGCACCGCGATGAGTTCGGCGAATGTGCCGATCCGGTCCTTGTCGGGCCGCGCGAAGACCTCGTCGCCCACCGCGAAGCGCGTGACGGCCGCGCCTACTTCGACCACGATTCCGGCGAGGTCGTTGCCCAGGACGACCGGGAGACGGTACGGCAGGATCGCCTTCAGCTCCCCGTCCCGGATCATGCGGTCGAGCGGGTTGACGCTCGCGGCATGGATCCGGACCAGCACGTCGTCCGCGCCCACCTCCGGGTCCGGCACCTCACGGGCCCGCACGCCGGCCTTGTCGCCGTAGCGCTCTACCGTGAAGGCCCTCATCGTCGTCTCCGTATCTCGTCCGCAAGTGGACGGGGGTGATGTGCATCGCGGGATTCCTGGGCATCCAGGGTTTCCCTGGGTGTCGGGCGGACGCCGCAACCCTTGAGATTATGATCGTAATGTTATGTGTCGGGTCGGTGGACCGCAAGAGGGTGTGGGTGTGTCACATCGCGGGTCTGGAGTGCCCGTCTTCCACGCCCAGCAGGGCGAAGGCGTTGTGGATGCCCTGTTCGAGCAGTTCGTCGGCAAGCTGCCGGTCGGTGAGGGCTCGGGAGAGCTGGAGTGTCCCGGCCATCATGGCGTAGGCGCCGAGCGCCTTGGTGCGGACCGAGAGGGGATCGTCGGGTGCCAGGCGGGCGGCGATGCCGTCGATGACCATCAGTACCCCGTCGGTGTAAGCCTGCTTGGTCGGGTCTGTGCAGCGCCGGATTTCGTCGAGCAGGGCGGCGGAGGGGCAGCCGTCGTCGGAGCTGTCGCGATGCTGGGCGGAAAGGTACCAGCGCACGATCTGCTCAAGTCCTGCGCGACCGGGTGCCGCCCGCGTGACGATGCTCGCGTTCTGTGCCTGCAGTTGGTCGGCGACCGCGGTGGCCACGAGGTCGTCTTTCGACGTGAAATGGGTGTAGAAGGCGCCGTTGGTCAGCCCCGCGGCCGTCATGAGGGTTGAGATGCCCGAGCCGTCGATGCCGTCCCGCTTGAACCGGCGTCCGGCCGCCTCGATGATCCGCTGCCGGGTCGCCTGCTTGTGCTCTTTCCCGTAGCGCACCGCGCGCTCCTTTGCTCGTCGGAGGGGCTGCTTGCTCTTGGCGGGCGCCCTCGTCATATTGTATTTCGATCGTACTTCAATAGATTCGAGGCTTCAGTGGCTGCCCGTTCGTCGGCGAGGTGCCGTGCCGGGTGGCGCGGTGTCCCCTCGCTCGGGGGTGTTCATTGCGCGTCGCGGAGTGCGGCCGGCTGCGAGGGCTCGCTTGCGGTCCATCGTCTCCGTACTTAGTATTATGAATGTAATTCAATTACCCCCGGCCGGCGCCGCCTCAGTGCTCGGCGAGGCGGATGCCGGGGTGATCGGAACGAGCCGGCTGGCAATGGGTAGGCACCTGCCGCTGTGTGACCTGGTCGACAGTGCCGGTGCAGTGCATCGGGCGCCGGCGAAGAGAACTCCGTCCCGCCGTCTCGGCACGTCTGCGGTGTGCTGCGCGGGCAGACCCGCGAGATGTCACGCGCACCCGTCAAGAGGAAAAGGACATCATGAGCACCTATCTGGCAGACAAGGCCGAGGACCTCATCGTCGAGGGTCCCTCCGCGCGGTTCACCTACCGGCGGATGGGTCCGCAGGGCGGTGTCCCGCTGGTCCTGCTGAACCGCTTCCGCGGCACCATCGACTGGTGGGACCCGGAGTTCCTGGACTACCTGGCCGCCGACCACGACGTGATCGTGTTCGACAACGTCGGCGTCGGCTACACCGACGGCGAGCCGCGTGACTCCCTCGAGGGATTCGCCCAGGGCGCCATCGAGTTCATCGACGCACTCGGCCTCTCGCAGGCCGACCTGCTCGGCTGGTCCCTGGGTGGCATCGTGGCCCAGCGGGTGGCCGTGCGGCGCCCCGAGCTGGTGCGCAAGGTCGTCGTGGCGGGCAGCGGCCCGGCCGGCTGGGTGCCCGACGCTCCGCCCTTCAGCGAGAAGGTCCTGGGCATCATGGCCAAGCCCGATGCCGACCTGGAGGACATGTTCTACCTGTTCTACCCCGAGACGGAGACGGCCCGCGCGTCCGGGCGCGAGCACTTCGACCACGTCGCGACCCGGCTCGCCGCCGGCGGCCCCGCGGTCTCCGAGGCGGCGGCCCAGGGCATGCTCACCGCGGCGGCCACCCTTCTGGCGGCGCCCTTCGACGAGGTCGTGGCGGAACTGGAGGCGATCAAGCAGCCCGTCCTCTACGCCAACGGCCTGCACGACGTGATGATCCCCGCCCATAACTCCTATGTCGCGGTCCAGCACCTCGACAACGCCACTCTCGTGCTCTACACCGGTGCCGGCCACGCGTTCCTGTTCCAGTACGCCAAGGCCTTCACCACGCAGGTGGCCGACTTCCTCGCCGCCTGACCGCACCGGCCCCGCCGCCGCCCCCGCAACGCGGGGGCGGCGGCGGGGCCGAGGCATCGTGCAGGCGCCGCCTCACGGCTTGTGTGAGGCGGCGCTCGCGCGATGGGCGAACGTCACCGCCACGGGACCTGGTGGCCGACTCCGTGTCCCCACCGGGACCTCGCGGAGATGTCCGACGCGCGACCTGACTGGCCTGTTCGGCCCGCGTACGCAATGAGCGCCGGGCCGCCGACGAGGTCTCCCGAACCGGCGGCCGACCGTGTCGGTGCTCCGCCGTATCGTCGCCGACGGCATAGCACGGGGAGCGCGCCAACGGGCCCGCCCCCATCGCCCGTGGCGTGCGCGACGGTCGCTTCCGCCATGGCCTTGCTCCTTCGCCCTCCGATACGTCGCTGTCCCGAGGGCGCCGGATGCCTCTGGGATCTCGACGCCTTCGAGGCGGGTCGCCCACGCACCCTTCGCTCATGTTTGGTGCCGTCATCGTCGGCTGACTCGTCTTGGGTCGTCCGTGGTGGTGTCGGCAGGTGTCGGCGTGTCCCGGTGCGCCGAACCTTCACGACCGCTCGATGTCCGGGCGCACCGTGCCCGACCTGTCGCGCCGGGCCTCGGTGCGAGCACCTCGTCCGCGACCTGAAGAGTCGACTCCGACGGGCTGCAGTCTGCGGGGGTCAATGGTCAAAGGCCGCGGACATCGGAACCCTGAGCGGTCGAGCCTCTCAGCATCACGTCGGTCTTCCTCACCCACCTCGCCGCGGTTCTCGACAACTGGGACCCCCGGGTCGTCGACGGCATCGCCGCCAAGCGTTACGTCGTCACCTTCGACAACAGGGGTGTCGGTGCTTCCAGCGGTTCGACGCCGCGCACCATCCAGGCGATGGCGAAGGACGCCGTCACGTTCATCCGGGCACTCGGGCTCGAGTACGTCGATCTCCACGGCTTCTCGATGGGCGGCATGGTCGCCCAGGTGATCGCGCAGACCGATCCGGACCTCGTCCGCAAGCTGATCCTCACGGGTACCGGTCCGGCGGGTGGCGAGGGCATCAAGGACGTGACCCGGCTGTCCCATCTCGACACCGTTCGGGGGCTGCTCACCCTTCAGGACCCGAAGCAGTTCCTCTTCTTCACCCGTACCGCCAATGGGCGTCGGGCCGGGAAGACGTTCCTGGCCCGCCTGAAGGAGCGCACCCAGGGCAGGGACAAGGCGATCTCTCACGTCGTACGGCGCTCAGCTCAAGGCCATTCACCGTTGGGGGCTGGAGCGGCCCCAAGACCTCTCGGTCATCCACCAGCAGGTGCTCGTCGCAAACGGCGAGAGCGACAGGATGGTTCCGACCCAGAACTCGGTCGACCTGGCGCGGCGAGTGCCGAACGGCGAGTGCCGAACGGCGAGTTGGTCCTCTACCCCGACGCCGGCCATGGCGGCATCTTCCAGTTCCACGGGCAGTTCGTGGAGACGGCTCTCGAGTTCCTCGAGCGGTAAAAGGCGTGCGTGCGGTCGTAGTCTGGGCCGAGGGTGGTGCCTCAGGGTCGTGGCGCCCTTTGGGTGAGCGGCTCGAAACACCCGTTCACTGACGCGACCTCGCCTTCCGCCTCACCCCATGAACGCGAGAGCGTTCTCGATCCCCAGCTCAAGGACCTCATCGGCGCGCTTCCGGTCGGACAGGGCGCGGGACAGCTGCATCGTCCCCACCAGCATGGTGAACAGCCCGATGGCCTTGGCCTGAGCGGACCGCGGGTCCTCGGGTGTCAGGCGGGCGGAGATCTCCTCCAGGATGGCCCGCGCGCCGTCGCTGTAGGCCTGCCTGGTCCCGTCCTCGCAGCGGCCGATCTCGTCGAGAAGGGCGGCGGAGGGGCATCCGAGGCCGGGGTTGTCCCGGTGCTCGGGGGACAGGTACTCGCGAATGAGGTCCTCGAGTCCCGGGCGGCCGGGTCGCAGGGTGCTGTACCCCGCGACCTGCGTGTGCAGTTCCTCGGCCACGACATGGGCGACGAGGTCGTCCTTGGACGAGAAGTGGGCGTAGAAGGCTCCGTTGGTGAGCCCCGCGTCCGCCATCAGCGTGGAGATGCCCGAGCCGTCGATGCCGTCCTGCTTGAACCGGTGGCCGGCCTTCTCGATGATGCGTCGCCGCGTCACCTGCTTGTGCTCCTTGGCGTAGCGCACCACGAGCTTCCTCCGTTCGCTCCGTAAGGCCGATGCTTCGCACTCAAGGGTAATCCATGGCCTGACGTGCGTAATATCATGACCGTCGTGCCCATGTCCGGCGTCCACATGACCGGCGTGCTCACGACCGGATGCGGGCACCGGGTCCGAGTCGGGCGGTGACTTCCGCGGCGGTAAGGGTGGAGTGCTCCGCGGAACACTCGACGACGACGCGGACCGGGGCGTCGCAGTCGGTGTGACGGATGTCCAGTACGGGCCCCTCGGGGCCGAGGGCGTACGCCTCGCCCCACTGGCTCAGCGCCATCAGGACAGGCCACAGATCCCAGCCCTTGCGGGTCAGGCGGTACTCGTTGCGGGAGCGGCTGCCCGGCTCCTGGTAGGGGACAGTCTTCAGGATGCCGACTGCGATCAGCTTCCGGAGGCGGTCGCTGAGGACGGCTTCCGACAGGCCGATGTGGCGGTGGAAGTCGTCGAAGCGGCGGACTCCGTTGACGGCGTCACGCAGGATCAGCAACGTCCATTTCTCTCCGACAACGTCGAGCGTGCGCTGGACGGGGCAGTTCTCCGTGCTCGCCTCAAGCCACTCCATCCCGTCATCGTAAGGGTCTGGCTTCGTCATTGACAGTCAGGTGAGCGGGAAACTAGCTTCGTTTTCAAAAGTCAGACGGAAGGTGCCCGGTCGTGGGACGAACGCGTACGTATCAATGGGAAGATCCCGCGATCCTGGCGGAAGCCGCCGGACGCATGGCCGGCATCGACTTCCTGCGTGAGTTGCAGGCGGGGCGACTGCCGGGGCCGCCCATCAATTACTCCATCGACTTCACTCTGAGCGAGGTGGAGCCCGGTAGGGCGGTCTTCTCCCTGACGCCGGGTGAGGAGCACTACAACCCGATCGGCAGCGTGCACGGCGGCATCTTCGCCACCCTGCTCGACTCGGCGGCTGGTTGCGCAGTCCAGTCGACCCTTCCCCAGGGTGTTGCGTACACCTCGCTCGACCTCACGGTGAAGTTCCTGCGACGGATCACCGTGGACACGGGTACGGTACGCGCCATCGGCACAGTGGTCAGCAAAAGCCGTCAAACCGCCCTGGCCCAGGCGCAGTTGGTCGACGGCACGGATCGTCTGCTCGCCCATGCCACCAGTAGCTGCATGCTCTTCCCGGTGCCTCCCTCGCAGGGGTGAGCCTCGGCGGCGACCGGTATCGGTCTGGGCCGTGACGCCGACTCCCTCGATCGCGGCGCAGAACGCCGGGGTGTGAGGTGAAACCGCTGCGGCGCACGTCGGTCGCGTCCCGTAACTCCTCGGGTCGCCGGCCTCTGTGCGCCGCAGCTGTGTCGAGGCGCCCGAAGGTGGTGGTTTCCTCGGGCACCGGGCTGCTCTTCGTCAGGCGGCGTGGGTGGGGTAGTCGGTGTAGCCGGCCGCGCCGCCGCCGTAGAAGGTGGCGGGGTCGGGGGTGTTCAGGGGGGCGCCGGAGCGTACGCGCTCGACGAGGTCGGGATTGGCGAGGGCCATGGTGCCGACGGTGACGACGTCGGCCAGACCGTCTTCGACGTCCTTGGCGCGGGTGGCGATGTCGGCACCGGCCCGGTTGAGGATCAGCGTGGTCGGCCACAACTTGCGGAGGGTGAAGAGGAGTTCCTCGTCGCCGCCGTGGCCGATGTGCAGGTAGGCGAGGTTGAGGGGGGCGAGGGCGCGCAGGAGGTGCGGGTAGAGCTCGTGCGGGTCGCTCTCCGCGAGGTCGTTGAGCTGGAAGGGGTTGCCGGGAGAGATCCGGATGCCGGTGCGGCCGGCGCCGATCTCGTCGGCCACGGCCGTGGCGACCTCCACCGCGAAACGGATGCGGTTGTCGAGGGAGCCCCCGTACTGATCCGTGCGCTGGTTGGTGCTGGGGAAGAGGAACTGGTTGACCAGGTAGCCGTTGGCCCCGTGGATCTCGACGCCGTCGGCGCCGGCCGCGATGGCGGCCGCGGCGGCGCGCCGGAAGTCGTCGACCGTCGCGGCGACCTCCTCGGTGGACAGTTCGCGCGGCTCCGGCATCTCCTGGAGCCCGGACGGGGTGAACGTCTGGCCGGCCGGCTTGATCGCGGAGGGTGCCACCGGCTGCCGGTGGTGGGGGGTGTTGTCCGGGTGGGAGACGCGCCCGGTGTGCATCAGCTGGATGACGATGCGTCCGTCGGCCTTGTGTACGGCGTCGGTGACCTTGCGCCAGCCGGCGATGTGATCCTCGGTGTAGATACCCGGGGTCACCGGGTAGCCCTGGCCGTCGGCGGAGGGCTGGGTGCCCTCGGTGATGATGAGCGCGTGCGAGGCGCGCTGGGCGTAGTACTCGGCGTTCAGCTCGGTCGGCACGCCGTCCGGGGTGGCCCTGCTGCGGGTTAGGGGGGCCATGGCCAGCCTGTGCGGGAGGGCGATCTCTCCGACGACGGTCGGGTTCCACAGGGCGTTGAGCATGGGTGATTCCTCAGGTGATGGGTGGTGGTTCCGAAAGGGGCGGGGGCGGACACCGCGGACGTGGACACCGGGCTCTTCTGCTTCCGGGTCCGAAGACGCACCCGCCCTGCGCCCGCCGGCGGAGTCGGAGTCGGCGTCGGCCTATCAAATTACGATCATAATACTATGCGGTCGGGTGGGCTGTGGCAAGTGGGTCCCGGCATGGGGCACGAAGTCGCGCGGCGCAGCTCGCGCAAGAACCTCACGCCAGAGCGGATGGGAGTTCTGCAACGGAAGCTGGAATCGCCTGCTCCCCCAGATGGCCTTGCCCTCGCGGTTGTGCCGTGTGCCCCAGTGTTCGGTGGGGTGGGCGACGAGGAGCAGGCCGCGGCCGCCCTCGTCGAAGACCCGGGCACGGCGCAGGTGCGGGGCGGTGCTGCTGGTGTCGGAGACTTCGCACGTCAGGGCGGACTGAAGGATCATCCGCAGTTTGATGGGGCTCTTGCCGTAGCGGATGGCGGTCGTCACCAGTTCGCTGACCACCAGTTCGCTGACCACGAGTTCGGTGGTGAAGGCCAGTTCTTCCAGCCCTCAGGCGGTCAGTTGATCGGATGCCTGGACGCGGGCCGTGGAGACGACTGCCGGGTCGCTGGGGAGACCCCAGGTCGCGACATGATCGGCGTCAAAGGCTCCGGTGGGGCAGTCCGCCGGGCGCGCCCGCCCACCGTCAGCCGGGGAAGGCGACAGTCGATCACGGGGTGTGACCGGCGCGGCGGAGAACAGGGCGCAGGGCCTCGATGACACCGGGGTCGTCCACTGTGGAGGGGATGGGTTCGTCGCGGCCGTCGGCGATGCCGCGCATCGTCTTGCGGAGGATCTTTCCCGAGCGGGTCTTGGGCAGGGCGGCTACTACCGCGACGTCCTTGAGGGAGGCGACGGCGCCGATGCGCTCGCGCACGAGCTGGACGAGTTCGGCCTCGACCTCGCCCGGTTCGCGGTCGACGTCGGCTTTCAGGACGACGAAGCCGCGCGGTACCTGCCCCTTCAGGGCGTCGGCGACGCCGATGACGGCGCATTCGGCGACGTCGGGATGGGCGGCCAGGGCCTCTTCCATGCTGCCGGTGGACAGGCGGTGTCCGGCGACGTTGATGACGTCATCGGTGCGGCCCATGACGAAGACGTAGCCGTCGTCGTCGATGTGACCGCTGTCGCCGGTCAGGTAGTAGCCGGTGTAGGCGGAGAGGTAGGAGGCGACGTACCGGTCGTCGTCCTGCCAGAGCGTGGGCAGCGCGCCGGGCGGCAGCGGGAGCCGCACGACGATCGCGCCGTCGACGCCTGCGGGCACCGGCTCGCCCGAAGCGTCGAGGACCCGGACGTCCCATCCCGGCAGCGGGCGGGTGGGAGACCCGGGCTTGAGGGGAGCCGCCTCGATGCCCACCGGGTTGGCGACGATGGGCCAGCCGGTCTCGGTCTGCCACCAGTGGTCGATCACCGGGATGCCCAGCAGATCGCTCGCCCAGTGGTAGGTCTCGGGATCGAGGCGCTCGCCGGCGAGGAAGAGGTGGCGCAGGCCGGTCAGGTCGTAGCCCGCGGTGAGCGTTCCCTGCGGGTCCTCCTTCCTGATCGCCCGGAACGCGGTGGGTGCCGTGAACATGGTCCTGACCCCGTACTCGGCGGCAACGCGCCAGAACTGGCCCGCGTCCGGGGTGCCCACCGGCTTGCCCTCGTACAGCACCGTCGTCGCACCGACCAGCAAGGGCGCGTAGACGATGTACGAGTGCCCGACGACCCAGCCGACATCGGAGCCGGTGAACATCGTCTCGCCCGGGCCCACGTCGTAGACGGCCCCCATCGACCAGTGGAGGGCGACCGCGTAGCCGCCGCAGTCACGCACGACTCCCTTGGGCTTTCCGGTGGTTCCGGAGGTGTAGAGGATGTAGAGGGGGTCGGTTGCGGGGACGGGAACACAGTCGGCCGGCGGCGCGGCAGCCACCAGGTCGGCCCAGTCGAGATCGTGAGGCCCCAACTCGGCCGTCTCCTGCGGGCGTTGCAGGATCACGCTCTTCTCCGGCTTGTGGGCCGCGAGCTCGATCGCCTCGTCGAGCAGGGGCTTGTACGCGATGACACGCTTGCCCTCGATGCCGCAGGAGGCGGAGACGACCACCTTGGGGGCCGCGTCATCGATGCGCAGCGCGAGTTCGCGCGGGGCGAACCCGCCGAAGACGACCGAGTGCACCGCGCCGATACGTGCGCAGGCCAGCATCGCGACAACGGCCTCGGGGACCATCGGCATGTAGATCACCACACGGTCGCCGTGCCCGACACCGAGCCGCCCGAGTGCTCCCGCGAAAGCCGCCACCTCGTCCCTCAGCTGCACATAGGTGTAGGTGCGCCGGGTGTCGGTCACGGGCGAGTCATAGATGAGCGCAGCCTGTTCACCGCGGCCGGCCTCGACGTGCCGGTCGACCGCGTTGAAACAGACGTTGAGCCGACCGTCGGGAAACCAGCGGTGGAAGGGGGCACCCGAGGAGTCCAGGGCGCGTCGTGGGGTGACATCCCAGTCGATGCCCTCCGCCGCCTTCAGCCAGAAGCTCTCCGGGTCCTCGGTACTGGCGCGGAAGACATCCTCGTACGTTCCCATCGCGCACTCCTTTGTGGCATCAAGGGACGGTGGTGTGGCTGTGTGCGGAACCGTGTCGGACACAAGTACCGCATGCCGGCCCACATGGTCGAGCAGGATGCCGGCGACAGGCGGACCGGTCACCGGCATCGCGGTGGTGCGGCGGTCCGGCCGAAAGGCCGCTCCGCCCGGTGTGGCTTCAGCTCACGCGCCGAGGTGCTTGCGGAGCCACTGACCCATCTGCTGGATCGCCTCGTCCACCTCGGGTACGCGCCCCGCGCCCAGGACGAACGAGTGCTGTCCCTCGGGCAGCGGGTGGACCTCGGAGGTGACCTTGAAGTCCTCGAGGCGACGGCCCAGTTGGGCGCCGTCGTCGGCGAGGGTCTCGTACTCGCCGTAGAGGACGATCGTGGGAGGCAGGCCGGTCAGATCGGCGTTCACGAGGCTGATCTTCGGATCGGCGAAGTCCACTCCGGGCTCCTGGAGCCAGGCTCCGCGGAAGAGCTCAAGAGTGTTCCTGCTGAGCATCTTGTCGTTGTCCTCGTTCTCGTCCACCGACGCGTTCTGGATGGTGAGGTCGGTCCACGGCGAGACGCTGACGATCGCGCCCGGGGTCGCCTCCCCCTGCGCGAGCAGGCGCAGCGGGAGCATCACCGCGAGGGTGCCGCCGATCGAATGGCCCGTGCTGCCGATGTTCCGCGGCTCGTAGCCCTGCGAGAGCAGCCACCGGTACGCCGTCTCGGCGTCGTCGAGCTGCGCCGGGTAAGGGTGTTCGGGCGCCAGGCGGAAGTCCACGACGAGAGAGCGGGCTCCCGCCGCCTTCGCGATATGGCCCGCAGCCTTGCGGTCCGAGTGCATCGAGGCGGTGACCGACCCGCCGAAGTGGAAGTGGAGCAGAGCCCGGTCGGGATCGGCTCCCTCGGGGATGGCCCAGAGGGCGGGGACGCCGCCCGCGTCCACCTCGGCGTACGTGACGCCTTCTGGCTCTGTCGACGCCTTGTGGTTCGAGTCGACGATGTCGCGGACGATGGCCAGGTCGAGGCCCGGCGTCGAGGACTTCGCGCTCACGCTCTCGAGGAACTGGGCGAACTGCTGTGCCTCTGGGCTTGCTCCCATGGTGGTGCTCCTTCGCAGGTTGCTGCCACGCCCACGTCCCGCGTGCAGCCAGGTTGATGTGCTGGTCGTGACGCTACTGGCTGAGTATAGAAAAGTAAACCCAGAGGGGGTCGGGAACACCTCTGGCTGTGGGGGCGCGGCGGCGCTGTGCGGGCGACCTAGAGTGATCAACGCTCCAGAACTACCGTTGCGGATCAGCGGTCTGAGGTCCGACTGTCTCTCCCGTCAGGATCCTCGCTGGAGCGAGCGGTCATGCGGCGCGGATGTGCGGCGCCAGGGTGGCGTGGATCTGGTCGCGGATGTCGGCGAGCACGGCTTCGTCGCTGCGGTGCCGGCACACGGTGGCGGTGGTGCTGATGTGGATGATCGCGGTGATCACCCGCGCCAGCGTTGCCGCGTCGGCGGCGCCGATGTCCTCGTCGCGGGTGAGCAGGCCGGTGATGCCGTCCTCGAGGCGGCCGGCAAGGGTCAGACCCGCTTGCCGGTAGGGCTCGGCCGGGTCGCCGAAGACGAGTTCGCGCAGGTATGCGCGGCCGTTCTCGATGTGCTCCCTCACGCACTCCACCACGGGGCGGATGAGAGCGATGACCGGCTCCAGCGCGCCCTGTCCGACGGCGGCGTTCGCGGCGGCGAGGCCGGAATCGACGGCGGCGGCGAACTTCTCGTTCTGCACCATGATCAGCAACTCGGCCTTCGTGGACGCGTACAGGTAGAGCGTCCCGATTGCGACATCGGCCCGGCGGGCGACCTGCTGCGTCGTGACCCTGTCGACGCCGTGTTCGACGAACAGCTCGCGGGCGGCGGTCATGATGCGCTCGCGCTTGTCCTGTTTGGCCCTCTCGCGGCGCCCGATCGGCATGTGACCGCTTCCCATGGGGACCCCCCTTGACAATAATTCTGAGTGGACTCATAGTTGAGTGTACTCGGATTAGCCGTGTGGGGCGAGGTTGTGAGGTCCCCGGATGTCGCGCCGGGTTTGCCGATCCAGTCTCAGACCTGGATAAATAGGACAAGAATTAGGAGCGGCGCCCCATGAGAGCGTTCGTCGTCACCAAGTACAAGGAGCCGCTGCAGGAGGCGGACGTCCCCGAACCCACCGTGGGGGAGCACGACGTGCTCGTCCGGGTGGAGGCCGCCGGACTGAACCCGCTGGATGAGAAGATCCGCACCGGTGAGTTCAAGCAGATCCTGCCCTACAAGCTCCCGCTGATCCTGGGCAACGACGTAGCGGGCACCGTCATCGGCGTCGGAACAGCGGTTCGCGGCTTCAAGCCCGGAGACGAGGTCTACGCCCGGCCCCACCAGAACCGCATCGGCACGTTCGCCGAGCGCATCGCCGTCGCGGAGGGCGACCTGGCGCTCAAGCCCGCTTCCATCAGCATGGAAGAGGCCGGCTCGCTGCCGCTGGCGGCGCTCACGGCATGGCAGGCGCTGGTGGAGCGCGGGAAGGTGCGGCCCGGGCAGAAGGTCCTCATCCACGCCGGGGCCGGCGGGGTCGGTTCGATCGCGATCCAGCTCGCCGCGCACCTCGGCGCGAGCGTCGCCACGACCGCCGGCGGTTCCAACGCGGACTTCGTGCGCGCGCTCGGCGCGGACACGGTGATCGACTACCGCACCCAGGACTTCGAACAGCTCCTGACCGGCTACGACCTGGTGCTGGACAGCATCGGCGGGGAGACCCTCGAGAAGTCCCTGCGGGTGCTCAAGCCCGGCGGCAAAGCCATCGGGATCACCGGTCCCCCGGACCCCGCGTTCGCCCGCGAGGCCGGCCTGAACCCGCTGATGCGCCTGGCGGTCGCAGGCCTGAGCGGCAAGATCCGCAGGCAGGCCAAGAAGCTCGGCGTGACGTACGAGTTCCTGTTCATGCGCGCCAGCGGCGACCAGCTCCGCCAGATAACCACCCTCATCGACCAGGGCGCGGTGCGCCCGGTCGTGGGAAAGGTGTTCCCCTTCGACCAGACCCCCCAGGCGCTGCAGTCCCTGTCCCAGGGCGGCATCCGCGGCAAGGCCGTCATCGGCAACAGCTGACCCGCCGCAACCGCGACGGGCGACACGAAACACACAGCGACACAGAACACGCAAGGAGAATCCGTCATGAGCAGCACCGACACCCCGAACGAAGCCGTCATCACCTCCTACGCGAAGGCCCCGGCCCGCACCGTCAGCGCCGACGGCGTCACCTACGCCTACCGCGAGCTGGGACCGAAGGGCGGCATCCCCGTCGTCTTCTTCGTTCACCTCGCCGCGACCCTGGACAACTGGGACCCCCGCATCATCGATCCCATCGCGAAGGGCCGTCACGTCATCGCCTTCGACAACCGCGGTGTCGGGGCATCCACCGGTCAGGTGCCGGACAGTGTCGAGGCGATGGCCGAGGACGCCTACACCTTCATCAAGGCGCTCGGGTACGACAAGATCGACGTCTTCTCCTTCTCCCTCGGCGGCATGGTCGCTCAGGCCCTGGTGGTGAAGCACCCCGAGCTCGTCCGCAAGCTGGTCCTCACCGGCACCGGGCCCAAGGGCGGCAAGGACATGGACAAGGTCGCCAGAGTCACCTACTGGGACATCCTGCGTGCCACGTTGACCCGTTCGGACCCCAAGGAGTTCCTGTTCTTCAACCGCAATGCCACCGGCAAGCCCGCCGCACGCGCGTTCGTCAACCGGCTCAAGGAGCGCACCGTCGACCGCGACGCGGACATCAAGACCAAGGCGTTCCAGACGCAGCTGAAGGCGATCAAGAAGTGGGGGCGCTCCGCCCCTGACGACCTGTCGTCGATCACGCAGCCCACCCTGATCGCCAACGGCGACAACGACCGCATGGTGCCGTCGGTCCTGTCGGAGGACCTGCACCGGCGCATCAAGGGCAGCGAGCTGATCATCTACCCCGACTCCGGGCACGGCGGCATCTTCCAGTACCACCAGGAGTTCGCCCCCGTAGCGGTCGAGTTCCTGGCCCGATGACCGCCATCTGACCAGGAAAAAGGGCAACATCATGAGCACGTCACCGGTCGCCGCGCCCCTGGAAGTGAAGAAGCCTCTCACCTCCTCGATCCTGCTGTGGGTGCGCACCGACCAGCCCCGCCAGACCGGCATGGACCACTGGAAGGGCCCGCACTCTGGGATCATCTCCGCCACCCCGGGCCTGGAGGAGTACCGGCAGATCCACCTCGCCGAGCACAACACGGGCCTGTGGCCGGCCATCGACGGGGTCCAGACCGCGATCCCCGCCGACCGGAAGATCGACGGCGTCGCGGAAGTCACCTTCCAATCGGCGCTTGCACCCCTGAAAGGGCGCAAGCAGACGAAGCTCGCCTACGCCGACGAGATCAACGTGTTCCGCCGCACCCTGCTCTACGCCGGCCCGCCGAACTCATCCCGCTGGTACGACGTCGCAGGCCCCGGACAGACGGTCGGTGCCCGCGCTCTGATCTACCTGCGCCGCAGAGACGGGGTCGGCGCCGGCGCCTTCCGGAAGTTCGTCAACGAGCAGCTCGCCCCCGCGCTCGCCGGCACCGGAGTGCTGAAGGAACTGCGCACGCAGACGTTCCTGCCCTGGACGAAAAAGCTCTGGGACACCCCGGACGTCGCCCACGACAACCCCCACGACCAGCACTTCCACGCCTCGGTCAGCCTCGGGTTCACCGACACCGCGGCACGGGACGCCTTCTTCACCGGCAACGCGATCGAGGACCTGTCCAACCGGCTGGCACCGCAGGTCTCCGCGATCCACGCCTACGACGTCGCCGCCGCCCTCACCTACGTCAAGAACGGCGACATCCTCCCGCACTACGAGGAGTGAGCAGTGCAGGTGGGGCGGGACCGCCGGATCTGCTCGGCAAGTCCATCCGCCCCGGCTTCCTTCCCCTCCTCGCGCCCCAATCACCGTCTGATACCCCTCACGCATCCGGAGCCAACCATGAGCGAGCAGCAGAGCACCATCCACTACGAGCGCACCTCACCGCAGATCGCGAAGATCACCTTCGCCAACCCGCCCGTCAACCTCATCGCCGGCGAGACAGTCCTGCGCCTCATCGAGATCGTCGCCGAACTGGCCACCGACCCGGACATCCAGGTCGTGCTGTTCGACAGCGCCACCCCCGACTTCTTCTACAACCACTTCGACCTGGCCGCCGCCGCCGACTTCCCCGCCTCCGAGGACCCGGACGCGGTGCCGGCATGGACGAATCTGGTCCTGGAACTCTCCAAAGCGCCGTACATCACGATCGCGGCCATCCGTGGACGCACCCGCGGCGGCGGGAACGAGCTCGCCCTCGCCCTCGATCTGCGCTACGCCAGTCGTGAGAAGGCGATCTTCGGACAGCCCGAGGTCGGTAGCGGACTGCTGCCCGGCGGTGGTGGCAGCGAACGCCTGCCGCGGGCCATCGGACGCGACCGCGCCCTGGAAGCCATCCTCACCAGCGACGACTACGACGCCGACACCGCCGAACGCTGGGGCTGGGTCACCCGCGCCCTCCCCGACAGCGAACTCGACGCCTTCGTCGGCACCGTCGTCGCCCGACTCGCCTCCTTCGACCGCACCTCACTCGCCTCGGCCAAAGCCCAGATCAACCGGGCATCCCTGCCCCCGGACGCGGATCTGGTCGCCGCGTACGGCGAGTTCACCCACTCCCTCACCCTCCCCGGTTTCCTCACCCGGGCCGCAGGCACGCAGGCCGTCGTCGAACAGGCCGGCATCGACTTCGAGTACCGTCTCGGGCACTACATCGGCATCGCCAACCAGCAACGCTGACACCCATCGGAAAACGAGCACGGACGCGGCCGATGCCGCGTCCGTCCTCGTTTGCCGCGGGGCCCACCTGATTTCCGACGTCTTCGGCACCGTGGTCGGATCGGGCTGCTGCCGGATCGACCGCCGATGTCATCCACCGCTCGACGGCCGCGACGGTGCACCGCTTCTGGACACCGGCCGTCCAACTGTTCGAACATGGATCACTGGGTTCCGACGTGAAGAGATCACGTCGGGACCGAAGATCAAGCTCAGGCGTCCGTGCTGTGCAGGTCCGGGTAAAGCGCCTCGACCGGGCCGCTCAGAGCCGCCTTGACCCCCTTGGTCAAGTCGTCGGCCAGGACCTCGTATTCTCCGGCCTCGACGGCGTCGTAGACCGTCGTCACCAGCTGCGTCGGCAGCATCTTGGGTCCGTCGGCGTGCGCGGCCATATCGGTGTCGACGTAGCCCATGTGCACACCCGTCACGTGGACGCCCATGGGTGCGAACTCGATGCGCAGCGAGTTGGTGGCCGACCACAGTGCGGCCTTGGACGCACTGTAGGCGCCGCCGAAGGCATACCAGCTGGCAACGGAGTGCACGTCGATGAGGACGGACCCCTTCTTGGCGGCGAGGATCGGTGCGAAGGCGCGGGCGAGGAAGACCGGTCCGAAGAAGTTCGTCTCCATGTTCGCCCGGATGTCCGCCTCGGTGACGTCCAGCAGGCTCGCGCTCGGCGGGGTGGCGCCCGCGTTGTTGACGAGCACGGTGATATCCGCCGCGGCGGCCACGGCCGCGTCGATCGACGTGCGGTCGGTGACGTCAAGGGGCAGGGGGACGATGCGGTCATCGTCCCAGGCGCGGGGGGAGCGGGCGGTGGCGTAGACCTTGACGGCGCCGCGAGCCAGGGCGTCGTGGACGAAGTGGGTGCCGATACCGCCATTGGCGCCGGTGACGAGGACGACTGCTCCATCGAGGGAGGGCATGGGTTCCTTCTTTCCGAGGGGGATGTGAAGTGCGTGACGGTGCACGGATGGAGCAACGAACGTCGCCCCGCGATGGGAGAATGAGCGGAGCCACATTCGAGCCCACACGATATTGAGTACAATCATAACTGATTTCAGTCAGAAACTATTCCTGGAGGACACCGCCATGCCTCTCGGACGGCGCGAGCGGAAAAAGCAAGAAAAACTCGATCGCATCGTCGCTGCCGCCAGTGAACTGTTCGCCGCACACGGCGTAGATGAGGTCACGACCCAGCAGATCGCTGACAAGGCCGACATCGGCACCGGGACCCTGTTCCTTTATGCCAAGACCAAGGGCGAACTCCTCCTCCTTGTCCAGAACGCCAAGTACGTCGAAGCACTTGAGCAGGGCCGGGCGAACGCCGAGACCGTCCCAGACGTGCTGGACGCGGTGATGGCGATCGTCCGGCCGATCGTCGAGTGCAACCGCATCCAGATCGACAACGGACGCACCTACCTGCGAGAGATGGTCTTCGGCGACCCCGAGGAGCCCCGGCACGGCGCGGCACTCGCCATCGTCGCGCAGACCGAGGAGGCCGTCGCCGCCGTGCTGCGCCGAGACGAGCGGGTCACACAGGGCGACGCCGCGACGCTGGCGCACATCGTGTCCGCCGTGATGTTCCTCAGCATGGCGGTGAGCGTGAACATCGCCTTGAGCGTCGAGGAGATCGTGCAGGACATCCGGGGGCAGGTTGAGGTCCTGCTGCCTCGCTGAAGCGCTGCCCGGCCTCAGGCCCAGGTGACCATCCGGGCAGTCCCCGGCTGCGGCATGGCCCGAATCGCTAAATGGCAGGTCATCCGGCCGTTACTGCCCTATTCCGACATGGCCGGAGGGGTGGGGCGGGCGGCCGGAGGGCTACCGTCACCGCGTGCTGCTGGGATTCCGGAGATTGCCCACCTACGTGGCGTCGGGTCCCACTCCCACAGCCCCTGTCCCCGGGAGTCCGGGTCGGGGCCCGTGTGGTGCGGTCAGGGCTTTGTGGGTCGATTCCAGGATCTTCTCCGACAGTTCTGTGCCCGCCGTGGCGCGGGCGAGCAGAATCGCGCCGACCAGGGTGGCCACCACGGGAAGGCCGTCGTCGACGTCGGTGGACATCCACGCGGCGAATTCCTGGACTCCGGCCGCGTACGTTTCGCGTACCTCCCCGGCTGTGGCCTCGCGAGCCATGTCCCCTGCGAATCCGGCGGTGGGGCAACCGGTGCCGGGCTGTTCACGGTGCTCGGCCGACAGGTAGAAGTCGACGAGAGCGCCGCGTGCGGTGGCGTGATCGCCGTGGGCCGTGTCGAACGACGCCAGAAGTAGGTCAAGGTCCCCGGAACGGCGCCATCGACTCCGCGTGGCTCGACTCGTCACTGCACCGGCTGATGTGCCCGCGCCACCAACAAGCCACTCCCGACCTACGACTCACCTCCACCGTCCACACCCAAGGCGTGTCCGAACTCGCCGCCGCACACCACACCCACCAGCGCCTGCTACAACACCCCCGAGCCGCCACCGCCTGGACCACACCACCCGCCATCACCCGCCCGACTGGCTCCGAGCCCTGTGGAACGCGCTGCCACGGCCCTGGGAGTAGCCAGCGCGGCCAGGCAGGACCACCCTGCCCGGCCGCTGCTGCCGCCCGGACGTCATGCGGCGTGGAACTCGTGGGCGTGGCCGCCGCGCCACTCCACCCACTGAGTGGTGTGCATCGTGAAGTCGCAGGTCGCGGCTCTGGTGTGAGTGACGAGTGGGGTGATCGCGCCGGTCGGCGGCCGATGACCACGGCGTAGAGCATCGGGCCGGTCCGGTTCTGGCGGGATGCCGGGTTCGGCTGCGCCTGCCTCCGCCCCCCCCCGCCTACGATCCGTCGGCAGGTCGGCACGCCATGAGAACGCGGGAGGGTGCGGGGATGCAGGAGCGGCAGTGGATCACCGCCCACCGGAGCGAACTGGACGCCCTCGCCGAGCAGTTGACCAAGCAGCTTCAGGAGGTCGAGGTCGAGCGGGACGAACTGGCGATCGCCGAGCGGGTGTTGAACCGCCTGGCCGAGCAGGCCCACGCCGACGCCGAGGCGGCCGATTCTGTCGCTCCGGTACCGGTGAAGGTGGCCGGGCGGGCGGTCCTGCTCATCCCGCACCGCAGCGACGCGGCCGACGAGGGCGCGCTGCCCGGCGACTACCGCAAGATCCTGGCGATCGTGCGGGAGGCCGACGGGCCGGTGCAGGTCAGGGCGGTCGGTGAGTGGCTGGGCCTGGATGCCTCGGTGTGCGGCAAGCTGGAGCCTTTGCGTACGAAGATGACCAAGCTCGCCGACCGCGGCTGGCTGCACAAGCGGCCCGACGGGCGGTTCACCGTACGCTCGTAACTGCGCGGGCAGGCCCTAACGGGCGGGACCCCGGCGGCAGTTGAGTTTGGTGTGAAGAAATACAACGGTCTCACCGAGGGCCCTGACGGCCTTGTCTGCACCGCCCGCCTGCCGCTGTCGAGCGCGACCTTGAACCATCTCGCCGGTCTGATACGCGGCCGCCTGAAGTAGATCGTCCCGCGGCGGCGGGCGCTGCTCGCCGGGAAGATCGCCGGCATCGTGCTGGCGGTGCTGCGTTGTGACCAGCGGCCCGGCGATCTGGCCGGTGGGAACGGGGTGCGCCGCACCACCGTGAG
The DNA here is from genome assembly GCF_030294945.1 of Streptomyces graminofaciens. NCBI lineage: Bacteria > Bacillati > Actinomycetota > Actinomycetes > Kitasatosporales > Streptomycetaceae > Streptomyces > Streptomyces graminofaciens. Next base: position 1,133,780 of record NZ_AP018448.1, on the reverse strand, counting down.
CCGGTGGGTGCGCGAGGTCGTGGGCCTGCTGGCCGCCCGCGCCCCGCGCCTGGACCGCGCGTTGCAGAAGACCGCCCGAAAGGGCGGCGGGGTGGTCCTGCCGGTGTTCGTACTGAGGCGACTGGGAGCCGGCCTCGTGCTGCTCATGGCACTGAGCTGGGCTTTCGTCGGTCGGCTGCGGTCAGGTTTCTGGACTCCTTGCCGCCGGCTGGTCGCTGTTGCCCTGTGCCAGTGACGCGAGAATCTCCTTGCGGCAGACATCGAGGATTTCGTCCGCCAGCGGAGAACCGTCCGGGCATGCCCGCGACAACATGACCGCTCCGACCGAATGGGCGAGCATGTCGATCACCATCATGCGGGCCGCGCGCTGGTCCGCATCCCCCGGCGTATCGCTTTGGGACTGAAGGGCCGTCAGCAGGTTCTCGATCCCGGCTGCGAACTCTGTTTTGATGTCCGCCGGCTGACGTGCGGCGTCGCCGCCGAGGGCCGCGATGGTGCAGCCGTCGTCGCGCCCGTCGCGATGCTCTCGCGAGACGTAGCGCTCGACGAACTCGGCGGGGTCCAGACCTTCTGCCCGTGCCACGGTCTGCGAGAGCCCGCTTGCGGACGCTTCGGCCATCAGGTCGGCCTTGGAGCGGAAGTGCTTGTAGAACCCGCCATGGGTGAACCCGGCGGCTGCCATCAGTTCTGCCACGCCGACACCGTCATAGCCGCGCTCCCGGAACAGCCTGGAGGCTGTCGCGACGATGTGGGCACGGTTCTGCTCTGCCTGTGCCTTGGTGACCCGCATGTCCAGCCGTCCCTTCGTCGGTCGACGCTCGACGGTCCAGCATACATAGATGTCGATCGACATCAAAGAGCTTGACTTTTTAGATGACGATCGTCATCGTATTGCTCACCCCCTCCAGAAAGGCTCAGGCCATGAGTGACACGCATGTGACCGCACCGACTCAGTACATCGAGGTTGACGGCGACCGGTTCGCCTACCGGCGCTGGGGCAAGCCCTCGGGCGTCCCGATCTTCCTCGTCCAACACTTCCGCGGAGGGATGGACAACTGGGACCCGCTGCTCACCGACGGCCTGGCCGAAGGCCGTGAGGTCATCCTGTTCAACGGCCGCGGCGTCGCCTCGTCATCGGGCACGCCGCGTAACCGGATCGAGGACATGGCCGACGACATCGCCGCGGTCATCCGGGCGCTGGGGCTGGAGCAGGTCGACCTGCTCGGCTTCTCGCTCGGCGGTTTCCAGGCGCAGGAGGTCACGCTGCGCCATCCCCAGCTGGTGCGCAAGCTCCTCCTGCTCGGCACCGGCCTCCGAGGCGGGGACCCGACAAGTGACCCCCAGGTGCCTCAGTACGCCCTGAACCCGGTCCCCACCCTGGAGGACTTCCTCTTCCTGTTCTTCGGCCGCTCGGAAGCCGCGAAGCAGGCGGGCAAGGCCTTCTGGGAGCGCCGCCACCAGCGGGCCGACCAGGACCCGCCGAGTTCGCCCGCGGTCGCACAGGCGCAGTTCGAAGCGACCGTCGCCTACGCGGAACCGCTGCCGGGCGAGAACCCCTACGCCCACCTGAACGCGATCACCCAGCCGACGCTGGTCCTCAACGGCGAGAACGACGTGATGATCGCCTCGATCAACTCCTGGCACCTCGCCCAGAACATCCCCAACGCGCAACTGCTGATCTACCCCGACGCCGGCCACGGAGCGCAGTTCCAGTACCCCGAGCGGTTCCTGAAGCACGCCATTCAGTTCCTCGACGAGTAAAACCCGCAGGACTTCGGTGCAGTCGCTGACGCCTGGTCCGTGATGACGGGCCGCAGGCTCACCGGATCCCCGGAATGCGACACGCACACCTTCCCAGGCCATGGGGTCCTCTACGCCCCCGTGGTCGAAACGGAAGACAGTCCGGCCAACGAAGCGTCGCCGATTTCGCCGGCTTGACCAGCTGCGCGAGAATCCGGCAGGCCGGACCCCGGCCTGCCGGAGGTAGGCGCATCCTGCCCGATGGCGGCTTTGACGGTCTCGGTGCCGGGCAGGGCGCGTTTCACTCGGCGGTCTCCGGGGCGTGGCATGTCAGGAACGCAGCGGTGGCGCGGTGCCTTTCCTCCAGGCGGTGACGGACGTAGGGGGCGAGGCGATCGCTGTCGGAGAGGGCGTCCTCCAGGCGGGCGAAGTGACCGGTGAGGGCCTGCAGGTTGGCCGGCGTGAGAGCGGTGTTGCGGCAGACCGGCGGTTTGCGGTCGGCCATGACGGGCTGATCGGCGGGGCCCTCGGACGTGCGGCACAGGGCGCGGTCGGGGTTGTAGACGCAGGTGATGAAGGTGCCCGGGTACAGACGGGTGTCGTGGCGGGCCAGGATGCGGCGCAGGCGGGCTTCGGCGGTGACAACCCGGCCGTCGAAGACGGTGTGGCGGGCGAGCTCGGCGAGCCGGGCTTCGGCTTCCTCTCCGGCGGGGCCCGTGAGGGACGGCCGGTCGTCGTCGGCGCCCAGCTCGGCGAGGAACTGGTCGAGGCCGAAGGCTTCTTCGGCCTCGACCTCGTCGCGGAAGCCGGAGTCGCCGGTGCCGGCGTATCCCTCGAACATCTGGATGCGCTGGTGGCGGTACTGCAGGGCGCCGGGGATGGTGCCGCCCGAGCGGCGGGCGATGAACCAGTGCCGCAGCATGTGCGGCGTCGCCTTCACGTCTACGCCCTGGGCACGGCACCGTGCGTTGGCGTCGGCGAAGACCTGCTTCCACCCGGACATCGTCATCGGCAGGCCCCACTGGTTCAGCCACACCATCGCCGGCTCCCACCTGCCATCGGCCGTCGTCACCAGCAGCTGGCGCCGCTCCTCCGCATCCAGGCGGACCACCGGCACCCACCGGCCCCCCCCCCGCACCCGGGGCGCGGCCGGGTCCTCCACCAGCAGCGACCGGCGCGTCGGGATGTAGAAGCCGCGCGAGCGCCCATAGTCGAGCATCTCGGCCCGGTCCCACTCCATGTAGTCGCACATCTCGCAGCACCGGCACCGGCCAGTACACCGCCCGGCCCGACCTCCCCTTGGACAATCGCGTGCGGCAGCACCGCTCGCGCGTTGACGATCCCTGACGCCGCAGGCGGCAGCTGCGGCAGATCGAACACCGTCAGCGCCGAGTGCGCGCACAACCGCAGCCCCGTACGGACCATCGAATCCGCGTACGCCGCGTTCCGCGCCGCCCACCCCCCCCACGGAACCCGCGCCTTGGCATCTCCTTCGAGTCGAAGCCGCACAGCCCGACATTGCGCCAAAGCTGAGACGACTTCGGTGGCAGCCACTTCACCTCGCGTCGTGGCCCCATGTGCGACGTCTCGGCTGGCACTTGCCGCACCATCGTGCCGCCAGCCCCGCCCCGCCACGGCGACCACACCGAAGCCGCGCGCTGACGGATGGGACTGGCCCTGACGAGGTTCTGCTCGATCGCCCACAGGTAGAACTGGTTGACCGTGGACACCTCCCGGTCCCAGCTCGTGTCTTCCAAACGAGGTCCACGCTCATCACGACGCCGCCACCGCTCGAACGCCGCCCGGTCGTCCATGGACGCATCACGCCAGTCACGCCTGTCTCGCGCGAACCACAGGAAGTCGAAGTACGTGCGCAGGCTCCGGGCATGGGCGGCCTGGGTGTGTTCCACGGCGAAGACGCCAGCCACACCGAGAAGTACAGGTTCAGCGCCACGTCGTACCCGCCCGCCGGGCTGATCAGGAACGGCCGCCCCTCGGGCACCCCCAGATCGTCCAACCCCTCACCGAGATCGGCGAACAGGGAGCTGAACTCCCGCATGAGCGGGTCTTTTCGCGCGCCCACGCCAGGTCTCGACGGGTGAAATGCGCTCGCCAACCGGTGATCGACATGACGCTGGACGATAGTCCGTGGACAGCTCAACAGCGCATAACCAAAGGCACGCGACAACAAGGCACGCGGGGCACGGGGCTCCGCAGACTGCCGCGGCCGCCGGCAGCCCTCGGATTCGAGGTCGGAGCAGAGGGCGCCGTTGGACAACTCCCGTGTCCGTCATGAGCGTCGAGACACGCGAGCCGTCGATGTTGTTCCGCCCGACGCGGCGAGCATCTCTCGCCCCTGGTGTCGCGTCGTCGGCCCCGCGTGATCATGCCAGGAGGATGCCGTGTGGCCGGCCTGATCTCAGTTGCTGTCGGGCGTCATCGAGACCACGACCTTGCCGGCCTTGGTGCGACCTTGCTCGACGTACGCCATCGCCTCGAGCGTCTGATCGAACGGGAAGGTGCTGTCGATGACCGGGCGGAGCTTCCCGCTGTCGTAGAGGGCGCCGAGCTCGCGCAACTGGGAGCCATTGGCCTGCATGAAGAAGAACTGGTAGCGAACGCCCAGGGCCTTCGCCTGCTTGCGGATCTTGCGACTGAGCACGTTCATGACCAGCCCCAGGAAGGAGGGAGCGCCGAGCTGCCTGGCGAACCCGGCGTCCGGCGGGCCCACGACGCTGACAGCCAGGCCGCCGGGCTTCAGCACGGTCAGCGACTTCTCCAGGTTCGCCCCGCCCACGGCGTCCAGCACCAGGTCGTAGCCGGACAGCACCTTGGAGAAGTCCTCCTTGGTGTAGTCGACGACGACGTCGGCACCGAGGCTTCGGACCAGCTTCTCGGAATCAGTGCTCGCGGTCGTCGCCACGGTGGCACCGAGGTGTTTGGCGAGCTGGATGACCGTCGATCCGAGACCGCCGGCACCGGCGTGGACGAGCACCTTCTGACCCGGCTTCACATGGGCCTGGTCTACGAGGATCTGCCAGGCGGCCAGGGCCACCAGCGGCACCGCGGCCGCCTCTTGCGGTGTGAGCGAGGCCGGCTTGGGCGCGACGTCGTCCATGTCGATCGCGATGTACTCCGCGAAGCCTCCGATCCGCAGGTCGCGCGGGCGGGCGTAGACCTCGTCGCCGACTTCGAGGCCGCGCACGGCGGAACCGACCCGCGTCACGACGCCGGCCACGTCATGACCGAGCACGAACGGAGGCTTGTACTTCAACAGCTGTTTGAACTCCCCGTTACGGACCATCTTGTCCAGCGGGTTGATGCTCGCGGCGCTCACCCTGACCAGAACATCGCGGTCACCGACGCTGGGCTCGGGTACCTCGGCGGCGCGCACGCCGTCCTTGCCGTACTTCTCGACGACGAATGCCTTCATGCCGGCCGCCTTTCCACGTGATCTTCTCGGTCGCCTGCGTGTGATCATGACGCTACTTGCTGAGTATAGAAAAGTAAACTCATGTCGGGTTAGAATCACCCCCATGGATGCGAGGACCGAAGCTCTTCAGGACGCCGGCATGGACACCCGACTCGACCGGGACATGTCGAACTGCTCGATCGCCCGGACCCTTGAGGTCGTGGGTGAGAAGTGGACGATCCTGATCCTGCGCGAGGTCTGGTACGGCTCGTCCCGCTTCAGTGACTTCGAACGGGTCCTCGGCTGTCCCCGGAACCTTCTCGCTGCCCGGCTCCGGATGCTTGTCGAGGAAGGGATCCTGGCCACCGAGACCTACAAGGAGCCGGGTTCACGGAGTCGGCCGAAGTACGTGATCACACCCAAGGGCGTGGACCTGGTCCCGGCCGTGATGGGGCTCCTGCAGTGGGGCGACCGCTACCGCGCCGACCCGGAGGGCCCGGCCGTACTGACGCGACACCGCGGATGCGGTGCGCACGTCGATGCCCAGATCCGCTGCGAACGCGGCCACGCCGTGCAGGCGGAGGACATCGAGAGTGTCCCCGGCCCCGCATTTCGTCTGAGGCCCGCGGAGTGAGCTGAGCGCGGTGGCGGCAGGAGTCCGGGTGGGCTCAGTCCGCCGGGGTGCGCTCACTCCGTCTGGCTCGGGCCTGGTGGAGGCGGACTTTGGTGCGGTTGCCGCAGCGGGACATCGAGCACCAGCGGCGGTTGTGGGCGGGGGAGCGGTCCAGGAAGCGCAGGGCGCACGTGTCCGCGCCGCACACGCGTACGCGCCGGATCTCGCTCGACAGGAGCAGGTCTACGGCGTCCTGCGCGATCAGTGCCAGCGCGGTCGCGGGATCAGGTGACATGGTCGTGGTGCCGGCGGGCTCCAAGTGGCCGCCTTTGATGGCGATTTGCGGCGCCGGCCGGGGCGCCTGTGCTGCCGATTCGTTGAGCAGCACGACGTCGCTGGAGGAGGGCAGTCGGCCGTCGGAGACCGCGAGTACGGCCCGGTCGACCGCCTCGCGCAGGCGTCGGCCCGATGCCAGCACGGCGGCATCCACGGGATCCGGGATGCCCGGTGTGAGCAGTCCGGCCCGCTGAAGCCAGAGGGTGAGATCGCCCGGGTTCCGGAGCGTCTCCCCCGGCGTGGATCGCCACCGGTGGCGGAGGGTGTTGGTGAAGTCCAGACAGACCCGCCCGCCGTCCCAGATCCACGTGTCGTCCGTTGCCACGCCTTCATTCTGCACGTTAGGTTTAACCCCCTAAGAGGGTTAGTTCATGTCCGGGAGGCGCATCCATGGGACAGCCCACTGTGACCACCGGCGTGACGCAGGTGGACGGGGTTCGCCTGCACTACCTCCGAGCGGGATCCGGTCCTCTGCTCGTCCTGCTCCACGGCTGGCCGCAGACCTCCGACTGCTGGCAGCGGGTGCTGGCGGATCTTGCCGCCGACCACACCGTTGTGGCACCCGACCTGCGTGGCTACGGCCTGAGCGACAAGCCCTCGACCGGATACGACAAGCGGCGGATGGCCGCCGACATGGCGGGCCTCGTCGAATCACTCGGCTTCGAGACGACCGCCGTCGTGGGTCACGACCGGGGCGCCCGCGTGGGGCACCGCTGGGCGCTGGACCGCCCCGAGCAGGTGGAACGGCTGGCCTTGCTCGACATCGTGCCGACCCGGGAGATGTTCCGCCGGCTGGACGCCTCGCTCGCCTCCGGGTACTGGCACTGGCTGTTCCAGATGCAGCCTGATCTTCCCGAGCGCCTCGTGGGGCACGATATACGGGGGTATCTCGAGTACTTCTTCGAGCGGTGGACCTATAACCGGCACGGGCTGACACCCGAAGCGGTCGACGGATATGTCCGAGCCTTCTCCCGCCCGGGTGCCATGCGCGCGAGTTTCGACGACTACCGCGCCATGGAGCAGGACGTCGCCCTCGACGACATCGACGCCGCCGAGGGCCGCCGCCTCACCATGCCGGTACTGGCGCTCTGGGGTTCCGCAGGGCTGCCCTCCCGCCTGCCGACGCTGGAGATCTGGCGCGCCTACGCGGACGACGTCACCGGAGCAGAAATCCCGGAGTGCGGCCACTTCATCCCGGAAGAGCAACCGGAGGCGCTGCTGGGCCATTTGCGGTCGTTCCTGGCCGACGAGGCGAGTCGGTGACCCTGCCACCGTGACGAGAGAGCGGCGCCCCTGCGGGTCCACGGTCTCACTGGCCGGGGCAAGTCGTCCGAGCAGCCCCCCGAACCGAGGGGCGGCCCAGCCGCTTCCGGTTGGGCCGCCCCTCAGTCAGATCCTGGCCGAGACCGGGACACCCGCCGAAGCGCCCCGCGGCCGCGCTGTCGGATATGCGCTGCCTGGGCATCCAGGCTCGGCGCGCGGTGAACCTCAGGAAGCCGCGACGTGGGCAGCGCGCAAGGAGGCTTTGTCGATCTTCCCGACCGCGTTCTTCGCTATGGCCTCCACCACGAAGAAGTCGGTCGGACGCTTGAAGCCGGTGAGGCTGCGCGCACAGAGCTCCCGCAGCGCCGTCAGATCGACGGTCACGCCTGGTCGCGGCTGTATGTAGGCCACGACCACCTCTCCCCACTTCTCGTCGGGTACGCCGATCACGGCGGCTTCGAGCACCGACGGGTCGCCTGTGAGGACATCCTCGATTTCCTTGGGGTATATGTTCTCCCCACCACGGATGATCATGTCCTTCGAGCGCCCGACCAGGGTCAGATAGCCCTCGGCGTCGAGGTGACCCACATCGCCCGTGTGCAACCAGCCGTCGACGATGACTCTGGCCGTTTCCTCAGGGCGGCCGAGATAGCCACGCATGACGTTGGGGCCCTTCACGAGGACCTCACCGTCCGTGCCCGGCCCCACCTCGGCACCTTCGGCGTCGACGATCCGAATCTCCTGGCCGGGGAAGGGAAGTCCCACGGTGCCGGCACGCCGCGGGCCCGCGACGGGGTTGACGGTGGACCCGCAGGTTCCTTCGGACAGGCCGTACCCCTCGACAAGAGGGAACCCGTACCGGGCTTCGAACCGGTTCAGCAGCTCGGCGGAGGCAGGTGCGGCGCCACAGACTCCGAACCTCAGCGACGATGTGTCGGGCCGCACGTCATCCGGGAGCGCAGCGAGCATGCCGTAGATCGTCGGCACGGCGCTGAAGAAGGTGGGGCGCTCCTGCTCGACGAGGTCGAAGAAGCTGTGTGGGTCGAACCGGCGGCCCGCGATGACGACGCTCGCCCCCGCGAGAAGAGGCGTGAGAATGCTGACCACGATGCCGTTGACGTGGAAGAGCGGCAGGATCAGCAGGCACCGGTCGGCGGGCCCGATGTCCAGGGACAGGCGGCCCATCTCCGTCATGGCGTCGATGTTGGCATGGTCCAGCATCACGCCCTTGGGCGTCCCGGTGGTGCCGCTGGTGTATATGAGAAGAGCCAGCGCGGACGAGTCCACATGCGGTGCGTGATCCGAACTCGCCCCTTCCGCGTACAGTGCGCCGACGGCGAGTACGGCAGTACCGTCCGTGACGGGCGCCTCGCGGTCTTCGACCACCAGCAGACGCGCACCGGAGTCCTTGACCTGTCGGTCCACCTCGACGTCGGTCATGCTCGGGTTGACCGGCGTGATGGTGGCGCCGATCCGCCAGGCGGCGAACAACAGCAGCACGAACTCGATGCGGTTCGTCAGCTTGAGGGCCACCACATCGCCGGGACCGATCCCGAGGTCCTGGAGCTGACGCGCTGCCGCACGGACGCGGTCCAGCAACTGAGCGTTGGTGAGTGACTGGCGCCCGTCCGACACCGCTGCCCCATCGGGGGCGTGAGCGGCGCGACGGTCGGGCAGTGAAGCGAAGTTCATGGCGGGCGTACCTGTCTCGGTGTTGTGCGATCCGGTCAAGGAGTCGATGCCGGCGCGGGGTGCAACTGCCGGGTGAGGAACTCGATCTGGTCGCGGACCAGGGCCTCGAAGGTCTCGCCGGTGTAGAAGTCGAAGTGGCCGGCGTCGTACCTCTTGATCTCTCCCCGGGGTGCGGTGCGCGCGTACCGGAGGGTCTGGGCGGGAGGCGTGACGGAGTCGGTGTTGCTGACGCAGAAGAGGATCGGCATGGCGACCTTCTTCGCCGCACGCCCGGGCCGGTAGGTGGCGATGGTCGGAATGACCCGTGCCGCCACCTCGTTGCGGAACGTCGTCCCCGCCGGTTGCAGCGCCTGATATCCGGGCAGGGCGTCCGGAGCGTTCATGAGGGCCGGCGAACCGGGGGCGGAGGCGATGGGAACCATCGCGGGTGCCTTGCCGCGCACTCTGGCCGCCATGTCCCGAGCGAGCACGGGGGTCATCCTGAGCGAGGCGACCGGGCCGAGCGCGAGCGCGGAGGCGAGACCATCGGTGAACGGGCACTGGGACACGGCCGCGCGCAGTTCGGGATGCCGAGAGGCGACGGTGATGGCGTGGCCTCCGCCGAAGGAGCTGCCCCACACCGCGATGCGGGAGCGGTCGATGTCGGGGCGGGCCTTGACGTAGGCGAGGGCGGCGTCCCAGTCGGCGAGCTGACGCTTGATCGACAGGAGCTGGCGCGGGTGGCCGCCGCTGTCGCCGAAGTGCCGGTAGGTGAAGGCCACGGCGGCGATGCCGGCCTGAGCGAAACGCTCGGCGAAGGCGTCCAGGCGCATCTCGCGGGTGGCGCCGAGGCCGTGCCCGAGGATGACGACGGGCGGGGAGGTGACGCCGGTCGGGAGGTAGAGCCATCCGACACAGGTGCTGTCGCCGGAGGGGAAGGTGATGTCGTGGCGGGTGAAGGAGTGCACGGTGGTCATCGTCTGCTCACCGCCGTGTCGTCTGCGTCGAGCGGCGCCCGGGCACGCTGCCCGAGGCGAGCGCTTGGGCGTAGGTGTCCGGGTGGTAGAGCGGGAGCTCGCCGGTGGCGTCCGTCGTCTTCATGTAGTCGAGCATCAGTTCCTGACCGTCCTTCGACATGACTCTGGTGAAGAACTCGGCGCGTTCGACGTGGAGTCCGTCCTCCAGTGACATCGAGCCGCCGAAGTACACCGACCTCTTGGCGGCCGCGACCGACCCCTTCGACCGCCGGCCGAAGTGCTCCGCGAGTTCGACCGCCTGCGCGACGACCTTGTCCTGGGGTACGACCTTGTCGACCGCCCCGTTGGCGAGAGCCTCCGCGGGCGTGAACGGCTTGCCTTCGAGGATCGCGGCCAGGGACCGGTGGGTGCCGATCAGGCGGGTCAGCCGCTGGGTGCCGCCTCCGCCCGGGATGATGCCGAGGAGGATTTCGGGCTGGCCGATGAAGAAGTCCCCGTCGGCCATGACCCGCAGATCGCAGGCCCAGGCGAACTCGGCGCCGAGGCCGAGAGCCGAACCGTTGAGGGCGGCGACGAAGAGGACACCGCTGGCGTTCATCCGGAGGAAGGTCGTGTGCAGACGCTCCAGCTGGAGGGCCCCGCGCATCGGGGTCCTGCGCATCACGGCCCCGAGGAGACGGGACCGGTCCACGTGCTTGGCCATGCGTACGACGGCGGCGGCACCGCGTCGGCCGACCGTCGGGCTCGCGGCGCCCTCTTCCTGCAGCCACCGGACCGCGGCATGGCTGACGAACCGCTCGGGATGTGCCCCGGTGAAGACGACGGCACGGATGCTCGGATCGCGGTCGACCCGGTTCACCAGCTTGTCCAGCTGCTGGGCGACATCGAGGCCGAACAACTGGTGCGGGCCGCCGTCGACCCGGACGACAAGGACGGCTCCGCGGTCCTCGATCTCCAGATGACCCTTGTCTTTGTATGGCATGGATTCTGCTCCCGTGCTGAGTTCATGGGGGAGTGCAAAGCGAGTGAGGGAGGGGCTACCGGCGCCAGGAATCTGGGACAGTGCGTGAAAGCCCGTCCGGAGAGGCGCGCCCGTGTCCGAAACGGCACGTCGCTCGAGATGTGTACTATTGCCGTGACGAGTTACATAACCAAGTTATTTCAAGAGTGTCAATGGTGGAGGCGCGAGAGGCATGGCAGGGCGGCCGAGGCTCGATGACGCACCGGAGCGGCTTGTGCGAGCCGCTGTCGGCCTGCTGGCCGAACAGGGGCCGTCGGCCATCAAGGCGCGTACTGTGGCGTCCGCGAGCGGGCTGTCGACGATGGTCGTCTACGGCCACTTCGGTGGGATCCCCGAACTGATGCGCGCCGTCGCCGACCACGGCTTCAGGGAGCTCGGCGCGGCGTTCGCCCAGGTGCCGGTGACGGATGATCCGATCGCGGATCTCTTCGCCATGGCTTTGACCTGCCGCCGAGTGGCCCACGAGAACCCTCACCTGTACGACCTGATGTTCGGCCTGTCCACTCGTGCGACGTACCGGCCGCTGTCGGACGCGGACCTTCGCTTGAGCGGACATTCGCCGGCCTTCCGGGATGCCCACGTCCATATCACCGCGGCATGTCAACGGCTCGTGAACTCGGGCAGGGCCGAGCGGCAGGAACCTGAAGTCATAGCCGCCCAGTTGTGGAGTCTGGTCCACGGGTACGTCACCCTTGAGCTGGCCGAGCACTTCGGCGAGTTCGAGGACCCCGTGGTGCAGGTGATGCTGCCGATGGGCGTGAACTTCTCTGTCGGTCTGGGCGACGAGCGGGAACGGGCCGAAGCCTCGCACGAGGCGGGCGCGCGCCTTTACGACTCGATCGTTCAAGGTCGGTGAAAGTCGGTAGGGCAGGACGCTGTCCCGCGCGGGACCACCCATGTGCGGCTAGGGCGACTTGGTCTCCGCGGCAGAGGTGCCGGTGCCCGGCGTGAGCTGGTCATGCCTCCCCAGCGCCGCGACCTCCCGTTCGAGGGACGGAACGGCACGGGCCGCGAAGCGCCTCGCCCATGGCCAGGCCAGTGGCGAATTCAGCGCTGCCTTGGCCCAGTTGGCCACGACGACCGCGCGCGGGACGTACACGCGGCTGCGGCGGCGCACGAGCCCGTCGACGATCGCGGCAGCCGCCCGGTCGCCACTCGTGGTGACATTGCCCGGGTAGGGAAGCCGGTTGCGCAGGCCCTGGAACGAGGGGAGGTCCGCCTCGGCGCCCCGGACGAGATCCGTGTCGATCCAGGAGGGGTGCACCAGGCCGACCGTGACGCCGAGGTGCGCCACCTCCTGGCGATAGGTCAGGGCGAGCAGCTCGGCCGCGGCCTTGCTGGCGCCGTAGGAGGCCATCGCCGCCAGCGGCATGAAGGACAGCGCGGACGCCACGACCAGCACGTGTCCCCGGCTGCGCTCCAGATGGGGCGTCACGTACTTGAGGGTCCGGAAGACACCGTTCAGATTGATGTCCAGGACCCGCTCGAACGACGCCTCGTCCGTCTGTCGCACGGTCCCGTACGCCACGACGCCGGCATTGGCGACGACGAGATCGATGCCGCCCATGACCCCCGCAGCCTCGTCGATCGCTGACCGCAGGACGGTGCCGTCGCGCACATCGGCCTCACGCCAGGAAGCGGCGGGGCCCAGCTCGCGGGCGAGGTCACGGAGCCGATCGGGCTCCAGTCCGATCAGGGTCACCTGAGCACCTCGGGCGATGGCCAGGCGGGCCACCTTCTCGCCGATGCCGCGCGCCGCTCCGGTGACAACCAGCTTTCTGCCCAGCAAGTCACGTTTCATGGCCGCAACATAACTTCGTTATTTATTGAGCGCAAGATGTCGCGTGTATGAACTGCCGTCGCTCCACCTGCTGGGTCTCACGACTGGACGAACCTATGCTGACTGTCATGAGGCGGACATCCTTTGCGCACTGGCCCTGCTCGATCGCGCGCACCATGGACTTGCTCGGGGACTGGTGGACGCCGTTGGTGCTGCGTGAGGCGTTCTACGGGATCCGGCGGTTCGACGCGTTCCAGGTGTCACTGGGGATCGCGCGCAACACATTGACGGACCGGTTGCGCCGACTGGTGGACGAGGGGCTGCTGGAGAAACGGCCGTACCAGACGGAGCCGGTTCGGTACGACTACGTGCTCACGGAGAAGGGGCGCGACTTCTACGGTGTGCTGCTGGTGATGAACCGGTGGGGGGACCGCTGGCTGTCCGGTGAAGAGGGCCCGCCGGTAGTCATGCGTCACGAGGTCTGCGGACAGGAAGCCCATGCCGAGGTGGTGTGTTCTTCCTGCGGCGAGCAGATGACCGCGGAGAACACCAGTCCTCGGATGGGCCCCGGCTATCCGCCACATCTGGCCGAACGGCCGGATGTGCGGGAGCGTTTCGCCGGCTGACTCAGCGGCTCTGCCGGGGCTGCGTTTCCCTTGACATGTGAGTCTATCTACGCAACTTTACTGGTCACGTCTGGTCATGGGAGTTCTCGGATCGGCATGGAGGCTGCAGGAACATGGAGTGGACAGGCGCGCGCTATGCGGACAAGCCGACGGTGGAGGTCCGCACCTGGATCGCTGCTCCGCCCGAACAGGTGTGGACGCTCGTGTCAGACATCGAGTTGATGCCGCGTATGAGCTCCGAGCTGCAGTACGTCGAATGGCTGGACGGCAGGACCGCCCCTGCCCTGGGAGCCCGGTTCATCGGCCGGAGCAAGCACGAGGCACTCGGGGAGTGGACCACCACATCCCACATCGTCGAGTACGAGCCGCCGAGGCTGCTTGCCTGGGGCGTCGAGAACCCGCAGAACCCAACGGCGATCTGGCGGTTCACGTTGGAGCCGCAGGGCGGTGGCACTCTGCTGAGCGAATGGATGCAGATGGGGCCGGCCCGTTCGGGCCTCTCCTTCGCCATCGATCGCATGCCGGAGAAGGAGCAGAAGATCGTCTTCGTGCGCATGCGGGAGTTCGAGGCCAACATGACGATCACCCTCGAAGAGATCAAGAAGCTGGCCGAGAGGGCCCAGCCCGCGGGCGAGGCGAGGCTGTGATGCGTACCTCCACCACGATCGAAGCTTCCGGGAGCGACTGGCGGGACATCGTCGCCTATGTTACCGAGGCGGAGAAGCTCGGTCTCGACATCTGCTGGGTGGCGGAGGCGTGGGGTTCCGAGGCTCCCTCGCCGTTGGGCTACCTCGCGGCGAAGACCGAGCGCATGCTCCTCGGATCCGGAATCATCCAACTCGGCACCCGCACGCCGATGGCCATCGCCCGTGCCGCGATCACACTGTCGCAGATCTCCCAGGGGCGCTTCCTTCTCGGACTGGGCCCCTCCGGGCCGCAGGTGATCGAGGGGCTGCACGGCGTGCCCTTCGCCCGACCGCTGGTGCGGATGCGGGAGACCGTCGAGATCGTGCGGGAGGCCGCCGCGGGCGGCAAAGTCTCCTACTCAGGAAAGGAGTTCCGGATTCCACTGCCGGGCGCGGAGGCGAAGCCCATGCGTCTGTCGATGCGTGCCGAGCATGACATTCCGGTCTACCTCGCCACTCTCTCGCCGAAGATGCTGCACCTGACCGGTGAGATCGCCGACGGGTGGCTGGGCACCAGTTTCGTGCCCGAGGGCGCCAAGGAGGCGTACTTCGACCACCTGGACCAGGGCTTGGCCGCCGCCGGTCGCGCCCGTGCCGACCTCGACATCTGCCAAGGTGCCGAGGTCGCCTTCGCGGACGACGAGGACGCGCTGAGCGCGATGGTGGCCGGACGCAAGAAGGAACTGGCCTTCAGCCTCGGCGGCATGGGTTCCGCGACCACGAACTTCTACAACAACGCCTACAGCCGCCAGGGTTGGGCCGAGGTGGCGGCCGAAGTCCGGACACGTTGGCAGGCTGGGGACCGGGACGGCGCGGCCGGCTTGGTCACCGACGAAATGGTCCTGGCGACCACTCTGATCGGCACCGAGGCCATGGTGCGCCAGCGGCTGCGTGTGTGGCGCGACGCCGGTGTGGACACCGTACGTTTTTACCCGGCCGGAGAGACCCTCGACGCTCGGCTCACCACTCTCGGCCGGGCCCTCGACCTGGTCCGTGACATCGAGGACGAGGCGGCACGGTAGCGGCACGGTCGGGTGCAGTCGAGGAGTGCTGTTGCAGGCGTTGGTCGACGTCAACCGTGCGCGCTGACGCCGTCCGTCGCCAGTCCCGACATCAGCAGGGTGATCGTGTGGAACGTCCTGGCCAGGGCATCCTCCCGGTCCGCCGCGGCGGCGATGATCTGGTTGCCCTCGCACAGGACGGCCAACAGCAGCCGGGCGACGGTGGCGACCGGAACGTCCGGTTCCACGCCACCGCGTTCGGCCAGGACGGTCAAGAGCCGTTCGATCGGCGGCTGGGCCACCGTGTCGTTGATGTGCCGGTACTGCTCCACCAGCACCGAGGGCGCCTGGGCCATCAGCTCTCGATGCAGGGGATCGTCGATGGTCCGCCGCAAGAAGGCGTGCGTGAGGTTCGACACGGCGGTCAAGGCAGGCTCGCCCGGTGTCGCACGGATCGCCTCGGATGCCGCGTCGGCGAGCGCTCCGACCCGCTGGAGCAGCTCCGTGTAGAGCTCGGCGAACATCGCCTTCTTGTCCGAGAAGTGGTGGTAGAAGGTGCCCTTGCTCACTTGCGCCGCCGCGGTGATGGCCTCGACCGACGTGTCCGCGAACCCGTTGTCGACGAAGAGTTTGCGCGCGGCCGCCACCAGGTCCGCCCGGGTCTGCTCCGCGTACAGCTGTCGTCGGTTTGGCCCTCTCATGTCGACCATCGTATATTCAATGACCTGAGGTCAGTGAATGACTCGTGGTCGGTCAGTGCTCGTGGTGACAGTGCCCTCCGGAAGGCAGACGTAGCCGTGGAAAAGCGCAGAATCTTGTTGCTGGGTGCGACGGGGTACACGGGGCGGCGAGTTCTCAGGGAACTGCTCGCACGAGGTGAGAAGCCGACCTTGGTCGGGCGAAGCCGAACGAAGATGCTGACCCTGGCCGACCGCTTCGAGGCGGAACTGCCGGTGGCGGAAGTGGACGTCACCTCTTCCGCCCACCTCACGCGCCTTCTGGGCCCCAGCGATGTGGTCGTCTCCACGGTCGGGCCGTTCATGCAGCTGGGCATGGCCACGGTCACGGCTGCCGCGCGGGCGGGAGCGCGCTACTTCGACTCCACGGGGGAGGGACCCTTCGCCCGCCGGGTCCTCCTTGAGCTGGACTCCGTCGCGGCCGCCCGGGGAGCGACTCTCGTGCCCGCGTTCGGCTACGACTACGTGCCCGGCAATCTCGCCGGCGCCCTGGCCCTGGAACAGGCGGGCGAGCGCGCATGCCATGTCGAGATCGGCTACTTCATCACCCGTTCGGGGCGCGGGAGTGAGCTGCGTTACCGGAGCACCCTGCGCGACTCCTGGGACCTGACCACGGGTGGCACGCGCCAGACGCTGGTCGCCGCGGCGGCCGAGGACGGGTTCGCCTACCGCTCTCCACGCCCTGGAGCCTCTTCCCGACTGGTCGACGAGCGGGCCGCCAAGCGTGTCCTCACCTTCCGCTACGCCGGTGTGCGACGCCCGGCCATGACCGTCCCGGGCACGGAGCATCTCGGCCTGCCCGAGGTCTTCCCTCAGTTGGAGAGCGTCGAGGTGGGGATGGGCTGGCTCGGGCGGTGGACGCGTCCGGTACAGATCGCCGCCATGCTCCAGGCGCCCTTGCTGAGGTCGGCGAAGGTGCGGGCTGCCCTGACGCGGTGGTCCGGGAGGCTCCCGGGAGCACATCGTGAGCCGGACACCGACGGCCGTTCCCTGGTGATCGCGGTCGCCCGCGACGGCCAGGGTCGTCCCCTGGCCACGACGGCCCTCACCGGACCTGATCCCTACGAGATGACGGGCTCCCTCCTGGCATGGGGCGCGGTTCATGCGGCGGCGCCGGATGCCGTCCTCAAGCCCGGTGTGCACGGTCCGGTCGCTGCCTTCGGGCTCGACACCCTCAGGCTCGGTGCCGCCGAGGCGGGAGTGTACGAAGTCGACGGGGCGTTGGCCCGTCGGTGATCGCTGCGTGGGCATGGATCACGGCACCGGGGCGTTGAACCACAGCGACTGATTTGATGAACAGGTTGTGCGATCGGGAGCGAGTCGGCCACTGACGTGGAGTCGACCGTCCCAGTGGAAAGGAGAGGTCCATGGACGAGCAGGATGAGCACTTCGACGTCGTCGTACTCGGCGCGGGCCCAGGTGGGTACGTGGCCGCCATCAGGGCCGCCCAACTGGGCAAGCGCGTAGCGGTCGTCGAGGAGAGGTACTGGGGCGGCGTCTGCCTGAACGTGGGCTGCATCCCCACCAAGGCCCTGCTGCGCAATGCCGAACTGGCGCACATCTTCACGCGCGAGGCGAAGACCTTCGGCATCAAGGTCGACGGTGAGGTCTCCTTCGACTACGGGGAGGCATTCCGCCGTAGTCGGAAGGTCGCGGACGGCCGGGTCAAGGGCGTCCACTACCTGATGAAGAAGAACAAGATCACGGAAGTCGCTGGCCGCGGTACGTTCCTCGACCCGCACACGCTTCTGGTCGCCGACCACGACGGCAACTCCCGCACCATAGGCTTCGACCATTGCATCATCGCCACGGGCGCCACCCCGAAGCTGCTCCCCGGCACCAAGCGCAGCGCGCGCGTGGTGACGTACGAGGAGCAGATTCTCGCGGAGGACCTCCCGCAGTCGATCGTCATCGCGGGTGCCGGCGCCATCGGCATCGAGTTCGCGTACGTCCTGCACAACTACGGTGTGCAGGTCACGATCGTGGAGTTCCTGGACCGAGTCGCTCCCCTCGAGGACGCCGAGGTTTCCGCCGTACTCGCCAAGCAGTACCGAAAGTTGGGCATCGACGTACTCACCTCGACCCGTGTCGAGTCGATCGATGATTCCGGGCAGCAGGTCCGCGTCACGGTCACCGGAAAGGACGGTGCCCGCCAGGTCCTGGAGGCGGACAAGGTCCTCCAAGCGATCGGCTTCGCCCCGAACGTGACCGGGTACGGCCTGGAGAACACCGGCGTCAAGGTCACGGAGCGCGGCGCCATCGATGTGGACGAGCGCTGCCGTACGTCCGTTCCGCACATCTACGCCATCGGTGACGTCACCGCGAAGCTCATGCTCGCGCACGCCGCTGAGGCGATGGGAGTGGTCGCCGCTGAGACGCTCTCAGGCGCGGAGACCATGGAGCTGGACTACGTCATGATCCCGCGCACCACCTTCTGCCAGCCGCAGATCGCCAGCTTCGGCTACACCGAGGAACAGGCGAGGGAGCAGGGTTTCGACGTCCAGGTGGCCCAGTTCCCGTTCACCGCGAACGCCAAGGCTCATGGCCTGGGTGATGCGACCGGCTTCGTGAAGCTCATCAGTGACGCCAAGTACGGCGAGCTCATAGGCGCTCACCTCATCGGCCCGGACGTCACCGAGCTGCTCCCCGAACTGACGCTGGCCCAGCAGTGGGACCTCACCGTCCATGAGGTCGCCCGCAACGTCCACGCCCACCCCACCCTCGGCGAGGCGGTCAAGGAAGCCGTCCACGGCCTCGCGGGCCACATGATCAACATGTAGCAGGGCGTTGCCCCCTCGAAACGAACAGGTCGATGCCGGCGAGCGCGTTGTCATACACGTTGCGGTGACGCAGCTCCGCGCCCTTGGGGTGGCCGGTGGTGCCGGACGTGTAGGGGACCGCCGCTGTGTCGTCTTCGTCGCGTTCGACCGTCCGGAACGTCACGGGCTGCTCGGCTACGACCGAGGTGTTGGACTCCGGCGTCTCGTCCCCCGACCATGGCGCGCCGCCGCTCTCTATCAGGAAGAACTCGGTGCAGCCCGCGCTCTCCCGGAATCCCTCCCAGGCGGCCTTCCCGATCGGCAGCTCCGGGGTGCCCTCGAAGGCGAAGTACGCCCTTCGCGTCGGAGTCGGTGAGGTGGTAGGCGACCTCGCGGCCCTTCAACAGCATGTTCAGCGACACGACCGCGGCCCCGGCCTTGAGGATGCCGAAGTAGATGCTGGAGAAGTGGGGCAGGTTGGGGCAGGACAGCGCGACCTTGTCACCAAGCTGGATCCCGCGCGAGACGAGCAGGGTTCGCGAGCCGGTTGGCCGCGGCGTCGAGGGCCTCGTAGGTGATGCGGTCGTCGCCGAAGACGATCGCGGTGCGTTCCGGGTAGCGGGACGCGGAATCCGTCAGGAGTCGTGACGCGTTGCGGCTCAAGCTGTGCATCGTCGTTCTTCGGGGTTTTCGGGCGGGTGGTCAGGGTCCAGTGGTGGGGGTCTAGACGAAGGCCGGAGGCGGCACGAAGCCGTCCACTTCCCGGCCCAGCAGGGCGGCGAACTCGATGGTGGTGAGATCGCCCCCGCTCGGGCCCATGGCCTGCAGACCGATGGGCAGTCCGCTCCTGCCTCGGCGCACCGGGATGGTCGTCGCCGGCCCCCCGGAGACGTTGGCGACGGCGCTCCACTTGACCTGGTCCCAGTAAGGGCGTCGCACACCTTCGACTTCGAATGGCCGCCCGAACCAGTCGATCAGCTTGTTGTGGTGGGCGGGGGCGGCCGTCGGGGTGACCGGCATGAGCACGATGTCGAAGTCCTGGAAGAACTCGAACCATCGCTGCCGGATTTCATTGCGCACCATGTGGGCCTGCAGCCAGTGATAGTGGGACTGGAAGGTTCCGAGCAGGGCGGGACCGGCGTCACCCCGCGGGTGCTGGACGAACCGGGCCAGCACTGCGGCGCTGGAGGCAGGAGCGAGGCCGGTGCGGTCGCCCGCGCCGAAGAGCAGGGGCTGGAAGGCCTTCCCGTGATTCGTCGCGATGTCGACAGGGAGGCTGGCGGGCTGGACCGTGATCTTCGCGCCGGCCGCCCGCAGCGCAGTGACTGCATCGTCCACGGCTGCCGCGACGTCGCTGTCGACCGGACACGCGGGATCCTCACCCCAGACGGCGACCCGGAAGTCGGCGAGCTTGGTCGCGCGCGGCGGTGCGAGTGTGTAGCTGAAACCGCCGTCGTAGTCGGCGGGCCCGACCGTTGCCCGCAGGATCGGGACGAGGTCACGGGCGTCGCGGACCTGCGCGCCGCCGCAGCCCATGTCGGCCTCGGTCCATCGTCCCGGGCCCGGGCCGTAGGGCACATGCCCGATGAGGGGTATCGACCGCCACGTCGACTTGTGCCCGTACAGGCCGTTGAAGTGGGACGGGATCCTGGTCGATCCGCCGATTTCCGAGCCGAAGTCGAACGTCGTGAGGCCCGCGGCGGTGGCGACGGCGCCGCCCCCGGCGGATCCGCCCGAGGTACGGGTCGTGTCCCACGGGTTCGATGAAGGACCGAACACCGGGTTGTCGGCCTGGACGTCCTGGTTGCCCGGAGGCATGTTGCTCTTCCCCATGATCACGGCACCGGCCGAACGCAGCCGCTTGACCGCCTCGGCGTCCTGGTCGGGCACGTAGTCCTTGAGGTCTGTTCGCCCGCAGACGGTGCGCATCCCGGCTGTCTCGAAGCTGTCTTTGACCGTGATCGGCACACCGTGCAGAGGACCGAGGTCTCGCCCGGCCGCCCGCGCGGCGTCCGCTTCCCCGGCCTCGCGACGGGCCCGCTCGGGGTCGAGGGTCACCACCGCGTTCAACGCGGTGTTATGGGTGGCGATCCGCTCAAGATAGAGCTCGACGAGTTCCCGGCTCGAGATCTCACCCGCGGCCAGCGCGCGTGCCTGCTCCACTGCGGGCTGGAAGGGGACGTCACTCACGGCATGCCTCATCTCTGACTCTGACGTGCCATCAAATCTGAGTCATAACATTACATTCGACAGACCATAGGCTCGGGATGACGTGCAAGGCAATGGCCCTGCGGAATGAACGGAGGATCCTGTGGCGTCAGAGGATCCTGTGGCATCAAGGGACGACCTCGTCGCCAACGTCGTCGCGGAGGAGCTACGCACGCAGACGGCGCGGTACGGCACTCTGCGGCCCGGCGGCCCGGCGGCCCGGCGGCCCGGCGGCCCGGCCGCCCGGGACTCGAGGATCTCGTTCGCGGCTATCTGTCGCCCGAGCACCGGGACCAGCGCGGCGTCGGATGTCCCTCCGCCGCCCTGCTCGACTGGATCGGCCGCTGCGAAGGCTTGGGTCGCTGCAGCTGTCCCGCGCCGCCTTCGACTCGAAGCTCGCCGATGAGGTCCTCGAGAAGGGCATCGAGAAGGGCATCAAGAACGCCCTCGCGTTCATCGACTGAGCAGTGTGGGATCAGGCCGGATCGACGAATATGTCGAGCGCGAGATCACCTTCGAAGTCGGCAGGGCTGTAGACGGACAGGTCGGTGACGCCCTCGTCCGACAGGACCTCGTCGTCGATGAACAGGTTGGCGGTGCACTTCCGCGCGTCACGCGTGAGGATGGCGTACGCGGCGTCAGCCATGATCCGCGGACTACGGGCTTGTCCGGCGCCGCCGACCACGTTGCGCACGGCGGCCGTGTCGATCAGGGTCCGCGGCCACAACGAGTTGGCGGCGATGCCGTCGGCGGCGAGCTCCTCGGCGAGCCCGATGGTGCACAGACTCATGCCGTACTTCGACAGCGTGTAACCGAGATGCTTCCCCACCCAGTGCGGCGCGAGGTTCAACGGCGGGGAGAGCGTGAGGATGTGCGGGTTGCCCGCCTTGCGCAGGTGCGGGATAGCGGCCTTGCTCAGCAGGAACGTGCCACGCGTGTTGATGTCCTGCATCAGGTCGTACCGCTTCATCTCCAGCTGATCCGACGACGACAGGTCGATCGCGCTGGCGTTGTTCACCACGATGTCGATGCCACCGAAGGCGCTGACCGCCGCGTCGACGGCGCTGCGCACATCGTCCTCGTCGCGGACGTCACCGACGACGGCCAGCCCCTTGCCGCCCGCGCGCTCAATCTCGTCAACGGCGGTGTGGACCGTGCCTTCGAGCTTCGGATGCGGCACGGCGGTCTTGGCGAGCATCACCACGTTCGCACCGTCGCGGGCCGCGCGCAGAGCGATGGCGAGTCCGATGCCGCGGCTGCCTCCCGACATCAGGATGGTCTTGTCGGCCAGCGTCTGTGTCATGGTCGAACCTCCAAAATAGATTGCCGAGCTAATGGTACGTGATGCTAATGGTATCTTCCCCGTATGACTTCCACTCCCACACGCCAGATCGACCGGCTCTACCACGAGCTCCTCGCCCCCAAAGAGACACAGTCCGTTCGCGCTGCCGTGCGCCGGATCGCAGAGCACGAAGTGGCTCCGCACGCCGTGGCGATCGCGGGGGGTGACGAGCGCACGGACGGCTTCCCCCGGCAGGTGTTTGACGGGCTTGCGTCGGCGGGGGTCTTCCGGATCCCCTTCCCCGGCGAGGTCGGCGGCGACGGTCTGACCCACCCGGCGACCGCCACCGCCGCGGCCATCGAGGAACTGGCCTACTACTCCAGCAGCGTCGCGGCCGTCTTCGATGTGCACTGCATCCTGGCGGGCAACGCCCTGCGGCAGGGCACCGAGGAGCAGCAGCAGCGATGGCTGCGAAAGGTCGCGGAGGGCTCAGTGGTCGGCGCGTTCGCCACCACCGAGCCGGACGCCTCAAGTGACCTGTCCCCGCAGGCGGTTCAGACCGAGGCGATACGCACCGAGGCCGGCTGGGTGCTGAACGGCCACAAGCGGTGGATCTCCAACTCGCCCGTCGCCGGGTTCGTGGTGGTTCTCGCCCGCACCGGCACCCGGCTGAGCATGTTCATCGTCGACACGGCACTTCCCGGAGTGGAAGTCGGCCTTCCCGACCGCAAGATGGGCAACCGCGGCCAGCTCACCGCGGACATCCGCTTCACGGATGTGCACCTGACCGACGACGACCTCCTCGGTGGCGCCGAGGGACACGGACTGCGCCATGCGCTGTCCACTCTGACGTACGGCCGGATCGGCATCGCGGCTGCCGGGGTCGGCATGGCGCAGGCCGCCTTCGACCACACCGTGGCCCACCTGTCGACGCGACACGCCTTCGGCAAGCCGGTGGCCGCCAACCAGCACTGGCAGTTCCTGCTCGCCGAACGGGCCACCGAGATCGAGAACGCCCGCACCCTCTACACCAAGGCCGCCCTGCGTCTGGACGCGGGCACCCCGTCCCCCGAGCCCGAGGCCGCGATGGCGAAGTACTACGCCACCAAGCTGTCGGTGGACATGGCGCGCGACGCCGTCCAGGCCTTCGGAGGCCTCGGCTTCGCGCGCGAACTGGGTGCCGACGGCAGCCCCGGCCCCGTCGAGGCGATCTACCGGGACAGCAAGATCGGCGAGATCTATGAGGGCACCAACGAGATCCAGAAGTGGGTCATAGCCCGGCAGATCTTCGGTCGGGCCATCGTCGGCTGACCACCCAGGACGCACCGGCCGTAAGCCGGCGGATCCCGCCGGCCTGCAGCGGTCCTGGCGCCTCGGGCCTTCTCGTACGATGGACAGGACCATACGTACGACTAACCATGGGCGGGATAAACGATGTCCGAGGCTCCGCTGGTACCGGGGACAGTGGCCGAACACACCATCTGCCTGCTGGTCAAACTCGGGCAGGTGGCGTTCAGGATCGCCGAGGACGGCATCGGCGGGACCGGCCTGCGAGTGCGGCATTACAGCGTCCTGCAGGCTTTGGCGGACAACGGTGCCATGCCGCAACTGGCACTTGGCTCGTTCCTGCGCATCGACCCCGCGACGATGGTGACGAGTCTCGACGACCTGGAGCGCGCCGGATACGCGGAGCGGACACGAGATCCGCAGGATCGTCGCCGCTACGCCGTGGACATCACCGCCGAAGGGCGCAAGGTCCTGGCCCGCCTCAACCGCACACTCGTCGATCTCGACGGCGAAATCCTCGCAGACCTGGGCACCACGGAACGACAGTCGCTTCACGTCCTGCTGGACAGTCTCGCGGGAAGTCCCGCTCTGACCTCCCTGTTCGACACCGTCCGGGAGCAGAACGGTGGGAAACGGGCTTAGAGAGCATCTGATCTAGGTAGTTGGTGTTCTGGGATGGTTTTGTGACTGGTGCTGTTGGCGGTCGTTGGATGAGGCGTGAGTGTTCGTCGTCCGTACCGCAGTGACGTGTCCGACGCCCGCTGGGCCTTGATGAAACCGGTCTTCGACGACTGGCGGGCGAGACGGACCGGACCCGGAACGGCAGCCCGGGTGCACGACCTGCGAGAGATCGTCAACGCGATCCTCTACGTCAACCGCACCGGCATCCCGTGGGAGTACCTGCCGCACGACTTCCCGCCGTACAAGACCGTCTACGACTACTACGCGAAGTGGGAATCCGACGGCACCACCCAGCAGGTTCACGACCTGTTACGCGGCAAGACCCGCCGATTCCACGGCCGCCGCGCTGAGCCGACCGCGGCCGTGGTGGACGCGCAGAGCGTGAAGACTTCGGCAAATGTCGCCAAGACGAGCCAGGGCATCGATGCCGGCAAGAAGATCAAGGGACGCAAGCGGCACCTGATCACGGACACGCTCGGTCTGGTGCTGGCCGTCCTGGTCACCGCCGCGAACGTGCACGACACCACCGGCGGCAAGCTCCTGCTCGACGACCTGGCCGCGGCACATCCCAGCGTGTCCAAGGTCTGGGCCGACGGCGGTTACCAGAACAGCATCTGCAACCACGGCGCCGGTCTGGGCATCGATGTCGAGGTGGTGCAGCGGCCGCGGGCCAAGGGGTTCGAGCCTCTGCCGAAACGGTGGGTGATCGAGCGGACCTTCGGCTGGCTGATGCAGCACCGCCGCCTGGCGCGGGACTACGAAGCCCTGCCCCAACGATCACGAGCGATGATCCACTGGGCCATGGCTAACAAAATGTCCCGCGAACTGACCGGAGAATCCACACCAACCTGGCGAATCGAAACGGACATTCGGCTCGAATCCGCGTGAAAACTGATCAGATGCTCTCTAAGTGGGCGTTTAGGCATAGTTTCTGGCGATCGGCCCCCTTTACGGTCAGGGGCTTTGGGGTGGTCCGTGCCGGACCTACCGCTTCGCGCCCTTCGACACATCGGCCCGGCCGTCCGTTTGCTCCGCTTCTCAGTCCCGGATTCCGTCTGGTTTAGCGATGGCCTGGAAGCTCCCCATTCATCGGGACCTTCCAGGCATTTCAAGCTGTGCACGTTGACGATGAATACAAGCAAACCGCATCGAAACAGTAGGTGCGAATCAACATCAAACGCCCACTAAGACCGCGCCGTAGGCGAACAGGGAGAACCGTTCAGGGCCCATGGGCCGGGTGAAGGAGCCCATTGTTTCGAGGCGGGTGCGGTTGTTGCGGGTCAGGACTTGCCGGTAGGTCTCGCCGCGTGCGGGGTTGCCCTTGACGTGCAGCCGGTCGGCGCTGGCGACGACGGTGTCGGGGTCGACGCCGTGCAGCGGCGACTTGGCGTCCTCGACGGCGAGCTTGATGGCCTGCTCCCGCATTGTGTCGCAGCCGTCCTGGACGGCCGATCCGACGCTGGCTATGGTCCAGGAGCCGCCGCGCGGTGGGGCGAGCGGCGCATGAGGGAGTCGCCGAGCCGGAACGACACCCTGCCCATAGGCAGGCCGAGGGCATCCGCAGCAAGCTGGGTCTGGGAGGCGTAGGTGCCCGGGCCCATGTCGCTGGCCGCGGACTGGATGAGCGCGGTGCGGTCGGCGTCCAGCCTGACCGACGCCTGGGCGTCATTGCGGGCGGTGTCGTAGACGCCAGTGGCCATGCCGGTGCCAATCAACCAGTCGCCGTCGCGCGTGGAGCGCGGTTTCAGGTTGCGCCGGTGCCAGCCGAACTCGCTGCCTTCTCTAGAGGCCGGAGAGTGGTGCGACGGGCTGAGGGCGCGAACGTGCAGCTCAACAGCTCTAGCGGAAGGGTAGTTGGCGCCACAGGTGTTGCACCATCACCTGGGTGGGTGACAGGCGTGCCCGGGTGTGCGTCAGTTGCTGTCAGTGAGGATCGTGAAGACCCGGTTGAGGCCGACGATGGCGGCGCAAGCGGGTGGCGACACCGCTCACCTGCCCTGTATGTCCCAATCTCTGAGGTCAGTGGTTCACCTGTCGCCCAGCAGACCATCAGGGAGATCCTCCAGGCAGAGCGCGGTGTAGCCACCGGTGTCGTCCTGGCGGAACATGCGGAAGCCATGTCCATTCAGGTCGCGTCGAGAAATGGGCTGCGTGGTGGTGGTCATGACTGGGCCTTCGTGAGGCGCGGGTCGAGGCCGTACTGCTCGTGGGCGCCGAGCTTCTCGCGCAGGGTGGGGCCTTCGTAGTCGTCGTGGAAGAGGCCGCGTTCCTGCAGGATCGGAACGACCTTGTCGACGAAGGCGTCGAAGCCGTCGTGGTAGCTGTCGATGGCGATCGAGAAGCCGTCGCAGGCCCCCGCCTCGAACCACTGCTGCATGTGGTCGGCCACGTCGGCGGCGGTGCCGGCGACCACCGGGTGGTAGTCGATGACGCCGTGGGCGAGCACGTCGCGCAGGGTCCAGCCTTCCCGGGCAACTTCGAGGGCGCGGGCGGAGCGCGGATCGTGCGGGCTGGGCATGGCCTCCGATTACTTCCTCGGCAATAGGAGGCATCCTCCGAATTGCCGAAGCCGTGCGGGCGCCGGGCGCGGGCCGACCGAGTGGCGGCCCGGGCCCAGGCGCCGGATGGTTCCTGCGGGCGGAGGAACTACCGCCTGTCGAGGACTCCCGGGGTGTCATGCAGGACCACGCTTCGCCGCAGCGGAACCCGCTCCGTGCGGAGCGTGTTCACCGGTGCCGCCGGGTCGGCCATGCCGAAGGAGATGCCGAACAGCAGCTTGAGCTCCGCGGGGACGCCCAGGAACTCGCGGACGGTGTCGGCGTAGACGCCGAGTACGGTCTGCGGGATGCCGGCCAGCCCCCGGGTCGTCAGCGAGAGCAGGAAGTTCTGCGCGTACATGCCGATGTCGCCGGCCGTCCGTACCCCGTCTCCGAGCGCCGGCATGAACAGGAACGCGGCATGGGGAGCCCCGTAGAACTCCAGGTTCTCGCGGACCGCCGCCCTCCTGCCGTCCCGGTCCGAGCGCTCGACGCCCCGGGCCCGGTAGACACTCGCGCCCAGGGCCTGCGACCGCTCGAGGTAGATGCCCTCGCCGTAGCCATCGGTGAAATCCGGGGAGGTCCGCCCCTCCTCCTCGGCCCGGAGCAGCTCTTTGCCCAGGGCGTCCCGCGCCGCACCCGAGACGACGTGCACCGTCCACGGCTGGGTGTTGCTGTTCGAGGGGGTGGTCTGCGCGTCTTCCAGCACACCGCGGATGTCCGCAGGGGACAGGGCGGTGGGCAGGAACTGCCGGGGGGAGCGGCGGGAGCGTGCGATGTCGGTGAAGGGTGACGCGGTGCCGAGCAAGGTGGTTCCTCTCCGTGGCGCACAGTCATCTGCCATGCTGCGCTGCGCGGAGGCCGCCGCGACTGCGGACGCACCCTGCGGGTGCCGGCAGGCTTGCGGATGCTCGCAGGCAGCGGCGTGCCGAAGCTGCAGTCTGCAGCGCGGGGGACTGTGCGCTCTTCGTGTTCGTCTTCTCGTTCGCGGCGTGCCGGCGCTGCCGCCCTCGTGCCGTTGGGTGCGCGAGAGTCGCGTCGGGTGTCTCAGCGGTGGGCGGCGCGGTTCATCTCGACGACGTCGTCGACGGTGGGGTTGGCCGGGAGGGCGGCGAAGCGTTCCGGGAGGCTGTCGCGGATGGCCGCGTCCTTGGCGCGGTCGGCCGTGGCCAGGGCCGCGGGCAGCTCGTCGAAAGTCAGTTCGGTGCAGTAGGCGGGGCTGTTCGGCTGCTGGCGCCAGGAGTCGGCCAGTGTGCCGGTGTCGTAGGGGTCGAAGCCGGTGTCGTCCACCAGGCTCATGGCCACCTTCCGCGCCTCCTCGGAGTCGCCGGCGACGGGGATGGCGAGGCGGCCGGGCGTTCCGGCCGGGACGCCCTTGGTCCGCTGGGTTTCGGCCAGCGCGGCGTTCCACGCCTTGACCACGGGGCGGCCGAGCAGCTCGGCGGTGTACACGCTCTCCACCTGGCCGTTGTCCACCGCCTCGATCGGCTCGCTGAGCATGCCGGGGTAGTAGTTCGAGGTGTCGATGACCACCGTCTCGTCGGGCACCGACGCGAACAGGTCCGCCAGCTGGCCCGCCACCCCGAACGGGATCGACAGGACGATGACGTCCCGGCCCTGGACGGCGGCGTCGGCGAGCTCCACCGCGCGGGCCCCGGACTCCAGCACCTCCGCCCGGACGGCCTCGGGGCCGCGGGCGTCGGCCACCTGGACGTCGTGACCGGCCGTGCTGAGCTTGGCAGCGAGGTTCCCGCCGATGGCACCGGCGCCTATGACAGTAATTTTCACGATTTGTTCCTTAGGGGGTTGTGCCGCCCCTGGGGGCAGCACGATGTGATGGATGGATCGTGGTGCCGCCTGGCGTTGCGGGGGCGGAGCGGGGTGCCTGGCGATTTACGCCTGGGTGTCCTGCTGGCGGTAGCCGCTCGCGATGAGCGTGCGGAGCCGGTCGAGTGACTCCTCCTCGGTGCCGGTGCCCTTGATCCACGCAACGGAACAGGCCGCGAGGAACAGGTCGTGCCCCCGCACCGACGCGCGCACGCGCCCCGCGAGCTGGGCGGCTCGCACGTACTGATCGGTGGCGGAGATGAGGATGTCGCAGGGGATCGTGAGGGGGTTGTCCGGCTCCTGCGCCCGGGCCGCGGCCATGAGCGGGTCCGGCAGCCCGCTGAAGGCGCTGAAGTACTCCTCCATCGCCCGCAGCCACTGCTCCAGCGCCTCGGCCGGGTCACCGAGTTGCTCGATGTCCGCCTGGCGGGCCACGAGTTCCTCGGAGCGCGTCTGCAGCACGGCCGCCAGCAGTGCCTCCCGGGTGGGGAAGTGCCGGTACAGGGTGCCGGGCCCGACGCCCGCCTCCTTGGCCACCGCCTCGAGGGAGGTGCCGACCCCGTGCTGCAGGAAGTGACGCTGCGCGGTCTCCAGGAGGGCAGCGCGGTTGCGCTGGACGTCCGCACGGGGCTTGCGTCCCCGCTGTTCGTCGGCGCTCATGCGCCCTCCTGCCTGCCGCGATCCTCCGGCCGGATCAAAACGGATGCTGCCTCCGTACTTGGTCGAGAGTAAAACGGAGGCAGCGTCCGGTCAAACCGGCGGCCTGAGCGCGGAGCCCGGACATCGCAGGGGGTCGACACATTTAGCCGTAGAGCACAGGGCAAAAGCCGTACGGGCTGCACCATTCCAGGGTGCCCTTGTCCGGCCCCTCCAGCGCCGAGCCCGGCCCGGCCCCGTCCCAGGACGTCAGGGAGTGAGCTGTTGGTGTCCGATGACGGCGAGCAGTTCGAGTTTGCTGTGGCTCTCCGTGCCGGGGCGGGTGGTCAGCACCACCAAGGTCTGGGCGCGGTTCTCGGTGAACAGGAGCTGGGCGTCGACGTCGATGCGGCCGAGTTCGGGATGGAGGAGGGTCTTGCAGTCGTCGTAGCTTTGTGCGACTTCCTGCAGTTCCCACATGCGGACGAACTCGGGGCTGTGTTCCTGGAGTTCGGCGAGGATCCGGGCGGCTCGCGGGGTGTCGCTGCCGGCTGTCAGCGCGGCCCGCAGGCGCGCTGCATGGGCGCGGCCGTGGTGTTCGTGGACCTCCTCGGGATACACCAGGCGTTCGGCCGGGTCCATGAACCAGCGGTAATAACCACTGCGGGCCAGACCGGTGTGGCGGGTCTGGTCGCCGAGCAGCGCGACGGCCAACGGGTTCATCGCGAGGGTGTCGAGCAGGTCGGTCTGCACCAGGGCCGGAGAGTCGTCCAGGCGGTCCAGGACCCGCAGCAGGGTCGGGCGGACGTGTTCGGAGCGGTGGAAGCGGGCCGGGGCGTTGTGGCCGATGAGGACGAAGAGGTGGTCGCGTTCGTCCGGGGTCAGCCGCAGCGCCCGGGCGAGAGCGGTGGTGATCTGAACGGAGGGCTGCGGGGCGCGCTGCTGTTCCAGGCGGGCGTAGTAGTCGGTGGACATGCCGGCGAGCTGAGCGACCTCCTCGCGGCGCAGCCCCTGGGTGCGCCTGCGCGCCCCTTCGACCAGCCCGACGTCGCGGGGCCGCAGCGCCTCACGGCGATGGCGTAGGAATTCCGCCAGTTCCTTCTTGTCCATGCCGTCCATCCTCGCCGCATCCCGCCCGGCTATCCAGAGACTGCCGATCCATGGCTGAGCCCGCACCTCCCCTCCCACCCGCGCGAAGCCGCTCGTACGGCCGACGCGAGGGCGCGCGCAGCGAGACGACCCGATGATCACCTGCCCCTGCGTGACCCGCTGGGAAATTCGCCGCCTGTCGGCGGTACGCCGCAGGCCGTCGGTATGGAACGGCCTGCGGCGACGGGCTCCGTCGAGGACGCCTGACGCTTTGGACGGGCCCCGGGCCTCGTCGCCCGGCCTGGCCGATACGACGAGGTTTGTCGTGTGACGGCGCTCGCGTGCTGTTGTTTCCCGTCGGAAATAACAGGTCGGTCAGCTGCCGGCGATCATGGCGAGGACGTCGTCGTAGGAGCCGGTGGCCTGCGCGTCGCGGATGAACCTGGCGCGCTCGACGACAATCTCCTTCGCGTCGGGCTTCTCGCGCAGCAGGTCGAGGGTCTCGCTGAGGAAGTCGTCCAACGGCATGGAGTGTTCGCTGTCCTGCTGGCCGAGCAGGGTCGTTCGCACGCCCGGCGGGACTATCTCGATCACCTGGACGCCGACGTCAGCACCGGCCAGTTGGATGCGCAGGCTCTCGGAGAAGGAGTGCAGCGCGGCCTTGGTCGCGCTGTAGGTCGGGGTGCTCTGATACGGGACGAACGCCAGCGCCGAGGTGACGTTCATGACGACGGCGTCGTCCTTGCCCACCAGCAGCGGCAGGAAGGCGTACGTCATCCGGATCGTGCCGAGCAGGTTGACGGTGACGTGGTCCTCGGCGACCGGGAGTTCGGCCGGGTCGAGGAGGTTCTCCCGCAGCATGATGCCGGCGTTGTTGACGAGGACGTTCAGCTCGGGGTGGCTCGCCGCCACGGTCTCGCGGGCCCGGGCGATCGAGTCGGGGTCCGCGACATCGAGGGTGAGCGCGTCGATGCCGGGGTGCTCGGCCGTGATCTCGTCGAGGAGTTCCTTGCGCCGACCGGCGACGATCACCTTGTTGCCGGCCTCGTGCAGACGCAGGGCCAGACCGAGGCCGATGCCCGAGGTTCCGCCGGTGATCAGGATCGTGTTGCCGGTCATCTTCATGGGGGTCTTGCTCCTTCGGTACGGCGGGCCGGTGAGCGCCCGCAGCCTCGACCGTAGGGGCGCCCGCGAAGGGGCGGGAGAGGACGGCTTATCCATGGATCGGCGCTCCATGGCTGAGCCGCAGACGACGCTCCTGCCGGTCAGCGCTTCCAGAGCGGGCGTAGCGAGCCACCGATAGGAGAACCCGGTGGCCAGGATCACAACCTGTGCGGTAACGGCGGATCCGTCGTTGCACCGCAGCACCCGCGCGGACCCGGCCGGCTCCAGCGTCCGCTGGCCTCCGCGGCAGCACTGCTCCCGCGTGCACAACCAGCGCCTTCCCATCGGCCGCCACCGACAGCCCATGGCCCCACCCGGCACGCCTGACCACCGGAAAGGTTTCCTGACCCCCGCACCGGATACGATCGCATCCTTGCAGATCAGCGGCACCTTTCTGCCGTCAGGACGTCAGCTCACCCATCCCGCTGAACAGCCGGGGTCGGCCCAGGGAGCGGGCAACCACGGACAGTCCTGCGGTCTTCCCTCCAGGTCGATGCCGGTGGTGGCCCGGACGACGGTCGGCACCGCGCCCCGGTTGTGACCTCGCTGGACGGCATACGGGCATGAGCACCGTTTGGTCGCCGAGGAGAAGGCGGTCGCAGAGCTGCTGGAGAGCAACGCGGGCGGCTGGGCCGCCTGCCCTGTACCCCGACTCGGCGAGACGCAGAGGAGACGAGCGCGTCCGTCGACTGTGCAGCACCCAACCACGGGTCGCTCCGTCGGTCCGTACGCAAGGGTCCATGTGCGACTCAGTTGCTTGGTGGCCGTTCGGCGGTCAGCGGCTCGGCTCGTAGGTGAGTTGCTTGACATGCCGCAGAGTCAGGGCGGTTTCCACGGACTGCACGCCGTCGAGGCCGCCGATCTTCTCGCTGAGGTATGTGTAGAGCTCGCTGGTGCTCGAGGTGGCGACGGTGGCGACGAGGTTGGCCTGGCCAGTGGTGGCGCCGGCGAAGCGGACCTCGTGGTGTTCGGCCAGTTTCCGTCCGGCGGTGTCGAGTGCGGAGGGGGCGACGGTGAGCCAGAGCATCGCGCTGATGCCGTGTCCGAGGGACTCGCGGTCATGCTGCACTTTGAAGTAGAGGATGCCCGTGGAGCGCAGACGCTCCAGGCGCCGCTTGACAGCGGACTCCGACTGGCCGGTGCTGGTCTGCAGTTCACTGAAGGTAACGCGGCCGTCGCGCCGTAGCACGGCGAGCAGCGCCTCGTCCGCTCCTTCGAGAGCGATGGGGGCGGCTACCGGTTCGCTGTACGGGAGACGCAGTGCCGCCTCCTGGTCGGGTTCGAGCGCCTGAGTCTTGTCGAGCCAGCCGAGGGGACCGCCGAAGAAGGTGTGCAGCAGGCAGTGGGCGCTGACCGAAATGACCTGAGGCGTGCGTTGCAGGCGGTCGAAGAGCAGCTCGTCGCGGGCCTGTCGGCTGCGGGCTCTCATGGCACACAGCACTTCGGTGCCGCCGGAGATGAGATCGACGTGCGAGGTGTCGGGGCGCCGGGCCAGCGCGGTGGCGAGTTGTTCGGCCACGTCGGGAGTGCAGCGCAGCCGGACGACCCAGCTCTGGCGGCCCAGCAGGCTCTCGTCGGTCATGCCGACGATCCTGAGTCCGGCGGTTGTGCGCAGTTTGCGGAAGCGGCGGGCGACGGTCTGGTCGGACACTCCGAGGATCTCGGCGATACGGCTGAACGGCGCCCGCCCGTCCACCTGGAGCGCGTGCAGCAGTTTCAGATCAAGCGCGTCGGGTGAAGGGGACTGCATCGATGGCTCCTGTTTCGAGCGGGTTTTGTTCACGTCAGGTCGTACGACAGCGCTGTGTGGCCTGGGACCGGAAGGGTCCGGTCCCAGGCCACTGAGCGGCGCCGTGCCCGTCCCCACGGTCGGCGCCGGCACCGGCGCGGTGACTGTCCGCTCCTGAGCCCGTGCCGGTACGCCTGGTGTTACCTCGGTGGAGGGGCCGGCGCTCACCGAGGGGCGGTTGCCTGCGGCCCGGCTGCCGTCCGAATGTCGGCGGTGGGCTGGTCGGGTGTGCCAGGCCCTTGGGCGGAGGCAGCGGGGCCTGCGGCCGATGGGGCCGACTGCCGCGGCCGACGCAGCAGGACGAATCCCACCGCGGCCGCCAGCAGGGTCAGGACGGCCGCGGCGATCAGACAGAGCTGAAGACTGTCGATGAACGCCTGCGACAGGGCGCCGAGGACATGCGGGGTGTCCGCGCCCAGGCGAAGCCTGCCGACCGCACTCAGTCCGCCGGCGTCCGCGGTCTCGGTGACGCGCCGGACCGTCGCCCCGTCCAGCCCCGCGGCGGTGAGATGTCCGGGCAGAGCGTCCACGGCCCGAGAGGACAACAGCGTGCCCAGGACAGCGGGGCCCAGGGCGGCGCCGAGCTGACGGAATGCGTTGTTGGCGGCAGCGGCCATACCGGCCTGGTGGAACGGCACCGAACTGACGGCGGTGGCGGTCATCGGGGTGAGGACGAAAGACACGCCCAGACCGAGCAGGGCCAGCCGCCAGGCCAGTGAACCGAACGAGGTGTTGGCGCCGATCGTGGTCAGCGACAGCAGCGAGACCGCGGCGAGCAGGAGGCCGCCGGTAATCAGCACCCGAGGAGACACCCGGTGCACCAGGCGCCCCATGGGGACACCGAGGACCAGCGGCACTATGCACACCATCAGCAGGCGCCAGGCCGATTCGAGGGTGCTGAGCTGCTGGACCACGCCGAAGTAGAGGCTGAGGGCGAAGAAGAACCCGATGAGCCCGAGAAAGCTGATCATGGCGATCAGCGCGGTGGCGGTGAAGGAGGGGCTGCGGAACAGTGTCAGGTCCAGCATCGGGCTGGAGCTGTGCCGCTCCACCAGCACGAAAGCGACCGATGCGACAACGGCAGTGAACAGGGCAAGCATCACCTTGGTGTCGGTGAAGGAGTTGGCGCCGCCCTCGATGATCCCGTAGACCAGAGCGGTGATGGCCAGCGCGGAGGTGAGCTGGCCGGGCCAGTCCAGTCGGCGCGTGCCCGGGGCACGGGAGTCGGTGAGCAGCTTCGTCGAGACGACCAGCGCGAGCAGCGAGGCGGGGACGGGCAGCAGGTAGAGCCAGCGCCACGTGAAGTGGTCGAGGATCACGCCCGCGATGACGGGGCCGAATGCGAGGGCGGCTATCAGGGAGGTCGCCCACACGCCGATGAACTTCCCGCGCTCGCGCGGGTCGGGGACGGCGTGGCTGATCAGGGCCAGGGTCGTGGGCAGCAACGCGGCCGCGCCCAGACCGGCGAAGGCCTGCCCGGCCCAGACGACCTCGATCGACTGGGCGCACAGTGCGATCAGGGCACCCAGACCGCTGAAGGCCAGGCCCGCCTGGAAGACCTTCTTGCGGCCGTGCACGTCACCGAAGACGCCCGCGGTGAGGATGAGCGCGGCCATGGGCAGCACGAACGCGACGCTCACCCAGGACAGCTGAGCGGTCGACGTGTTCAGCGCCCGCTGAATGGCGGGCAGGCTCGCCGATACGGTGGTCACCGGCAGATAGGCGACGAACACGCCGACGCAGGCCATGACGAGTGTGGGCACCCGCCGCTCCCGCGGCGCGTTCCCCGTGGTCGTGACGTTCACGAAAGACTCTCTCCCTAAAGCGCCGGGCGCTGTGACCGGCCGGCTTCCGCCGCAACGTTCCGCCCCGCCGGGGAGCCGAGGCCAGCCACGACCGCCGGATCCCGGAAATTCGACATCCGAGCCTTCGGTCCGGAGGAAGTCCGACACGGCAGAGAACAACGGCCGGCAGCTCCCGGCGTGCCCGAAGATCTGGCAGAGCCGCGGGTGCCGCCGTTCCGGCCGCGCTGCGATGCGGGCCCGGGGACGGCGCAGGCGCCGTCCCCGGCGAGGGCGAAGGTCGTCATGATCAGTCCTTGTGTGGGAGAGGGCGGTTGCGACCCGGAGGGCTTGCCCGGTCACGGCGTCAGTTGCGGGCGTCGAGGGCACGACGCTCGTCGACTGCCTGGTCACCAGGCCGGTGGATCGGGCCCGTGCCGAGAGTCAGGGGCAGACCCGTGCCCTGGTTGGTGTGGGCGATGATCTCCGCGGTGATGGAGATCGCCGTCTCCTCGGGCGTGCGCGCACCGAGGTCGAGACCGATCGGGGAGCGCAGCCGAGCCAATCGGTCCTGCGCGACGCCCGCCTCGCGCAGGAGACGCAGGCGTTCGTCGTGAGTCCGGCGGGATCCCATCGCGCCCACGTAACCGACGGGCAGATCGAGTGCCTGCCGCAGCAGGGGGATGTCGAACTTGGAGTCGTGGGTGAGGACGCAGACGGCGGTTCGGCCGTCCACCTCGGTGCGTTCCATATAGCGGTGCGGCCAGTCGACCACGACCTCGTCCGCGTGCGGGAAGCGTGCCGCAGTCGCGAAGACGGGGCGGGCGTCGCACACGGTGACCCGGTAGCCGAGGAAGCGGCCGGCCTGGCTGAGCGCGGTGGCGAAGTCGACCGCGCCGAAGATCAGCATGCGGGGGCGGGTCGCGGCCACGTGGACGAGGACGGAGAGCCGTTCGGGACAGGTGTCCGCGTCCCCGCCGAGCGAGACGACCGCGGTGCGGCCCACCCGCAGCTGGGCTGTGGCCCGGTCCGCCACCGCCATGCCTGTCGGACCCGCGGCCAGCGACCCGTCGGCGATCCAGCTGTCACCGAGAACGCCCAGGGTGGCGCCGATCAGTCCGTCGGGCCCGTCGACGACCTGTGCCACGGCGGCGGGTCGGCCCCCGGCAACCTCCGCGAGGGCCGCGCCGAGAAGCGGCCGGGTCACGGGGTCGATGCGCTGGACGAGGACGTCGAGTTGGCCGCCGCAGGTCAGGCCCACGGCGAAGGCGTCGTCGTCGGAGTAACCGAACCAGGCGCGCTGCGGGGCACCCAGGTCACAGAGCACCTGTCGGCACAGTTCGTAGACGGCGCCCTCGACGCAGCCGCCGGAGATGCTGCCGACCGCGTTGCCGTCCTCGTCCACGGCGACCGACGTACCGACGGGCAGGGGCGCGCTTCCGGTGACGTCGACGACGGTGGCCAGGGCGAAGGGGCGTGCCTCGCGGCACCAGTGGTGCAGTGTGTCCGCGATGTTCAGCATGGGGCGTCCTCCGGGTTCCCCGCAGGGGTGGGTAGGGCGGTTGCCGCCGCGCGCGGACGCTGAGCGCGTACGCGGGGGCGACCCTGGTAGGTCCGACGGCCGGACCCTGGCGAGGTGACGGCCTACATCACGTGCTCGATCCGGATGGGCAGCTGGTTCTGTCGCTGTCCGGTGGCGTGGAAGACCGCGTTCGCGACAGCGGCTGCCGCGCCGATCATCGTGACTTCGCCGAGGCCCTTCACCCCGATGTCGTTGAGGAGCAGGTCGGGCTCGTCGATGAAGTCGAAGTCGATCTCCTGGATGTCGGCGTTGACCGCGACGGGATACTCCTCCAGCGTTGTGTTGAGGAATCCGCCGAAGCGCCCGTCGACCTCGCTCGACTCGCGGAGCGCCTGGCTGATGCCCCAGGTCACGCCCCCGCGGACCTGACTGGCCGCGGTGACCGGGCTGGCGACCCGTCCGCAGTCGGCCACGCAGAGCGCCCTGGGCACACTGATGCGCCGTGTCGTGGCCTCGATGCGGACCTCGACGAAGTGAGCGGCCCAGCTGAAGGCCGTGAAGTCCGGGAAGACCGGACCCGCGGCGGAGAACAGGCCGGCCCGTGAACGGTCGAGCATCTCGGGGGGCTGGCCCGGTCCCACGGAGGTCACCTCCACCTCCGGCGACCCGCCTCCGGTGGCTCGGACCGCGGCTGCCACATCCACTGTCCCGGTGTCGCCCGTGCCGAGCTGCCCCCGCAGCTCGCGCAGTGCCTTGTGCACCGCGGGCAACGCGGTCGCGGTGCCCCACGCACCGGCGGTGAGATGCTGCGGTGCCAAGCGCGTGTCACCGACCCGTACGACGACGTCCCGCACGGGAACACCGAGGTCCTCCGCGACCAGGAGAGCGATGGCCGAGCGGATGCCCTGCCCCATCTCGTGGCCGTCGACGCTGACGGTCACCCGGCCATCGGCCGCCGCGGACATACGGGCCACGGCGGGAGCCACCATGACCGGGTGGGCGCCGACAGCGACGCCCAGGCCCACGAACGATCCGTCAGCGGCACGCATCGACCCCGGACGCGGATCGCGTTTGCCCCATCCGAACCGCTCCGCACCCCGCGTCAGACACTGGGCCAGGTGGCGGGAGGAGAAGGGCAGCCCGGTGACCGGGTCCGTGGCGGTGTCGTTGGCCAACCGCAGCTCGACGGGGTCCTGGCCGGTGGCGTACGCCAGTGCGTCCATGGCCGACTCGAACGCAAAGCTGGCCGGGCCCTCCATCGGAGCCCTCATGAATCCCGGCGTCTGGACATCGGTTTGAACCAGGCGCTGACGTCCCCCGAAGTTGGGTACGGCGTACAGCCTCGACGTCATCTCCGTGAACATGGCGGGGTACAGGTCGTGGCGGGACGTCTGGTGCTCCGCGTCGTGGAGGGCGGCCAGGAGCCGTCCCGACGGGTCGGCGCCGAGCCGGATGCGATGACGACTGACCGGCCGGAAGCTGCCGGCGTGGAACGTCTGCGGGCGCGGAACGACCAGCTTGACCGGACGCATCAGCCTGCGTGCGGCGAGCGCCAGTGGCCCGATGTGTGGCTGCAGCGCGTTGCGGGATCCGAAGCCGCCCCCGATGTAGGGCGAGATGACTTCGACGTCGGCCGGATCGAGGTTCAGCTGCGTGGCGACTCCGTGGCGCAGTGCGCCGGCGTTCTGGGTGCCCTCGTGCACCACGAGCCTGTCGCCCTGCCATTCCACGACTGAGCTGATCAGTTCCATCGGGACCTGGTGCTGAGCCGGGTGCAGGTAGGTCTCGTCGATCTGCACCGGGCTCGCCGCGTACGCGCTCTCGGCGTCGCCCACCTTGACGTCGGGAAACCAGGGCAGGGCTTCTTCCTGGACGACGGAGGTGGCGCCTTCGTCGTCGAGTCCGACGGCGAACGGCTCGGCCTCGTAGCGTGCCCGGACGAGTTCCGCCGCTTCGGTGGCGGCGACCAGGGTGTCGGCGACGACCAACGCGATCGGCTGTCCCCGGTAGGCGACGACATCGCTGAGCAGCGGCTGCAGGCTCTGGAAGGCGAAGCCTCCACCCATCAGAAACCCGGGGCCGCGCAGTTCGTCCTCGTTGAACCGGGTCAGGACCAGACGGCCTCCGGGGACCGCCTCGGCCGCGGCCGTGTCGATGGCCACGGTGCGGCCCCTGCCGAACGTGGCCACGGCGAACATGGCATACGCCAGGTCGGCCGGGACGCGGTCGGCGCCGTAGCGTGCGCTGCCGGTGACCTTTTCGTGGGCGTCGACGCGGCGCAGGTCTGGGGTCTTCATCGGGCGGCTCGCTTCCCGGCGGTGAGCAGTGCGTCAGTGACGGTGCGGATGCCCAGCTCCACTCGGAACGCGCCGGTGCGCGGAGGGCGGGCCTCGGCGAAGGCGACTTCCCCCGCGCGGCGGGCGGTTTCCCTGGTGAGTTGCTCGCCGATCAGTGAGCGTTCCGCTGTCGTCGCCCGCCAGGGGCGCGTGGCGACCCCTCCCAGACCGATCCGGCAGTCCGTGACCAGACCTTGGGCGTCCAGCGTCACGGCGGTGGCGGCCGAGGTGAGGGCGAAGGCGTAGGACTCCCGGTCACGGATCTTGTGATAGGTGGAGCCGCGACCGGCGGGTGTCGCGGGAACGCGGATCCGCAGGATCAACTCATCGGGAGCCAGGGTGTGTTCGAGCAGGGGGTTGTCTCCCGGTTCGACGTGCAGTTCGCCGAGCGGCAGCGTCCGCTCGCCTGCTGGGCCGACCACGTCGAGTTCGGCGTCGAACGCGATCAGGGCTACGGCCCAGTCGCCCGGGTAGGTGGCGATGCAGGTGTCGCTGGTACCCAGCAGCGCGTGGGTGCGGTCGAGTCCCTCGAGAGCCGCACAGCCGCTGCCGGGATTCCTCTTGTTGCAGGGGAACTCCGCTCCGCCGCGGAAGTAGCCGCATCGCGTGCGTTGCAGCAGGTTCCCGCCTACCGTCGCCATGTTGCGCAGCTGCTGGGACGCCGCCCGCCACAGGGATTCCGACAGCGCCGGATAGTCACGGCGTACGACCGGATGGTCGGCGACCTCGGCCATTCTCGCCCCCGCACCGAACGACAGTCCGTCCTCACCCGTACTGATCTCGGTCAGCTCGGCGAGACGGTGAATGTCGATGACGGCCGGAGGCGCCTCGATGCCGAGCTTCATCAGGTCGTACAAGGTCGTGCCACCGGCCAGGATCTTGGTGCCCGGCTCGGCGGCGGCCAGGGCGTCGACGGCCCCGGCGACACTGTCGGGCACCACATAGGCGAATGAGCGCACCGTCTACACCTCGCTCTGCTCGCTCTGCTCGGCCTGCTCGGGCTGCTCGCTCTGCTCGGGCTGCTCGCTCTGCTCGGCCTGCTCGGCCTGCTCGGCCTGCTCGGCCTGCTCGGCCTGCTCGGCCTGCTCGGCCACACGGCGGATTGCGGCGGTGATGCCGACATACGCGCCGCACCGGCACAGGTTGCCGCTCATGTACTCACGGATGTCGCCGTCGGTCCCGGTGTGCCCTTCGGCCAGGCAGGCCAGGCCGGACATCACCTGCCCAGGTGTGCAGTAGCCGCACTGCAGGGCGTCGCAGTCGACGAACGCCTGCTGCAACGGGTGCAGTGTGCCGTCGGGGGCCGCGACGCCTTCGATGGTCGTCACATCCTGTCCCGCGACCTGGACCGCCGGAGTCAGACAGGACACGACGCGACGGCCGTCGATGTGCACCGTGCAGGCGCCGCACTGCCCCTGATCGCACCCCTTCTTGGTTCCGGTCAGCACGAGACGCTCGCGCAGCACGTCGAGCAAAGACTCACGAGGATCCAGAGCGAGGCACACCTCCTCGCCGTTGACGGTGAAGGCCGTCTCGACAAGGCCGGTCGGCGGCCTCGTGGTCGTCGATGTCTTCTCCATAGGGGGCTCGCTCCTTCGTTGCGGCGGGCGGGTGAGCGCCTGCGGCCTCGACCGTAGAAGCGCCCGCGCAGGAGCGGGAGAGGAAGGTTTATCCATGGATCGGCGGTCTCTGCCTGGCGGAGAGGTCCCACCCAGCGGATCCGGTATCGCTTCGGCGTCGCGGCATCCGAGGCCGGCCCTGGACGCGCCCACGCCGGCTTCCCCTTCTGAATCAGGGAACTGAACGGTTCAGCCGCTCTGGGGCCGAAGCCCGTCGGACAACCCGCGCAGACGCACATCCGCCAGGCCGTTCCTGGTCGGCGTCGGTGAAGAGCCCTCCACGGTCGACCGCCGCATGTCAGCGCCGAAGGCGAAGCCCTTGGTGACGCCTTCGGCGGCACCACTGACGACAGCTGATACGCGCTCGACTGCCCGGCGACCCTGGCGTCCCCGCAGGCCCGGCACTCGGTGCGGCTTGTTGACGATCACATGGTCCCACCACCCATGTGCGCCCTCACGTGGTGAAAGCCGGGCCGTCCGCGACGTGACAGCGCAAACGTGCCAGCGATGCTTTTGGATATGAGGGTGGTGTCTGGTCAGAGACGATCCGCGAGGTGCGCCCCTTGCCTGGGCTTTAGCTCGGCGCCTAGACCGGGTCCTTGGGCGAGCGCACCGCTGTGGAAGGAGGCTCGAATGTGCCCTGCTCCGAGCTGAGCCCGTCCAACAGGAGGTCACCGAGCTCGGAGAAGGCGTCGCCGGCGGTCAGGCCGGTCCTCTCCAGGAGGATTCCCGACTGGACCGCGTCGATGGTGACCGCTACGACCTGGGCGGCGAAGTGCCCGTTGAGCGCGCGGAAAACGCCGGACTGCACGCCCTCCTCGATCAGTTCGTGGACCCGGTGCGCCGCGGCGGCGGAGTTCTTGCGGTAGATCTGCGCGGTCGGTTCGTAACCGACCATGTCGTCGTAGAAGGCGTGGGAATGCCGGCGCATGGCCGTGCCGACGCCGGTGAGGTAGACGCGGATGCGCTGCCTGGGGTCGGGCTCGGCCTGGACGGCCTGTTCGATCTCGGCTGTCGCATCCCGGAAGAAGGCGCGGGTGACCGCCAGGACCAACTGTTCCTTCGTGGAGGCGAGGCTGTACAGCGTCGCCTTCGAGCACTCCAGTCGCTGGGCGAGCTCATCCATGGTCACCGCGGTGAAGCCTTCGGTGAGGATGATCGCCTCGGCCAGGCGCAGCAGTTCGTCCCGCCGCCGAGTGTCGACGACCCGCCTGCGCGCCGTTCGGCGCGGGCGTCGGTCACGCGAGTCAGTTTGGGCCGTCACCGCAGCAGTCTCCCATGAGCATCTCCGCCTCGAGCAGCGGATGACCGTCCGGGCAGGAAGACTGATCTTAGCAGACGGGTACTAGCGTACCATCTAACGTACCCTCGTCGAGCCCTCTTGAGCCTCCAGCTCCGGGTTAGCCGTTACCGGATCGAGGATCCGATGGAGATGCCGCCGTCAACGTCGAGGACGATGCCGGTGATGTAGCCGGCGGCTTCACTGGCGAGGAAGGCTGCGGCTTCGGCGATGTCCTCGGGCCTGCCGGTGTGACGCATCGGGACCTTGCTGGTGAGCTTGTCTCGCGCCGGGCCGTTCATCGAGGCGAGCATCGGTGTCTCGATGAGGCCGGGGGCGATGGCGTTGGCGGTGATGCCGTGGCGGGCGCCCTCCAGCGCGAGGGTGCGGGTCATGCCGACGATGCCGGCCTTGGCGGCCACGTAGTTGGTCTGGCCGAAGTTCCCGCGCCATGACATGGAGGAGAAGCTGACGATACGTCCGTAGCCCTGGCGTTTCATGGGGCCGAACGCGGCGCGGGCGCAGTGGAAGCCGCCGGTGAGGCTGACGCCGATGACCGCGTGCCAGTCGTCGTCGGTGATGTCCTCGACGCGGTTGTCGCGGATGATGCCGGCGTTGTTGACCAGCACGTCGAGGCCGCCGAGGTCGGCGGTGACCCCGGTGATCCAGGCATTGACCTGAGCCGAGTCGGTCACGTCCACCACGTCGGTGCGAAGTTTCGCGTCATGGGCGTCGGTGATGGTCCCGGCGGCATCGATGAGGGCTTGTTCGTTGACGTCGGACAGCGCGACGGTGGCGCCCTCGGCGGCGAAGCGGGTTGCCATGGCGAGGCCGAGACCTTGTGCGGCCCCGGTGATGGCGACGACCCGTCCCTGGTAGCGATTCACTTGTGGTCTGCTTTCGTGGTCCGGGGTGCGAGGAAGGCCCGCAGGGCGTCGGCCACGGAGCTTGCCGTCCAGTTGTCGGCGAAGGTGGCCAGTTCCTTGCGCAGGGCCTGCTCGGGGGCGAGGCCGTCGATCCGGTGCAGCAGCGTCTTGAGCCGTTGCTGGGCTGGGCTGTTGCGGTCGGCCAACTGGTGGCAGGCGCGGGTGGCGGTGTCGTCGAGGTCGGCCTCGGGCACGATCGCGTGGATCCAGCCCGTGTGCGCGAACTCGGTGGCGGGCAGCAGTTCGCCGGTGAGCAGGAGCCAACGCGACAGGCCGCGTCCGACCGCACCAGGAAGCCGCACGCTGGACCCGCCGGCCGGTACCAGCCGCCGCTGCAGGTGACCGTCGCCGATGAGCGTGGTGTCGGCGGCGACGACGACGTCGCAGGCCAGCGCGAGTTCGAGGCCCCCGGCGACGGCGTGACCGTGCAGCACGGCGACCCATGGTTTCGGGCTGGCCGCGATGCGGCTGAAGCAGGCCGACACGTCGGCCAGGAAATCGACCGGGTTGTCGCCCCTGTCGTGCAGTTCCAGGAACTGGTGGAAGTCCCCGCCGGCACAGAAGCTCGGCCCGTTGCCTGCCACGGCGATGACCGCTGTGGCGGGGTCGGCCTCGGCGCTGCTGATCTGCTTGTCCAGGGCTTCGACGAGGGAGATGTCGAGGGCGTTGCGCCGATCGGGGCGGTTGAGCAGCAGCCACCGGACGGGGCCGCGTTGCTCGACGAGCAGAGGTTCGGTGTCGGTCAACGGGACTCCGGGGTGGCGAGTTCGGCGCGTCGGCGGCTGCGCAGCAGGTAGCGCTGGGTCTTGCCACTGGGCGTCTTGGGCAGGGCGTCGATGAAGTGGATCGTGCGCGGGTAGGCGTGGGCGGCGTAGCGGGTCTTGACCAGCTGCTGGAGTTCGGTGGCCAGTTGCCGCGAGGCGTCGCCGGCGTCGCGCAGGACGACGTATGCCTCGATGACCTCGCCGCGGACGTCG
Source organism: Streptomyces graminofaciens (assembly GCF_030294945.1). Taxonomy (NCBI): domain Bacteria; kingdom Bacillati; phylum Actinomycetota; class Actinomycetes; order Kitasatosporales; family Streptomycetaceae; genus Streptomyces; species Streptomyces graminofaciens. The sequence goes on along the minus strand of NZ_AP018448.1, from coordinate 1,090,218 downwards.
TCGGGTGCGCCGATGACGCTGCACTCGGCGACGGCGGGGTGCTGGGCGAGGACGCTCTCGATCTCGAACGGGCCGATCCGGTAGCCGGCCATGATGATGACGTCGTCGTCGCGGGAGGAGAAGAAGAAGTCGCCGTCGGCGTCGATGCGTCCGGCGTCGCCCGTGAGGTAATAGCGGCCGTCGGGGGTGAACTTGGCGTCGCTCTGCCCGGGGATCTGGTAGTCGCGGAAGGTCATCAGCGGGCTTTCGGCGACGTCGATCGCGACCCGGCCGAGCACGCCCGGGCCGGCGGGCTCGTCCTTCTCGTCGGCCAGGACGGTGAGGCTCCAGCCGGGCAGAGGCCGGCCCATCGATCCGGCCTTGAGAGGGTGGGCGAGTTCGGGGTGGTGGTGGTTGGCCAAGGGCATCCCGACCTCGGTCTGGCCGAAGTGGTCGTGCACGGCCAGGCCGAGCGCAGCGCCGGCCCACTCATTGACCTCAGGGGTCAGGGGCTCCCCCGCGCTGGACGCCCGTTGAAGCCACAGGCCCCGGGGCACGGGCACCGATGAGGAGCGCAGTCCCCGGTACACGGTCGGGGCGGCGGCGAAGTCGGTGACCTGGTGGTCGACGAGGGTGCGCCAGGTCGTCTCCGGGGAGAACCCGCCGGACAGCAGCAGGCTGGGGATGCCGGCGGCCATCGGAGCGACGATGGCGGAGTACAGCCCGTAGGCCCAGCCTGGATCGGCTGCGCACCAGTAGCTACTGCCCCGGGTGACGCCCAGGCCGTACTCCAGGTAGACCTGCCATCCGGCGATGTAGGAGACGGGGTGGATGACGCCCTTGGGCTTGCCGGTGGTGCCGGAGGTGAACATGTGCACCAGCGGTCCGTCCCCGCTGGTGGTGACGGCGGGGACCGGCTCTGGCGACGCGGCCGCGATGAGGTCGGCCAGCAAGGTGTCACCGCGGGAGGTGCTGGTTCCGGTGACGACGACGCGGCGCTCGGGGTCGTCCGGCATGTCGGGGCCCGGGTCGAGTTTGTGGCGCTGGTCCGGGTCGACGACCACGACGTGCGCGCCTGAGCCTTCCAGGCGCAGGGCGATGGCCTGGGGTGCGAACGCGGTGAACAGCGGGACGTAGACCGCGCCGAGCCGCCAGATCGCGAGGATGACGGTGACCAGGTCGGTGCTCTTGCCCATCAGGGTCGCGACCCTGTCACCGGGACCGACCCCGAGCCCTTGGAGGGCTCGCGCACAGCGGTGGGAGTCCGCGGCGAGCTCTCCGTACGACAGCATGGAAGCCTTGCCGTCACTGTCGACAACGGTGAACGCGACACGGTCCGCGGGGTGCCGGTCGCACAGCAGCAAGGCCGCGTTCAGGGAAGGGGCTGTGAAGGTCGCGTTCAGTTCGGCGACCCGGTCGGCGGCGCTCATCGCTGGTCCTTGCGGTCGATGACCGGCAGGACCAGGCGGCTGGGGTGGTTCGGCCCGTGATGGATCTGGTTGACCGCGGGAATCATCTGCTCCTCGCTCTCACGGGCGATGACACCGCCGGTGTTGGTGTTGCGGTCGTAGCGGGGGAAGTTGCTGCTGGAGACGTCCACGCGGATGCGGTGACCGGGGAGGAACACATTCGAGGTGGCGGTCATGTCGATGGTGATCTCGTAGACCGTGCCGGGCTCCATCAGCTCTTCCGTGGCGAGGCCGCCTCGGTAGCGGGTGCGCAGGATCCCGTCGCACAGGTTGATCGCTTTGCCGTCGGGGAAGACGTCGACGAGCTTGGCGGTGAAGTCGGTGTCCACCGCCGAGGAGGAGACGAACAGGGTGAGGCTGACCGGACCGGTGACCTCGACGGCCTCTTCGAGCACGGGCGTGGCGAAGCACAGGACGTCTTCGCGGCCGGCGACCGTCCGTTGGTCGACCGGACCGCAGAATCCGAATGTCGTCGGCATGGATGCCCCGCCGGCGGTGGGAACCGGGCGGCGCGGGTCGTAGAGGTAGGTGTCGTGCCCGGTGCCGGCCGGTGGATCGGTCGTCAACACGCCGTCGCCGTCTGCTGTGTTGGCGTGTCCGCTGCTCGTCAGGTGGAAGTCGGTCCACAGCGTGTCGGGCAGCGGCCACTCCTGCTCGTCGCGCCACTGGTCGATGCCCATCACGAAGATCTTCACGGGCGCCACGTCGTCCAGAGCGGTGGTGTCGCCGCGCAGCCAGCGGTCGAAGAACTTCACATGCAGACCGGTCAGGCCCAGCATCTGGGCACTGGCCAGCGGGCCGAAGGAGCGGTCGGGATAGACGCCGGTCGTGGCCATGTGATCCCACGGACCGATGATCAGCCGCTGCCCCTCACGCGCCTGTGCACTGCCCGCCTGCCGGCGGGCGGTGGTGTAGGTGCGGACGGTCTGGCCGATGTAGAGGTCGTACCAGCCGCCGATGTTCAGCGCCGGGGCCGTGACGTTCTTGAGCTCGGGGGTGAGCTCCATGGCGTCCCAGTACCCGTCGTGGGAGGGGTGGGCCATCCAGTCGTCCCACCACTTGCCGTACGCCGCCAGAACCGGAACTTCGGCGGTCGGCAGCACGTCGTTGAGAGGCTCGGGGAACAGGACCGCCTGACCGAGCTGCTGCAGCTGGGACAGAGTGTCCTCGCCGGCCGCCAGGGACCGCTGCGCGTCGGCCGCGTACATGATGGCGTTCCACCACGTGACCAGGCTCAGTGAGAGCGCACCTCCCGCGGAGTACCAGGGCGCCTCGTAGTTGTCGATCGAGGTGAAGGTCGGCGCGATGGCTTTGAGGGCGGGGGCGCCAGTGGCGGCGGTTTCCCACTGGACCATCCCGAGGTAGGACGGTCCGTACATGCCCACCGTGCCGTCCGACCACGGCTGCTCGGCGATCCAGGCGACGGTGTCCTCGCCGTCGGCCCGGTCGGCCATGTGGGGAACGAACTCGCCTTCCGAGCGGTGGGTGCCCCGGCAGTCCTGCACCACCAGCGCGTAGCCGGCCTCCACCAGAGTCAGGAGGTCGGGGATGGCTGACTGGCCGAAGCCCATCACGTCTTTGCCGTACGGCAGGCGCACGAGCAGCGCCGGAGCCTCCCCTTCGGCCGGATGCCACACGTTGGCGGCAAGAGCTACGCCGTCACGCATCGGAACCTGGACATCTATGTCGTACAGGTGCTGCATCGGTGCTCCTCGTTGAGCTGATGGCCTTGCCCGGGATGCGGGTACGTTAAGAGGTACGTCCGTACCCTGTCAATTACCAGAGCGGAGGTCGACCTCCCCGCGATTCACCTGCGCGGGCTCCCTGCCCGAACCTGCGGACAGATCGCCCGGCGACGGGAACCCGGCGAGTGCTCCAAGGCCCGCGAGGCATGTCGGTGGGGGGCGCCTCGCGCGGGCTCCTCAATGCCGCCGTGGTCGAGGGGGGCTTCCGAACGGGTGCGGGCCAGGTGGCTGCCGGCTTCGGCCGGGGCCCCGGAGACGACGTCCCGGGTGACAGCGGCAAGACGGCCATCATCGATGCGATCCGCCTGTGCCTGCTGGCGACCGCGGCTGACTTCTACCGCATCACGCGCGACGACTTCCACGTCGGACCGGACGGCCGCGCGGGCACTTTCAAGATCACCTGTGGGTTCAAGGGCCTCACGACGGAGGAGCAAACCGTCTTCCTGAGTTGCTGACCACGGACGATGAGGGCAACGTCGCCCTCTACGTCACCGTCAAGGCGGAGTTGAGGACCCGTTGCGGCCCCACCGCGTCGCGGTGACCACGCGCACCGGCCGCGATGGGCAGGGGCCGGCCCTGGACGGTGCTGCGCGTGAACTGCTGAAAGCCACCTATCTGCGTCCGTTGCGGGATGCCGAGGCGGAGTTGCGCTCCGGCCGGGGATCACGGCTGTCGCAAATCCTGGCCGGCTACCCGGCCATGCGTGCACAAGGTGAGGACGACTTCGACGAGGCGACCGGCAGCGCCTCCACCCTGGTCGGGATCCTGCGCCGCGCGGAACGGCACATCAGCGACAACGAGGCGGTGGCCGCGGCCCGGGACGACATCAACACCGGTTACCTGCAGAAGTTCTCCATCGGCTCGGACGTCCTGCGCGGTGAGATCGGCGTTGCGGGTGATGCCACACTCGCCCGTGCGCTGGAGCGGCTGGAGCTCACGCTGTTCGCGGGCACGGGGGAGTGGACCAGACATGGCCTGGGTTACAACAACGCCCTGTTCATGGCGGCCGAACTGCTCCTGCTCGGCAACAGCGACTTCGCGCCCCTGCTGCTGATCGAGGAACCCGAGCTCACCTCCACCCGCAGCTCCAGACCCGCATCATGGACCTCCTGCGGGATCGCGCCGAGACCGCGAACACAGCGGAGACGCCGCCGGTCCAGTCATCCTCACTACCCACAGCCCCAACCTGGCCTCGGCCACCCCGGTCGAACACCTCACCCTCGTCGCCCGCGGATCGACCTTCCGCCTGGCACCGGGCCTGACCCGGCTCGACGAGGGGGACTACGCCTTCCTTACCCGCTTCCTCGAGGTGACCAGCCAACCTGTTCTTCGCTCGCAGCGTGGCCATCGTCGAGGGCGACGCCGAAGCCATTCTCCTGCCCGCCCTCGCACAGGCGGTCGGCCGGTCGTTCAGCGAATGCGGCGTCAGCGTCGTCAATGTCGGCGGCGTCGGTCTCTTCCGCTACAGCCGGATCCTCCAGCGTGACGGCGAGCAGATACCGGTCACCGTGGCCTGCATCCGGGACCGGGACCTGTTTCCAGCCGGTACCTCCGCGGAGATGCGCAAGAAGCTGAAGTGCTCGGCGGAGATGCTGACCTCGGCCAGTCGACGGGGCGATGTCCGTGCCCGTTTCGAGGAGTCAGCCCACGCCGAAGGTCGGCCGGCGCGCCTTCGGAGGGCTACTGGTTCTTGGCGTTGATGGCGGGCGTGGTGACGACCGTGCGGCCAGTGTCAGCGGCCAGGCAAAGGAGGCCAGCAGCGGTGAAGGCCATGGAGTAGCCGCGGGTCAGAGTGTCGCTCGTCTTGGCGATTCTTGGGGGTACCAGGTCTGATCTGGCCGCTTGAAGAGTCAGATGCTGCGGACTGTTGCCCCGAAGGGCAGTCGTGGCAGCCGATGCTTTCGGTGGAGGATCGTGCCGCTGCGCAGGAAGCGTTGACGACCCCTGCGGATCGACACGCGTGGCTCATCGATCAGTCGGGAGTGTCGGAGGAGTCGACCGGTTCGGAGTCAGTAGCCGGCGCGGACCGCTCGATGTCGTCGTTGGCCGCGGCCCAGCTGGCCAGCAGGTTCAGGGCGTCCTGCGAGGGCGAGGCAGGCTCAGCTGTGTAGGTGAGGAGGACCTGGCTGGGGTCGGCGCCTAGAGGGAAGGTTTCGAAGGGCAGGTCGAGGTCGCCGACGACCGGGTGGTGCAGGAGCTTCACGCCGGTGGCGTGCATTCGGACGTTGTGGGCCGCCCAGCGGCGCCGGAACTCCTCGCTGCGGGTGGACAGCTCCCCGATCAGGTCCGTCAGCCGCCGGTCGTAGAGATCGCGGCCGGCCTCGGCGCGCAGCATGGCGACACAGTCGCCTGCGACCTGGTCCCAGTCGCGGAAGAACTCAATCGCGCGGGGGTCGAGAAAGATGAACCTGGAGTTGTTGGGCGGGCGCACCGGGTCGGCGTAGACCGGGGAGTACAGGGCGTGCCCGAGGTGGTTGGCGGCCAGGATGTCCCCGCGTCCGCTGAGGATGAAGGCGGGGGTGCCGCTCATCGAGTCGAGGACGCGTTGCACCGGGGGCCGCACGCGCTGCTGGGCCGGTCGGCGGCGTGGTGGGCGGGTCGTGCCTGCGCCGCGCAGGAGGTCGAGCAGGTGGATGCGTTCGGCCTCGTCGAGCTGCAGCGCTTGCGCGATGCCGTCGATGATGCTCTCGGAGACTCCGGTGGCGTTGCCGCGCTCCAGCCGGGTGTAGTACTCGCTGGAGATGCCCGCGAGCAGGGCGACCTCCTCGCGGCGCAGTCCAGGGACCCGTCGGCGCTCTCCGCCGTAGACCGGCAGTCCGGCCTGCTCAGGGGTGACCTTGGCCCGTCGCGTGCCCAGGAATTCCCGGATCTCCGCGCGGAAGTCATCACGGATGTCGCGGTTGGTGCCGTTGGGGTCGTTTCTGCCTGCCACGCGCTCCACTCTACGAGCGCTTCCGCCGGGGAGGGGGTCCCTGTCAGTGACCCCCTCATCAGGGACTCCCACACTCCCGTGACAACCGGTTTTGTTGGTGATGCACCGCCTCACGGCGGTGTGAACGGCCCGGATACGGCGCGCTCGCCGCGCCCTCGGCACGCACGGGTCCGCCCCGCCGGGCCCTGTGCCGCACATGTAGAGATCCGAAGAACAGAACCAGAGAAACAGGAAACCCCCCCATGGCATCGAAACTGACTGGCACGGTCGTTCTCGTCACCGGCGCGAGCAGCGGTATCGGCGAGGCCACCGCCCACCAGTTCGCCGAGCACGGCGCGTCCGTGGCTCTGGTGGCTCGGCGCAAGGACAGTCTGGACGGTCTCGCCGCCGAGATCGAGAAGGCCGGCGGCACCGCGCTGGTGGTGGAAGCGGACATCACCGACCGCAGTAGGCCGAGGCCGCCGTCGAGCAGACGGTCGAGTACTTCGGTCGGCTGGACACTCTGGTCAACAACGCCGGCGTGATGCTCCTGGGCCCGGTCGTCGGCGCGGACGCCGAGGAGTGGGAGCGCATGATCGCCGTCAATGTCCAGGGCCTGCTCTACACCACCCGTGCCGCCCTCCCGCACCTGCTCAAGGCCGCCGAGGACGGTCCGCGCCGGGTCGCCGACATCGTCAACATCAGCTCCGTCGCCGGCCGCGTCGCCACGAACGGTCTCGGCGTCTACAACCTCACCAAGTTCGGTGTGAACGGTTTCACCGAGTCCCTGCGCCAGGAAGTCACCCAGCGGCACGTCCGCGTCGGTGTCCTGGAGCCGGGTGGTGTGTACACCGAGCTGGCCTCGCACAACAAGCCCGAGATCCAGGACGCGATGATCACCCCCCCTCCTCGGAGTGGTCGAGTTCCTCGCCCCCGAGGACATCGCCGACGGCGTTGCCTACATGGTCACGCGCCCCCGGCATGCCTCCATCGCCGACCTGTGGATCATGCCCACCGAGTCGGCCTGACGCCGTCCGACCCGCCAGATCCTCCCCTGTCCATCCCTGGCCCGCCGCCGGGACGGGCACGACACATCACCCCCGCACATACCGGGTGCCGGATATGGCGCCTGAAAGGAATTCCTCATGAGCAAGGTCATTCTCGTCACCGGTGCCGGACGCGGTCTGGGCACGGACATCGCCCGCGAGGCCCTGGCCGCCGGGCACCAGGTCGTCGCCACCGGCCGCCGTCCCGAGGAGGTCGAGAAGACCCTGGGCGGGCCGCAGGACAACCTGCTGGTCACCAAGCTGGACGTCACCAGCCTGGACGACGCGGAGTCCGCCGCGCAGGCCGCCGTCGACCGCTTCGGCCGCATCGACGTCCTGATCAACAACGCCGGGTATCTTGTCGCCGGCTACTTCGAGGAGATCTCGCCCGCGCAGATGCGCCAGCAGTTCGAGACCAACCTCTTCGGCCCGATGAACGTCACCCGCGCCGTCCTGCCGATCATGCGCCGCCAGCGCGCCGGGCACATCATCACCATCACCTCGACCGCCGGCCTGGTCGGCATGGAGTTCACCTCCGCCTACGCCGCCTCCAAGTTCGCGGAAGAGGGCTGGATGGAGTCCCTTCGCTACGACGTCGAGCCCTACGGGATCCACACCACAGCCGTGGAGCCTGGCTACTTCCGCACCGAATTCCTCGTGGACGGGTCCCCCACCTGGCCCGAGCTGTCCATCCACGACTACGCCCCGCGCACCGCCCCCAGGATCGAGGGCATCAAGAGCATCAACGGCAAGCAGCCCGGCGACCCCGCCAAGCTCGCCCGCGCCCTGCTCACCATCGCCCAGCAGGAGAAGCCCCTGCAGCGCTTCGTCGCCGGCGCGGACGCCATCGAGGCCGCCGCGGCCAAGGCGAAGGAACTCCTCGCCCAGGCCGAGGCATCCCGCGAACTGGGCGACAACCTCGCCTACGACAACACCCACGCCTGAGAGGGACAACATGCCACTCAAAGGCGAGTACGAGCCGAGCAGGGAGCAGTTCGTACGTGACCATGTGGAGCTGTACGAAAGCTCCGGCGGTACACAGGGAACGACGCTGAGTGTCCTGGTCACACGGGAAGAAGACGAGAAGCTCCGGGACGTGCCCGTCGTCATCCTGACCACCCTGGGCGCGAAGAGCGGCAGGATCCGCAAGTCCCCGGTCATCCGGGTGGAGCACGACGGCTCCTACGCCGTGGTCGCCTCCGCGGGAGGAGCCCCCAAGCACCCGGTCTGGTACCTCAACGCGGTGGCCGACCCCCGAGTCGAACTTCAGGACGGCCCCCTACGCCAGGACATGCTGGCACGCGAGGTGACCGGCAACGAGAAGGCCCTGTGGTGGGCCCGAGCCGTCGAGGCCTTCCCGACCTACGCCGAATACCAGCAGAACACCGACCGCGAAATCCCGGTCCTCGTCCTGGAACCGGCTGCCCAGGAGCACTGACCCGGCACAACCGATTCAGCCTACCGATCCCCGCAGCCTGTCACCGGTGACACCGGCCTGGCCTACGGCCACCCCACGCCTGAGCAATACGCCCCGAAGCACGGTCCGCCGGCTGGTGGCGTACCGCACTGATCACGACACCGACCGGGCCTGACGGCCGTCACGACAAGGAGTACCTGATGAAGCACGTATCACTAGGCGGGCTTGACGTCTCGCGCATGGGCCTGGGAGCCATGACCATGGCCGGTGTCTACACCACGGGCGGAGGGCTCGATGACGCCGAGTCGATCCGCGCCGTCCACCGGGCGCTGGACCTCGGGGTCACCCACATCGACACCGCCGAGATCTACGGCCCCTTCCACAGCGAGGAACTCGTCGGCAAGGCCATCAAGGGCCGACGCGACGACGTCGTCGTGGCGACGAAGTTCGGTCTCGTCTCCCACGCCGGCGACGGCCCCGGCGTCATCGACAGCAGCGCCGACAACGTGAAGACCGCGGTCGAAGGCTCGCTCAAGCGGCTCGGCACCGACCACATCGACCTCTACTACCAGCACCGCGTCGACCCGAACACGCCCATCGAGGAGACCTTCGGCGCGCTGGCCGAGCTGGTCGCCGAGGGCAAGGTGCGCCACATCGGGCTCTCCGAAGCCGGCCCTGAGACGATCCGCCGGGCACACGCCGTGCATCCGGTCGCCGCGCTGCAGACCGAATACTCCCTGTGGACCCGCGACGTCGAGGCCGCAATCCTCCCGCTGCTGCGCGAGCTCGGCATCGGGTTCGTTCCCTACTCGCCGCTCGGGCACGGCCTGCTGACCGGGCAGATCCGCACCGTCGACGACTTCGCCGACGACGACTGGCGCAAGACCAACCCGCGCTTCACCGGCGAGAACTTCCAACGCAACCTGCGCATCGTCGACGAAGTCCAGGCCATCGGCGCCGAGATCGGAGCCACCCCGGGCCAGACCGCGCTGGCATGGCTGCTCACCCGCGGCGACGACATCGCCCCCATCCCCGGAACCCGCCGGGTCTCGCGCGTCGAGGAGAACACCGCCGCCGACGGCATCGAACTCAGCGCCGCTCAGCTCGACCGCCTGAACAACCTCACACCGGCGGCGGGCGAACGCCACGACGAGGCCAACATGGCCAGCATCGACCGCTGACCGCCGGCACCGCTGCGCCCGGCTCAGCCCGCGCTCCTGGACTTCGCGAAGGACTGACGCCCCGGCGAAGTTCCTGACCCGTCACACCCGACCAACCTGCATTTCTTCACCCATTTCACTGATCACTGAAAAGGTTTCTCATCATGTCCAAGGTTCTCCTCGTCGTAGGCCACCCCGACCTGTCCCAGTCGAAGGCCAACGCGGCGCTCGTGGACGCTGTCCGCGATCTGCCCCATGTCACCGTGCACGACCTCTACGCCACCTACCCCGACTTCCAGATCGATGTCGCCGCCGAGCAGGCGCTGCTGGCGGAGCACGATGTGATCGTCTTCCAGCACCCGGTGTTCTGGTACAACACCACCCCGCTGTTCAAGCAGTGGCAGGACAAGGTCCTCACCTTCGGCTGGGCCTTCACCCTCGACGGCTCTGCCTCGCAGCTGGCGGGCAAGAAGGCGGTCGTCGCCGTCACCGCGGGCGTCCCCGCCGACCACTACACCCCCGAAGGCTCGAACAAGGCCACCCTGGAAACCCTCCTCAACAGCTGGGAGGCGACCCTGCGGCTGTGCCAGTTCGACTTCCAGCAGCCGATGGTCAAGGTGTGCGGCACGGCTTTCGGCCTCTCCGACGAGGACCTGGCCACCGCCGCCAAGCAGTACAACGAACTGCTCGCCTCCCTAGCCGCCTGACCGCGCTCTCACCACCGCGGCTGCTTGCCCTCCTCCGTGCTGGGCAGATCGACCTGCTGGGCGAGGAGGCCGTCCCCGTCCTCGCGGGAGTTTGCCAGAGGCCGTCCGAAGCCGGTCGTCATTTCCGCAGGCTTTGCTTCGAGGCCCTGTCGCATGGGGCGTGCGACGGGCTTCTCGACGACGTACCGCAGCTTGTCGGGACCGACGGTGTCCGGCACTCCTGCGCTGTTACTGTCGCGCCATTTCCGGTGATATCGCGTCGCGTTCGGCGAGTACCGCAAGTCCGGGACTTGGACGGTGCGCCGTTCGAGGGGGGATGGGGCAAGAACCATCCAGTTCGCCCGCACCTCTGAGGGCTGGCGGATCGCAGTGTTTGCTCGGTGCGACCAGCCCTGACTGCCGTTCTGCTGCGGCTTATTGGCCACAGCGATGCCGGCTGGCCGCGCCCCAGATGCCGAAGGCCACGCACGGCGTTCGGCAGGACGGCGGCCGACAGCAAGGTGAGCGTGTCAGCGGCGCTACGATCGCGGCGTCGAAGCCCTGCACCGCTCGGGCGGCGATCAAAGATGTTGCCGAGGTAGGCCTCTCCACCGGAGAACACATGGGTGACCCGGCTGATGTCGGCCGGGTGAGGCCGGCTTCCTCGATCGAGCGCAGACCGAGTTCGGTACGGGCCAGGAACACGGCTCGATTGGCCGCTGCCGCCCTGTCAGGGAATCGCCGGACGAAGTCGGCCAGCCTGGCGCCGAGTTCTATCGGACCGTCGGAGGTGATCGCGGGCGGGAACAGTCGGCCCTCAGGGCGGTTCATCTCCTCCAGGTCCGGCAGTAGAGGTCGCGCAGCAGGGAAATCTCGGCGCCGTGATGGATCAGCTCCCTGTTGACGTGCAGGACGATGCCCTCCATGGGAAACCGCTCGGGACCCACCGTGGGCGGATTCTCCAGGTCAGCGTCCGAGAGCTCGCGGACCCCCGCGTTCCATCTCCCATACATCTCATCGAGCTGTTTTAGCGCCTCGTCAGCAGTCCCCGCGTAGGCGAATGTCTGGGAGTCGACGTCCTGGCCGCCGAAGTGCCATCCGACCCGGTAGCCCAGGCAGGAGACGATGATGTGCGCCAGCCGCCAGGCAATCGTGGTCACCGGCGCTGGCACCGGGTCAGGCGACGCGGAGTCCATCGTCCATTCCCCCGAACCTGTCGACATCGGTGCGGCCGACGTGTCACGTGGGCGGATGCTCCAGCAGCCACGTACCGGCTCCCAGAAGTACTCCTCATCGGCAAGACCGTGCAGCCGCGGCCGCAGGTTCTTGTGCCAGTGCCGGTCCAGCTGGTCCGCGATTCGCTCGCTTCTTGTCATTTCCGCACACTACACACAACGGAGACCGGTCCGATTCGAACACGACCACTACCTGAAGATGTGGGCGCTGATCCAGCCCAGGATCGAAGCAAACTTCCTCTTCCTCGATGAAGCCCAGGACACCAACGCCGTCCTGGAACAGGTCTTCGACGCCCGGCGCGACCACCCCCAACTCGTCATGGTCGGCGACTCCGCCAAGGCCATCTATGGCTGGCGAGGTGCCCGCGATGTGATGACCGACTTCGACGCCACCGCTCTCACTCTGACCCGCTCCTTCCGCTTCGGCCCTCTGCTCGCCGAACAAGCCAACCGCTGGCTCGAACAAGAGCGATGGTGTGGCGGCGTGCCCGGGTAAGGGCGACGTACAGGGAACGATGCTCCTCGTCTTCGGGGACGAGGCCGTTGTGCAGCGCTGCCGTATCGTTCTCCTCCAGCCGGACCCCGACGGTGCTCCACTCCTTGCCCTTGGCCTGATGGCACGTCAGGCCAAGGATCAGTTCGGTCAAGGCTGTGGCGGCGACTGCCGTCCTGGGCGAGGGGTGGCAGTCAGGTCGCCGCGGCCGATTCGGCGCGGGAGAGGGCGACGTTGAGTACGACCAGGAGCGCGTCACGGACGGAGCCCGTCTTGCGTGCGTCGAAGACGATCAGCGGGACGTGCTCGGCGATGTCCAGTGCCCACCGCACTTCGTCCAGGTCGTGTTCGACCTCCCCGTCGAACGCGTTGACGGCGACCGCGAAGGGGATGCGCTTGTGCTCGAAGTAGTCCACGGCGGCGTAGCAGTCGTCGAGGCGGCGGGTGTCCACGATGACGAGGGCACCGAGAGCGCCCTCGACCACGTCGTCCCACATGAAGCCGAACCGGTCCTGGCCCGGTGTCCCGAACAGGTACAGCTTCAGGGTCGGGTCGAGCGTGATGCAGCCGAAGTCCAGGGCGACGGTGGTGGTGGTCTTGCCGGGAGTGTGCGTGAGGTCGTCCACGCCTGCCGCGACCTCGGTGATCGCGGCTTCCGTGGTGAGCGGTCGTATCTCTGATATCGAGCCCACGGTGGTGGTCTTGCCGACCCCGAAGCCGCCGGCGATGACCAGCTTGACCGGTAGCGGCGGCTGCTCAGCCGCTGTCGCGGAGTGTGCCCCGTGAGTCGGGGACGGCACGGAGACCATTGATAACCCTTCGCAGTACGGAGATGTCCTGGGCGGTCCGGGCGTTGGGCACGTGGACAGCCAGGTGCCCGGCGGCACACAGGTCCTCGGCGAGCACCCGGACCACGTTGAGGTGCAGTCGCAGGCAGGCGGCCAGTTCCGCCACCGACTGCGGCCGCCGGCAGGCGGCGACGATGTCGTGGTGTTCGAAGGCGAGCGTGCCGAGGACGGAGAGTCCGGCCGAGGTCGACACGATCTGGGTCTCGATCGGGATCGGTGCCGCTGCGCCGCGCCCCGACACCCGCCCGGCGGTGAGCAAGAACGGCCGGACCGCGGGGGCGCGGCCGATCGGCTCCGGCGAGCCGCCCCAAGTGTCCTCTGCTGCCTCATGTGGTCCTTGTCCACCGACGGCCATGACGACGACCTCCTGCCTTGCGGGGATGGGTCAGCCGGCCGGTGTGGAGCCGACGCTGTTCTTCAGCTCCATCACCAGTTGGGGGGTGAGTGCGGCCCCGGCGCGGTTGGCGAAGAGGGTCATCTCGTAGGCGATGTTGCCCAGTTTCGCCTCCTTGGAGGCGACCACACCGAGAACGGCGCCGTTGCCGATGGCCGACACCAGTACATGGCCGCCTTCCAGGTCGATAATGACCTTGTTGAGACCGCCCAGGCTGTAGTTGCCGGAGACGCCTGCGGCGAGACTCGTGATGCCTGACACGATCGCGGCGAGCCTCTCGGAGTCGGCCCTGTCTCGTAGTTGGGAGACGGCGATCAGCAGGCCGTCGGACGACACCGCGATGGCGTCGACGACACCGGCGGTGTCCGTGGCGAAGCGGTCGAGCAACCAGGTGAAGTCGGCCGCCGCGGTTCGCAGGTCGTTGGGCTTCGCCTGTTCGGGGGTGCTGTCACCTGTCGACGTGGTCACTGCCCGTCTCCTTCTGGCCTTCTGGGGTTTCTGGAGTTTCTGGTGTTGCGGTGGTGCCGGATTCGTCAGGGGGCGAGGCAGCGTCCTGTTCCGCCCGGTGTACGGCGGCTTCGAACTCGTCGAGTTCTGAGCGGACGGCTTCGGCGTCGAGAGGCTGTCGCACCGGTGGGATGTTCCGGTCGGCCGCTGGTGTGGTCACGGTGAGCGTTGCGCCCCGGACCCGTCGTCGTAGTGGCCGGGTGGCTGTCGACGAAGGTCCCTCGGGAGTGGTGGTTGTTCCCGCGCCGAGGCGAGGTGGGACACGTCGGGGCAGGTCGCTGTGCGGTGACACGATGGTCGGCCGTCGCTCGGGAACGGCCGTGGTGGCCGGTTCGGCGGCTACGACCGCCGTTCCCTTGCGCCTCGTCGTGCCCATTGCCGTGGTCCCGGTCGGGCTCGTGGCAGCGGGCGGTGTGCCGTCCATGGGGCTCATCGCCAGGAGGAGTACGGAGGGGATCCAGACGGTACTGGTGACACCACCACCCGATGTACGGCTCAGGGTGACGCGAAGTCCGAGGTGGCGGGCGAGGCTACCGACCACGAAGAGGCCGAGCACCTTGGTCGGCACGAGGTCGAGCCGTTCCCGGCGGACGAGGCGGGCGTTCTCCTCGGCGAGGCGTTCCGCGCTCATGCCGAGGCCGTGGTCGATGACCTCGATCAGTGCCCCGCCGTCCTTGGTGACATCAGTGCCGGGCCGCACGACCACCTCGACGGGAGTGTCGGACGGGGAGAAGGAGACCGCGTTCTCCAGCAGTTCGGCGAGCATCAGTGTCAGGTCGCCGATGATGTCGGGGCCCACGGTGATGTCCGTCTCGGACCGCAGGGACACCCGCTGGTATCCCTCGATCCGGCCGAGGCCGGAGCGTATGACGTCAACCAGAGTGGTCGGCCGGGCCTCGACATCCGTTTCGCGGATTCCGGCGAGCAGCATCAGGCTGTCGGCGTTGCGCTGGAGTCGTACGGCGATGTGGTCGATGCGGTAGAGCCGGTCGAGGAGGTCGGGGTCGGTCTCCTCGCGTTCCACGGCATCGATCAGCGACAGCTGGCGGGTGGTCAGATTGCTGACCCGGCGCCCGACGTTGCCGAACATCTCGGCGACGTTGCGGCGGCTCAGTACCTGCCGCTCCAGCAGCGCGGCGCCGGTGACCTGCACATGATTGAAGGCCTCGGCCAGCTCACCGATCTCGTCCCGGACCGGGACCGGAATCGCCTGCGGTCGGAACGGGGCGTCGTCGGCGGACTCGTCGTCCGCGACCCGGGCAAGCTCCTCGTCGACGGCCTCGACCACCTGCTGGGCGGAGCCGGTCAGGGCCATGAGGGGGCGGATCACCGAACGCCGGACCACGACACAGAACGCCAGCCACGCGGTGAAGCCGAGCAGAGCCACACCGAGCATCAACCATGCCTTGCGCAGGGCGTTCGCGGACAGAGAGTCGGCCTGAGCGGCGATCTGGTTGATCAGCGTCCGGGTGATGCCGAGGCGCGCGTCGGCCTGCAGCTCGCCGGCGGCGATCTTCTCGCGCAGTTCCCGCGTGGTCTGCGACTGCAGGGAGCCCGGATCGATCTGGAGCTCCGCGAACTGGGAGGTGATGTCGTTCTGTTCGGCGCCGCGCTCGATGCCGCCCATCCTCAGGACCTGCTCCGGCGTGGCGATACGGCTGAAGCGGTCCGATTGGTAGGTGTAGAGCTCGTGGGCGCCGACCGCGCGGGTGTACTCGGTGAGGGCGTTCGCGTCACGGGTCTGTGCGGAGAACACGGCGCTCTCGAAGGCCGCGTGGGCAGCGTCCGCGCGTAGTGCCGCGTCCAGCAGATTGGTGACCGAGGACTCCGAGGTCGCGGCGAAGCGGTCGAGTCCGATGCCGTCGATGAGGTAGCCGACCGCGGCGGCGTAGGCGGGGTCGATGTTGGCGGCGGGGACATAGTCCCGACCGAGCTTCTCACGCAGGGAGCCGAGGCTGGCGATGTACTCGAGCGCCTGCGTTTCGTCGGCCGGCAGGCTCGACCCGAACGCGGACCGCACGGCCGCGACCCGTTCGTCGGTGGCCTGCTGTGCCTCGCGGTATGCGTTCGTCGACGGCTGGGAGGCCCCGGGGCGGGCCGCCTCGTACTGCACGGACAGCAGGAGTGCCAGCCGGTGTTCGGCCTGTATGTCGTTGATGAGCGCCGCCACCTGCTCACTGTCGCGCACCAGTTCGGCGATCCGGTCGGCGTCGCGGACCTGCTCGATCTGGCCGGTGACGCCGATGCCGAGCAGTACGCCGACGACCGCGATGGGCGCGATGACGAGCACGTTGAGTTTCCGCCGGAAAGGCCACCGGGCGAGAACGGATACCGCCCTCCGGCGGAACGGAGGAGTCCGGTCCCTGCGTCCGGGCGGCGGCTCCACTGTGTTCGTGGGCACGCTGGCCTCCTTCGATGTTCGGGTGAGTAGTGACCGCAGGGTCGTTGCCGCAGGACCGTCAACGACCGGGAAAGGCCCGACGCTCGCACGGTGTCGCCGGGCGTGAGCGATCGGACATGTGGCGTGAACGACGGGATCACGTCATGTGTCCGGATCCGGTCGGTCGGAGACTATCGCCTGTGTGATCGCTTTGAGTCTGTGTGTAATCAAGAATTGATTACGAATTGTTCGTACGCGCCTACTGAGCGGTGCTGCCTCCGTGGAGGGACTGGTCGAGGCCCTGCTACATTCCCACCGCGACAACCCGCCGGGCCGCAGCCCGAGGTGCTGCCGTCGTTGTGATTCCGGCCGTCTGCCGGCTCGTTCTCCTCCCCCCACGCAACCCGTATTCCCTCGTGTCCAGTTGAGGAGATCCCGTGCATCCCACCCGCAAAGCTACGGCGGCAGCCGTCACGTTCCTGGTCCTGGCCACCGCTGCCGCGGGCTGTGACAGCGGTTCGACCACCAACGCGTCCACCGTCGGTTCGCGGGAGCCGGGTTGCCCTGCCGTCCTCGAGGAGGCGAAACAGGCCGTCAAGGAGGCCGAGGACATCAACGCTCCCTGGGGCGGCCCCACCACCGGACCCGAGGCCGTCTCCGGCAAGACCATCGCCTATGTCGCCCAGACCATGACCAACCCCGGTGTCTCCGGAGTCGCCAGGGGCGTTCAGGAAGCGGCGAAGGTCCTCGGCTGGGACGTCCGAACCATCGACGGGCAGGGCACGCCCGCCGGCATCCGGAAGGCCTTCGCCGAGGCCATCGATCTCAAGCCCTCCGGCATCGTCATCGGCGGCTTCGACCCCAAGTCCGTGACCAAGCAGGTCGAGCGGGCCGAGGCCGCAGGCATCCCGCTGATCGGCTGGCACGCCGCGGCCGCCCCTGGCCCCAGCAAGGATCCGAAGCTCTTCAGCAACGTCACCACCAGAGTCGAGGAAGTCGCGGAGATCAGCGCCGACTGGATCATCGCCCGCTCGGGCGGCCGCGCGGGCGTGGTGCTGTTCACCGACGCCTCGATACCGTTCGCCAAGCGGAAGTCCGATCTGATCAAGAAGAAACTCGCCACCTGTTCCGATGTCGAGTTGCTGAGCTACGAGGACATACCCATCCCGGAGGCCAACAGCCGCACCGTCGACAAGGTCTCCTCTCTCCAGTCCCGCTTCGGTGACAGATGGACCTACTCCGCCGCCATCAACGACCTGTACTTCGACCACGCCGCACCAGCGCTGCGCGCTGCCGGTCACAAGGGCGACGGCGCTCCGTTCAACATCGGTGCCGGTGACGGCGACCCGTCAGCCTTTGAGCGGATCAACGGCAAACAGTTCCAGTCCGCCACCGTGCCCGAGCCCCTGTCCGAACAGGGATGGCAGATCATCGACGAGTTCAACCGCGCCTTCGCGGGCGAGCCGGCCAGCGGATATGTCGCCCCTGTCCACATCACCACCGCGGACAACAGCGGCGGTGCACTGTCCTGGGACTCGGAGGGCTACCGTCAGGCCTACCGCAAGATCTGGGACAAATAGGGGCTGGCGAACGGTCGGGGCCGCGGGGGGCAGCAATGCGTGTGACGACCGGCAGCAGGACTCAGTGGCCCAACGCGACCCGTCGGCGTCCCTGAACGATTCCGGTAACAAGGCTGTGAATCGGGGCCGGACGGGTCGGCGGCGTCCTTGATCAGGCCTGCGGGCCCTCGGCCGTGTGACCGTGACACACCCGCCATGCCAGGCGGCAGGCGCCGCTGCAGCCGATCTCCCATCGGTCAGTGGGCTCGGCCCCGCTTCGCGCGGGGGAAGAGGCGTTCGACCGCTGCCACCACTGCGGCACGGCGAGCGGCGAGGGACGGGTCCGCAGCCTGTTCGGCCGCGGCGGCGCCGATCTCGGTCTGTGTCGCCCACGTGGTGGCGAGCTGGTTGACCAGGGCGAGGACGTCGACCGGATCCCAGGCGGGATCGAGTTGTCCCGCTTGCTGTGCCTGGCGCAATTGGTCGAGCTTGCGGGCGATGGTCGCCAGGATTGGGTCGTCGTGGTCGGGAGTGGTGTCTGCGAGTTCGAGGCGTCCCCAGGTGATCAGGCGGTGGTGGTCGGGGCGGGCGACGGTGAAGTGGTCGAAGAGACGACCCGCGTAGCCGGGCAGATCGGCCGGGTCCATGGGGGTGGCCTCCGCGACCAGGGCCAGTTCACGTGCGGAGACATGCGCGTAGAGCGCTTCCTTGCCGCGGAAGTACGCGTAGACGCGTTCCTTGCTGGTCCTGGCCTGTTTGGCGATGCGGTCCACCCGGGCGCCGGCGATTCCGTGGCGGGCGAACTCGTCCCTGGCGGCGGTGACGATCCGCTCACGGGTCGAGTCGGCGCCCTCCGGGGCAGCGGGCTCCGCGGTCTGGTCGGCGGCGGTGGTGGGGCGAGGCATACGACCAGGATAAGCGGCCGAACTGCTTGGTTTGGCGTTGCGGTGACTGACGCCTAGACTCAAACCAAACAGGTTGGTTTGGTGCTGGCTTGTCTGGCACCTGCATAGGGAGAGAACTCATGCACCATCGCGACCTGGGCTCACAGGGCCTGCGCGTGTCCGCGCTCGGC
The DNA here is from genome assembly GCF_030294945.1 of Streptomyces graminofaciens. NCBI lineage: Bacteria > Bacillati > Actinomycetota > Actinomycetes > Kitasatosporales > Streptomycetaceae > Streptomyces > Streptomyces graminofaciens. Next base: position 1,071,314 of record NZ_AP018448.1, on the reverse strand, counting down.
CTCGGCACCATGGGGATGACCCTCGCCTACGGCTCCTCGGACGATGGGGAGAGCACCGCCACCATCCGTCGTGCCCACGAGCTGGGGATCGACTTCTTCGACACCGCCGAGCTGTACGGCGCCGGCAGTGGCAGCAACGAGATCCTGCTCGGCAAGGCGGTCAAGGACTTTCGTGACGAGGTGGTCCTGGCCACCAAGTTCGGCTTCGACATGGCCGCGCAGCCATTCGGCTCCGGTTTCGACAGCCGCCCGGAGAACATCCGCAAGGTCGCAGAGAACAGCCTGCGCTATCTGCGGACGGACCACATCGACCTCTTCTACCAGCACGTCTCCGACCCCGACGTTCCGGTCGAGGAGGTCGCGGGCGTCGTCGGCGAACTGATCGCCGAGGGCAAGGTGAAGTACTTCGGTGTGAGCAACGTCGGCCCGCAGTACATCCGTCGCGCCCACGCGGTCACCCCGGTCTCGGTCCTGCAGTACGAGTACTCGATCTTCGAGCGGGAGGTGGAGGAGAAGATCCTGCCGGTCCTGCGCGAACTGGGTATCGGCCTGGTGCCCTACTCCCCGCTCGGGCGCGGCTTCCTCACTGGTGTGGTCAAGCCCGCCGCAGAGTACCCCGCGGACGACATGCGCAGCTGGGACGAGCGCTGGCAGGGCGAGAACTACACCTACAACCTGCGCGCCACGCAGCAGCTCAAACAATTCGCCATGGCCAAGGGCATCACCCCTGCCCAGCTCGCCCTGGCCTGGCTGCTCGCCCAGGGTGACGACGTGGTTCCGATCCCCGGTACCCGCAACGCCGACCGCCTGGAGGAGAACGCCGGCGCCGCCGACGTCGTACTCACCGACGCCGACCTCAAACACATCACGCAGGTCCTTCCCCAGGGCTCGGCGGGAAGCCGATACCCGGCCGCCATGTTGTCCAACTTCTCAACCGCCTGACGCAGAAGCACTCGTATGTGTCGTTGGCCTCGTACCTGATTGTCGTGTACGGGGCCAACAGTCTCTGGGGACATGCCCCGCTCGCCAGTTCTGCCAGCCGACGCTGACGTGCTCATCGTGCGGCGCTCGGCTCCCGGCGATGCGGCGGCTGGTGGAGACCGAGTACGGGTGTGGTCAGCCTGCCGTGGACAGGAGCGCGAGGAGTTCGCCGACACCGCCGACGGTGAGGTGCGGACTGTGCTTCGGCGGGAGTCCGGTGTAACGGTCCGCCGGATGGATGCCGGTGCCCACCGCGATGGCGAGGGCGCCGGCGTCGCGGGCCATCGCCATCTCCAGTTCCGGGTCGTCTCCGACGACGGCGAGTTCCTGCGGGGCGACATCCAGCCGCTGTGCGGCGCATCGCAGGCCGATCAGGGAGGGTTTGCCCACGATCTGTTCGGTGACCCCCGTGACACTGCTGATCATGGCGCAGATGACCCGGGACGTGCCCAGGGCCCTGCCCTCGGCCGTGGCGAAGAACACCGACTGGGAGCAGCTGTACAGGGCGGCGCCGCCGAGGACGGCATGGCAGGCCGCCTCCAGGTCGTCCATGGTGAACTCGCGGTACCAGCCGGCCAGTACGGCGTCTGCCTCGGGCTTCCCCTTGGGCTCGATGACCTCGATGCCGGCCCGGCGCAGCGGTTCCTTCACCCCGTCGCCGCCGAGCACCAGCACGCTGCGGTGCCCCATGGCCAGGAAGTGGTCGACGGCGCTGGTGGCGGGGGTGAGCACGGCCTCGTCGGGCAGGTCGAAGCCGATCCGGCGCAGGGTCCGCGCGTACTCCTCGGGCGTACGGGTGGTGCCGTTGGTGAAAGTGAGCCAGGGCAGGCCGCGTGCGGTGAGCGCGGCGGTGAGTTCCAGGGCTCCGGGGAGGGGTGTGAGCCCGTGGTTGCGTCGGTCGCCCAGCACGAGGGTGCCGTCCAGGTCGAAGACGATGCCGCCGATGGCGCGCAGGCGGTCGGTCACCAGGGCGGCGGCCTCGTCAGTCGGGTCGGCGGTCACGGTGCAGCTCCAGTCGGAAGTCGGGCCGTTCCAGGATCAGTTCGGGTGTCGCCGGGCGGGTCCGCAGGCCGTGCAGCAGGTTCAGTACCGGCTTCACCCGGGGGTTGTAGTGCTGCCGGGCCGGGCCGGCCGCCACCATGGCGTCCACCTGCTCGGCGGGCATGGTGGCCCGCAGGAGCAGCTCTTCGTCGCTGATGCCACGAGAGAAGCGCGCGCGCAGTTCGGCGACGGTCGGCGGGGGCGGTTCGTCCGCGAGTTCCTTGGCTCGCGGCCGGTCGAGGATGCGGTCGGCGATGTCCGGGTCCACGGGGCCGGTCGGCCTGCCGAAGTTGCCCTGCACATACCGGATCACCGGGTCGGAGACGTTCGCGTAGCGCTCGGCGCCGACCACGTTGTACAGCGCCTGGGTGCAGACCATCTGTGGGAAGGGGGTGACCATGATGGGGTGGCCCAGTTCGGCGCGGACCCGGGTCACCTCCTCGATGACCGCGTCGAAGCGGTCGCTGAAGCCCAGTTCGTCGAGCTGGCGGCGCAGCGTGGTCATCACACCGCCGGCCACCTGGTGGCGCATGAACGCGGCGTCGAAGTCCCGGGGGCCGCCGGCGGGCAGACCCTCGGCCCCGGCCATGTGGTGGAAGTAGTCCGACACCACGCCGAGCAGCCGGTCGTCGATGTCCACGGTGTGGCCGAACTCCCGCAGATTGGCCACCACCTGCTGGGCGTTGGGCAGGGATGTGCCGCCCGCCAGAGCCCCGCAGGCCACTTGCAGCGCCTGCACCCCCAGGTCGGCGGCCTTGAGGTAGGTCAGGCCCGGCAGCCCGATGGTGCAGTGGGAGTGCAGTTCCAGCGGCTTGCCGCCGAGGTGGCGGATGACGGCCCGGATCAGCGTGGTGGCACGCTCCGTGGTCAGCAGTCCGCCGGGGTCCTTGATGTAGACGCGGTCGATGTCCGGGCAGGCCGCCATCTGGGCGGCGAGGGAGCCGTAGTGGGCGTCGTCGTGCACGTCGCTGACGGTGTAGGTGAGCGCTCCGACGATCTCGCCGGCGCCGGCCCGGCGGATCATCCGCGCGGACTCGCGTACGGCGTCCATGTCGTGCATGGGGTCGAGCACGACATACCGGGTGACGCCGTTGGCCACCAGCCGGTCGTAGACGAGCTGCATGAACTCCGGGTGGGCGACCTCCCAGGAGATGAAGCGCAGCCCGGTGCCGATGAACTGCAGCGGGGTGTTGGGCATGGCCCGGTGGGTGAGCCGGATGCGTTCCCAGGGGTCCTCGCGGTGGGTCCGTACCGCCATGCCCATGTGGGTGCTGGAGGTGTAGTCGAGGGCCCGGAAGCCCACGCGGTCCAGGATCGGGGCGATCTGGAGGATCTTGCCCGTGTCCAGTCCGGTGGCGCTCCACAGGCTCTGGTTGCCGTCGCGCAATGACACGTCGACGAGCTGGATGTCAGCCATGGGTGCCTCCTCCGGACGACAAGGACACAGATCCGGCCGCCGGGTGGTCCCGCAGGAACCGGGTGAACCAGGCGGTGTCCACGCCGCCCTCCGCGAAGTCGGTTTCCGTCAGCACCGCTTGATGCAAGGCGGTGTTGGTGCTGACCCCGTCGATCGCGCACCGCGCGAGGGCGCCGCGCAGTCGGGCCAGCGCCTCGTCACGGTCCCGGCCGTGGACGATCAGCTTCGCCAGCAGGGAGTCGTAGTACGGCGGCACGGTCGCGCCGGCCTGGAGGTGGGTGTCGATCCGGATGCCGTCACCGAGGGGCCAGACCGCCTCGGTCACCGTCCCCGGGCTCGGCTGGAAGTCGCGGGCCCAGTCCTCGGCGTTGATCCGGCACTCGATGGCGTGCCCGGAGAAGGAGACGTCCGCCTGCCCGAAGGAGAGGGATCGCCCCTCGGCGACGGCGAGTTGCTCGGCGACGAGATCCAGGCCGGTGATGGCCTCGGTGACCGGGTGCTCGACCTGGATCCGGGCGTTCATCTCCAGGAAGTAGAACGTGCCCCGGTCGACGTCGACGAGGAACTCGACCGTGCCCAGGCCCCGGTACCCCAGGTACTTGCCGAGGGCCACCGCGGCGCGATGCATCTCCTCGCGCAGGGCCGCGTCGAGTACCGGGGCCGGCGCCTCCTCGATGAGCTTCTGGTAGCGGCGCTGCACGGAACAGTCACGGGTGCCGAGATGGACGACGTTCTCGCCGTCCGCGAGGAGCTGGACCTCCACATGACGGCCGGTGGCGACGAAGCGTTCCAGATAGACACGGGGGTCGCCGAAAGCGGCGCCCGCCTCCGCCATGGCCAGGTCGATGGTGGAGGCCAGCGCGGCCGGGTCGTGCACCTGCTTCATGCCCCGGCCACCGCCGCCGCCGACCGCCTTGACCAGGAGGGGAAAGCCGATCTCCGCCGCCAGCCGCGCGGCGTCCCCGGCGTCGTCGAGCGGCCCGCCGGGCACAACCGGGAGCCCGGCCGCGATGGCGTGCCGGCGGGCCTCCAACTTGTCGCCCACGGCCGCGAGTTGTTCGACGGTGGGACCGATGAACACGATGCCCGCCTCCGCGCAGGCCTGCGCCAGCCGCTGGTTCTCTGAGAGGAAGCCGTAGCCGGGGTGGATGGCGTCGGCTCCCGAGGTCCGCGCCGCCGCGAGGACGGCGTCCACGTCGAGATAGCTCGCCGACGGCGGGGGAGGACCGAGGCGGACCACCCGGTCGGCCAGCCGGGCGGGCACGGAGGCGAGATCGGCGTCGGAGGCGGCGAGCACCGTCTCGATGCCGAGCCGTCGGCAGGTACGCAGGATCCGCAGGGCGATCTCGCCCCGGTTGGCGATGAGGACACGTCGCAGGATCACGGTGCCGCCCCGCCGGCCGCCGTGTCGATGTACATCAACACGGCCCCCTGCTCGACGAAGTCGCCGTCGGCCAGACCGATGTCCGCCACGGTGCCGGTCGCCCCCGCGTACACGGAATTCATCAACTTCATCGTCTCGACGATCCCGACCACGGTGGTCTCGGTGACCTCGTCCCCGATCTCCACGAAGGGCGGCGCGCCGGGCTTCGGCGCCCGGTAGAAGGCTCCCGGCAACGGCGTACGTACCTCGGCCAGGCCCTCACGGCCGGACACCGCCTGCTTGTCCGGTGCGGTCCCGTCCCTCTCCCCGTCAGCCGGCCGCTCCTCCGGCGCACGGTCCATCAGCACCGGCTCGGCGGAGGTGCGTGCGGACTGTGTCCACTCGCCGTCGTCGCTCCGGCGCAGCGACAGTTCGAACCGGCCGGTGCGCAGATGGAGGCGATCGACGTCCATGTCGTCGATGATCCGCAGGATGTCCTGGACGTCTTCGCCGGTCAGGCTCACGGCGTGCCTCCGCCGGTACCGCCGAGCAGGGACAGCACATGGTCGAACGCCCTGGCCTTGGGTGCGGCCGTCGGCGTCTTCGCCCGATTCGCCCACACCGTCTCGGGGCGGCTCTGGAGCAGGAAGATGTTCTGGCCGGGCACGAGGTTGCGGGAGATCGCCCACTCGATGTCCTGCGGGGTCCCGTAGTGGGACTCGACCTGTCGGCCGATCCGCACCAGTTCCTGGATCTCCGCGTCGGACAGACAGGGCTCGTCCCGCAGGTACTCCGGTACGTCCTCCTCCAGCACCCCGCAGCCGCTCGGGTCCATCCGGTGCTGTCGCAGCTTCGTCGAGACCGTGCGGGAGCAAATGTCCCCAGTGACCTTGCCGACGACGTACTTGTCGGGTGTCACGTCGCCACCGACGAGTGCCGACCCCAGGCCCCAGGTTCCTTCGAGAGCGACGACGGAACGGTCCCCGGTGAGCGGGCTACGGGTGAACATGACACCGGCGCAGCGCGGGTCGATCATGCGCTGGACGACGACGGCCATCGCGAGATCCTGCTCCGGCAGGCCCAGCCGCCGCCGGTAGCTCACCGACTCCACGCTGTAGAGGCTGGCCCAGCACCGCCGGACGTGCTCGACGAGGGAGTCCTCGCCGCGCACCCACAGGTAGGTGTCCTGGAGTCCGGCGAAGCTGGCGTCCTCCGCGTCCTCGCTGGTGGCGCTGGAGCGTACGGCGACAGGGGCGGGCTCACCGGGGGTGTCGGACTCGCTGTCCAGGTCCCGGTAGTGGCCCCGGATCGCCGCCGTTACCTCCTCCGGCAGCTCGGCCGCTTCGATGCGCTCCTTGATCGGCGCGGTCGCGCGGGCGATCGCCTCGGTGTTCTCGGCGTCCAGAGCCTCGACTCCGGCGCGGATCTCGCCGTCCGGGTCGAGGGCGTCGAGGAAGGCCTCGAAGGCGGTGGTGGTGACGACGTAGCCGGGCGGTACGGGGGCGCCGGCGAAGGTGAGTTCGCCCAGGCTGGCGCCCTTGCCGCCGACGGTGGGCCGGTCGGTGAGCCGTAGATCCCCGAACCGGCGGACGAGGGGTGACGTGTCCATCGTGGTGCTCCCTGCGTGGTCGAGGAGGTCAGTCGAGGAGGGTGACGATGCCGCGGTCGCCGTCCACGCGCAGTCGTTGACCCGTGGTGATCCGCTTGGTGGCGTGGCCCGTGCCGACGACGGCGGGCAGTCCGTACTCGCGGGCCACGATGGCCGCGTGGGACATGGTGCCGCCGATGTCCGAGACGGCGGCCGCGATCTTGCCGAAGACGGGCCCCCAGCTGGGCGCGGTCACCGGACAGACCAGCACCTCGCCCTCCCGTACCTGGCCTATGTCGTTGGCGCTCATCAGCACCCGGGCGGTGCCCTCGACCACGCCCGGTGAGGCGGCGAAACCGCGCACCTCGTCGTCACCCGCCTCGGCCGGTGTCGACCAGGCCTGGATGGTCTCCGCGGTGATGCCCCACAGCATGCGCACCGCCGGGTCGTTGAGCGCCTCGGGGACCGGGCCCAGCGCGGGCGGCGGGGACCAGCCCGCGAGGGACTCCAGCATCCGCCTGCGCTCGGCCACTGTCTCCCGCACATGGGCCGAGCCCACCGGCTTCGAACCGGCCGCCCAGGCGAGCATCACATCGGTCAGGGCCTGGCCGACCTCGGTGTGGTTCAGCTGGAAGACGTCTTCGGCGTCGGCCAACACGCCTTGTGCGCACAGCAGTTCACCGAACTCGCGCACCTTCGCGAAGAACTTCGTGGTGAAGTAGTGCTCGCAGTAGAAGTTGTGGTCCTCCACGAAGGGGAACACCACGCGGGCCAGTTCGAGCATCTGGTCGAAGGCGGCCTGTTCCTCCTCGCCGGCCAGCAGGGAGCGGTACTCCCTGGCGATGCGTTCGCGCTCCGCCGTGAGCTGCTCGGTGGGACGGTCGAGCAGTTCGCCGCGCCGCGCCTGGTCGACATAGCCGGGCAGCGCCGCGAACGGCACCGTGAGGTCGTCGTTCCAGCTGCGGTGGTGGTGGTAGAACCCGGCGCCGGTCGACATGTTGAACCACGGCTCACGCGCGTCGTCCATGGCCTTCAGCCAGCGCTGTCCCCCGTCCCCGCGGGCGGCGAGCGCGGCCAGCACCTTGTCCGGCTCGCAGCCCTCCACGAAGAGATCGTCGACGCCGTATTCGACAGCGAGTTTCGCCAGCTTCTTCAGCTCGTCGTCGGGCCGGTAGAGGATCACGTCGATCCCCGCGACCATCCGGGCCACGTCCTGGTCGGGGATCTCCGGGAACGACTTCTTGCAGAACTCGAAGAACACCACGTAGGCGCCGTAGCCCAGCATCAGGAACTCCGAGTGGTGGTGCCACATCTTGGAGTACAGATCCATGAGCCGGTGGTAGTTCTCGCGCACGTAGTGGTTCTGGGCCACGCCCTTGGCCTGGAAGACGACGTCCGGGTCCTCGAACTCCGACAGCTGCGGCACCTCGATCCGCTGCACCTCGTCGATCAGGCCGGTGATACGGGTGACCCAGCCCTGGTACAGCTCGTCCCAGTTCTCGTAGTAGTGCCCCGCCCGCTCGCTGAACTGCGCGAGCCTGCGCTGGATCTCCGCCGGGTCGGTGACCGGGTTGGCGGTGATGTAGACCCGGCCGTTGACGATGCGGTGCTCGATGCCGAGCGTCGTGGGGAAGACGAACATGCGTGCCGTGTTGGCGCCGAGGGCGGTGTAGGGCGCCTCCGCCGTGACGGCGTCGAACGCGGGCATCGGCTCGGGGAAGTGCATGGCGTTGTAGAACCAGAACCGCTGGTCGTCCTCGGGCTGGAACCGGGTGTAATAGGGATACATCGACGCCCACTCCTCGGCGCCCGCCACATCGGTGAGCTCTGAAGGAAGAGGGAAGCGGGAGGCGGGTCTCGCATCGTTCACGGTGCTCTCCAAAAGGTGCGGTTCAAGGGGACAGGGAGCTGAGGGCGAGGACGGAGCCGCTCAGACGGCGCCGGCGGCAGCGGCAGTGGCGACGGCAGGGGCGGCCAGGGGATAGTCGCGCTGGGTACGGGTGTACTCGGCGAGGGCGTCGAGTGCGCGGGGGTCGGCCACCGCGCTGCGGTCGGCCGCCTCCTCGACGGGGGTGCCGAGCAGAATCCTGCGCGCCGGCACTTCGAGCTTCTTGCCGGTCAGGGTGGTCGGGACGGCCGGGACCTGGATGATCCGGTCCGGTACGTGCCGGGGGCTGTACTCCCGGCGCAGCCGGGCGCGGATCGTGTCCTCGATCCCGGCGTCGAGCGTCCTGCCCTCCTTGAGGGCGACGAACAGTGGCATGAAGAACTTCTCGTCCGGCAGGTCGAGACTGACGATCAAGGCTGCGGCGACCTCGTCCAATGCCTCCACCACGCGGTAGATCTCCGCGGTGCCGATGCGCACCCCCTGCCGGTTGAGCGTCGCGTCGGAGCGGCCCAGCACGAAGCAGCCACCGCGCGCGTTGACCTTGAAGAAGTCGCCGTGCCGCCAGACACCGGGGAAGTCCCCGAAGTACGAGCGGCGGTACCGCTCGTCACCGTCCGGCCCCCAGAAGGTCACCGGCATGGACGGCAGCGGCTCACTGATCACCAGCTCACCGACCTCGTCCACGACCCCGCGGCCGCTCTCGTCGTACGCGTACGCGGCGACGCCCAGCGACCGTGCCTGCATTTCACCGGCGTACACGGGCAGTGTGGGCACCCCGCCGACGAAGCCGGTGCAGCAGTCCGTACCGCCGCTGCCGGTGGCCACCCACAGATCCGCCTTGACGTTGCGGTGGAACCACGCGGTGCACTGCGGTGACACCGGTGAACCGGCCGGCATGACCGTGCGCAGGGCCGACAGGTCGTACCGCTCGCCGGGCACGATGCCGGCCTTGCTCATGAGGTCGACATAGGCCGGGCTGGCACCGAAGAAGGTGGTCCGGGTGTCCTGCGCGATCCGCCACAGCACGTCCGGCTCGGGGTGGGCCGGGTTCCCGTCGTACAGCACCGGACAGGCACCGACCAGCAGGGAGCTGATCAGGAAGTTCCACATCATCCAGCCGGTGGTGGTGAAGAACAGCGGCCGGTCGCCCTCGCGCAGGTCCATGTGGAAGGTCTGCAGCTTCAGCTGCTCCAGCAGGATGCCGCCGTGGCCGTGCACGATCGCCTTGGGCAGTCCCGTCGTACCGGACGAGAAGAGCACCCACAGCGGGTGGTCGAAGGGAACGTGCTCGAACGCGAAGTCCTCGGCGGACACGGGCGGATGGTCGAGGACGTCGTCCCACAGCAGGTCGGCCCACGGGTGTCCGCCGTCGACGACCGGCCGGGTCTCGCCGTGCACGGGAGAGGGCAGGTGGATGACGTGTTCCAGACCCGGCAGGGCCTCGGCGATGAGGCGCGCCTCCGCTCGGCGGTCGAAGGTCTTCCCGCCGTAGCGGTAGCCGTCGACGCAGAACAGGACCTTCGGCCCCAGCTGACTGAACCGGTCCACCACACCTCGTGACCCGAAGTCGGGGGAGGCGCCGGCCCACACCGCGCCGACGGCCGTTGTCGCGAGCATCGCGATCGCGGCCTGCGGCACGTTCGGCAGATAGCCGCAGACCCGGTCACCCGGACGCACCCCGAGTGCGCGCAGCCGCGTCGCCAGGATGCGCACCCGGCCCGCGAAGTCCTCCCACGGCACCCCGGCCGGAGCGGCGCCTTCCGAGCAGAACAGCAGGGCGTCCGCGCCGGGGCGTTCGTGGCGCAGCACATGCTCGGCGTAGTTCAGCCGCGCCCCGGGGAACCATTGCGCGCCCGGCATGTCACGGCTGCCGAGCACCTCGGAGTACGGGGTCGCGGACCGGATGTCGAAGTAGTCCCACAGCGCGCCCCAGAAACCCGGCAGATCGGTGACGGACCAGCGCCACAGCTCGTCGTAACCGTCGAAGCGCCGCCCGCACTCGCGGGCCAGCCAGTCCAGGAAGGACGTCAGGTTCGCCTCGGCGACCCGTCGCGGGCCGGGTGTCCACAGCAGCTCGCCCTCGGCCACCGTCACTGGCTCGTCGGCCGCGCCGGCCTTCGGATCGGGGGCATATGAGCCCGCTGCCGCCTTGACGTCCATGTCGCCTCCTCGCGTCACGGAACGAACGGTCCACGACTGGCCATGGACCGGGCAACCATCGGCTGCTAACTTTTCACCCAGTGAAATCCGGTCGGCATCTCCGCAGGTGAGGGCGGGTCCTGTGCGGAACTATCAGGTGAAGACGATCAGCTCTCTGGAGCGCGGCCTGCGGGTGCTGCGGACCCTGCAGGAGATGCGCGCCGCGAGCCTGCACGATCTGCACCAGGTGACCGGCATCCCCAAGGCCACGCTGCTCCGCATCCTGCACACCTGCAACGAGCAGGGCCTGGTGTGGCAGCGGCTCGCCGACGGGGCGTTCATCGCGAGCCTCCGACCGCAGCGCGCCCCGTACGACGACGCCGAGTGGCTCGGCGAGTTGGCGTCGCAGGTCCTGGAAGAGCTGTGCGAACGCGTGATGTGGCCCTCCGTGCTGACCGTGCCGCGGCTGGACTACATGGAGACGATCGACACGAACAGCCCGAAGGCCTACTTCGACGAGGTCGTCCCCGTCGCCCCCGTCGGCTTCCGCTCCCACATGCTGCTCGGCGCCTCGGGCCGGGCCTACGTCGCCTTCTGCCCCGAGCGTGAGCGGGAAGCGGTCCTGCGGCGCCTGCGCGACCACGACGTCCCGGGCAACGAGTACGCCCACGACCCCAGGTGGCTGCGTCAACTGCTGGCGACCACCCGGTCACGCGGGTACAGCGTGCGCGCGCCGGAGTACGACTTCGACGGCCGCAACTCGATCGCCGTCCCGATCCGTGTACACGGCGAGGTGCTGGGGTGCGTCAACGTGACCTGGCGCAAGTCGGTCATGTCCGCACAGGAAGTGGCGCGTCGGCATCTGGACGACCTGCGGGCCGCGGTGCACCGGATAGAGGAGCGGGTGGTGGAAGCGGCCCCGCAACGACTGGGAGGGCCCGGCGCGGGGGCCTGAGCGCCGACGAGTCCGGGCCGCCCGCGTCGGGTCAGTCGGGCGCCGCTGTCCGCAGGGCCTCGCGATGTGCCCGTGCCGAGGTCATCGCCGCGTCCAGTGCGTCCCGCGTACGCACGAGGTCGGCGATGTGCCGGCTCAGCCGGTCGTGTTCTTGCTCCATGCGCGCCAGCGCGGCGTCGGAGTTCCGCTCACTGGGTGCCTCGACGCAGGGCAACAGCTCCACGATGGTGCGGCTGGACAGCCCGGCGGCGAACAACCGCTGGACGAATGCGACCCGCTCCGCGTCGGTGTCCGTGTAGTGCCGCTGTCCACCGGCGCTGCGGGTGCTCGTGAGCAGCCCCTGCTCCTCGTAGTACCGCAGGGACCGGACGCTGACTCCGGACCGTGATGCCAGCTCCCCGATGCGCATGTCGTCCTCCCGGCTGTGACCCTCCGCACCCTCTGCGCAGGGACTTGCCTCTGACATTGATGTGAGGTTCTAGCCTAATGCCGTGCCCGGCGGACCGGGCGCCACGGACCAGGCACGGATCAAGAGGAGTTCTGACATGACGACCCACATCGACAGCCGTCTGCCCGGTGCGCAGGGCGAGGGACGTATGCGAGCGGTCGTCGCCCAGCAGTACGGCGGCCCCGAGACCCTGCAGCTGACGGAGATCGACAAGCCCGAAGCGGGTCCCGGCTCGGTGCTGGTACGGGTGAAGGCCGCTGGGGTCAACCCGGTCGACTGGCACGTCCTGGCCGGGCACCTCGACTCGATCCTGAAGGTCAGCCTGCCGCTCGTGCCCGGCTTCGACGTCGCCGGTGTGGTCGAGGCCGTCGGCCCGGACGTCACGCATTTCTCCGTCGGGGACGAGGTGTTCGGTTACGTCCGCACGGACCAGGTGCAGTACGGCACCTACGCGGAGTTCGTCGCCGCGCCCGTGCACACCATCGCGCGCAAGCCCGCCTCGCTGACCTGGCAGCAGGCGGCCGGCCTCCCGCTCGTAGGACTCACCGCGCTGCAGTCACTGACCCGGGTGGGCGCCGGGGCGGGTGAGACGGTCCTGGTCCACGCGGCGGCCGGCGGTGTCGGCTCCCTCGCCGTGCAGATCGCCGTCGCCCAGGGCGCTCGGGTCATCGGTACAGCCAGCGAACGCAACCACGAGTTCCTGCGCTCGCTGGGCGCCGAGCCCGTCGTCTACGGCGACGGTCTGGTCGAGCGGGTGCGGGAGCTGGCCCCCGAGGGCATCGACGCGGCCGTGGACTGCGTGGGCGGTGACGCCGTCGCCGTCTCCCAGAAGCTGTTGAAGGACCCCTCCCGGGTCGCCTCGATCGTCGACCCCGAGGTCACCCGGCTCGGCGGACACCAGGTGTGGACCCAGCCCGTTCCCGAGGACCTCGCCGCCCTCGCGTCTCTCGCCGACGCCGGCGACCTCACGGTCCACATCGACCGCGTGCTGCCCCTGGCCGAGGCCGCTGACGCCCTCCGCCTCAGCCAGACCGGACGGGTCCGCGGCAAGATCGTGCTGGACGTCGCCTGACGTACACCGTTCCTCGCTCGTCGGCCCGGCCGGAATCGGCCGGGCCGACGTCTTTTCATGCGCTTTTTCATGCGCTGATCGCAAGCTCCCCCCGACGGACGCCGTGCGAGAGCGGCAGCCCGGCGGCGAGTCGTTCGAGTTCCTCCACGACGGTGCCGCCGAGGCGCGCCAGCTCGTTGCCGAGGGAGCCCGCGATGTGCGGGGTGAGGAAGACGTTGGGCAGGCGGTAGAGGGGGGAGTCCGCGGGCAGCGGCTCCGGTTCGGTGACGTCGAGCACCGCGCTGATCCGGCCGCCGACCAGCTCGTCGGTGAGGGCCTCGGGGTCAACGAGGGCACCGCGCGAGGTGTTGATCAGTACGCCGCCGTCGGGAATCAGCGCCAGCCGTTCGCGGCTGAGCATCCGGTGGGTCTCCGGTGTGTCGGGCGCGTGCACACTGACGACGTCGCTCGTACGCAGCAGTTCGTCGAGAGACAGTGACACCGCGCCGAGCGCCGTCGCCTCGGCCTCGTCCACGTACGGGTCGTACAGGCCGGCCGAGAGGTCGAAGGGCCGCAGCAGTTCCAGCACTCGGCGGCCCACGCGTGACGCGCCGATGATGCCGACCCGTCGGCCCAGGTTGCCGACGGCCAGGTACTCGTCCGGTGCGGGGTAGGCGTGCTCGGTCCGGAAGCGCTCCCGGAGCCCGAAGGCGTCCTTGCCGGCGAACAGGATCGCGGCGAGCGTGTACTCGGCGACGGGAAGCGCGTTGGCCCGGACGGCGCTGGAGACGGTGACCCCTCGCTCCCAGACGGCGTCGCCGATCAGGCTGCGCACACTGCCGGCCGCGTGCAGCACGGTCCGCAGCCGGGGCGCCGCGGCCAGTACGTCCGCGCCGAGGTGCGGACAGCCCCAGCCGGTGATCAGCACCTCGGCCCGCGCCAGTGCCCGGACGGCCGCCGGATCGGTGAAGTCCTGGACGACGAGGCCGGGGTCGACCGTCACGAGCTGTCGCAGCCGCGTCATGAGCGGCGACGGGAAGAGCTCCGGCAGATGCATCGGGTCCATGGCGAACACGGCGGAGGGAAGCGGTTGCGGGGGCATGGCGCTCCTGCTTGGGCTCGGGGGCGGGGAAGAGGCCGGATCGGGCCTCAGTGAGGAAAACGGTTACCACGCTAGAGAGCATCACCCCTTAGGTCAATGCTCACCGCGACGGGTTGCTCGCTCGAGAATGGTGCTTACTCAAAGTGACCCAGGTAGAAAAAAGTGCAGGTCGAGTGGGGTCGCTGGGTAACGCTGTTGAAAGTTAGACGAAACAAACCGGACTCCCCTCTTGTGGTTCGGGCTGCTCACGCCCTACGGTCCACAACAACCGGTTACTGCCCCTCGGGAAGAGCCACCGCGTACCCGCCTTCCCTGCCTCACCGCTGACCGCGCCGGTTCCCCCACCCTCAGCGCCGTCCTGTTTCCGTTCGTGGAGGACCGATGTCCCAGTTCCGTGCCAGAGCCCTCGCCGCAGCGGCCGCCGCGGCGTCCCTGTCCCTTCTGCTGGCTGCCTGTGGGGGCGGCGACTCCGGATCCGATTCCGCCGCGAAGGCCACCAAGGGCAAGGTCACCCTGGAGTTCTGGAGCTGGACCGACGGGATAGAGGCCCAGACCAAGGTGTGGAACAAGGCGCACCCCGACACCCAGGTCAAGTTCGTGAACCCCGCGGGCGAGACGGCCTACCAGAAGCTGCGCGCCGCGGTGAACGCCGGCACCGCTCCCTGTCTGTCGAAGATGGACGGGATGAACCTGGCGAACTTCGCCGCGGACGGTCTGCTCACCGATGTCACCAAGGTCGCCGGGCCGTACAAGGGCAAGTACACGGCCGCCGCGTGGAACGCGGTCAGCCCCGGCGGCACCACCTTCGGTATCCCCATGGGTTCCTCACCGCTGTTCACCGCCTATCGCGCGGACCTGTTCGAGAAGTACGGCATCGAGGCGCCGAAGACCTGGGACGACCTGATCGCGGCCGGCAAGAAGGCGCAGAAGAAGGACGAGAAGGTCAAGATCTTCAACATGGCCGGTGAGGACCCGAGCACGCTGGTCGACCTGTCCTGGGAGGCGGGTGCCCAGTGGTACAAGGTGGACGGCGACCACTGGGTCGTCGACTTCACCTCGCCCGAGGCGCTGAAGGCCGGAGACATCGTCCAGCGGCTGGTCGACAACGACCTCGCCTCCAACGCCTCCTACGCCGACCCGGGCGTCTTCAAGACCTGGGACCTCGGGACGACCATCGCGATGACGACGTCGACCTGGCAGCTGCCGATCTACGACACCAACTTCCCCAAGTCGAAGGGCAAGTGGCAGCTCGCGGACTCACCGGTCTTCGACACCGCGAAGCCGCGGACCTCCAGCAACTTCGACGTCCTGGCCGTGCTCAAGGGATGCAAGTACCCGGACCGCGCCGCCGAGTTCGCCGCCTGGCTGTCCAGCAGCAAGGAGTCGCTGACCACGCTCACCGACCCCGCCTCCAAGTCCGGCCTCTTCCCTGCGGTCCCGGACGTCTCCCCGTACGTCGACAAGATCATCCCCACCGAGATGTTCAACGGCGAGTCCGACAGCGCCGAGGTGATCACGAC
Organism: Streptomyces graminofaciens; assembly: GCF_030294945.1. Classification (NCBI taxonomy): domain Bacteria; kingdom Bacillati; phylum Actinomycetota; class Actinomycetes; order Kitasatosporales; family Streptomycetaceae; genus Streptomyces; species Streptomyces graminofaciens. The sequence goes on along the minus strand of NZ_AP018448.1, from coordinate 1,055,821 downwards.
CGCCGCCTCCCGGGTCGGCGAGCAGTGGCAGTACGGCCCGAACTACGCGGCCATGTACTCCGAGATGCAGAAGCAGTGGGGCAAGGTCATGAAGAAGGAGATCACGGTCAAGGAGATGCTCACGAGCATCGAGAAGTGGACCGTCGACGACCTCAACGACAAGGGCATCAAGGCCGTCGCGGGCAACTGAGCCCCGCCCCGGAGACAGCCGACTCACTTCTTACTTGGAGACACCCGTGTCCACCCTGACGCGACCGGCGAAGGTCGCGACCGACTCCCCGGCCCGGCGGACCTCCCCCCGCCGGGCCGGGAGACGGGGAGCCTACAAGGGGCTGCTGTTCATGCTCCCCTTCCTGCTGGGCTTCCTGGCCACCTACGTCGTGCCGATCGGCTACGCCTTCAGCCAGAGCCTGTACGAGAAGAAGGGCACCGGTCTCGGCTTCGGCCCGACACGGGTCGTCTACACGGGCTTCGCCAACTTCGCCTCGGTCCTGGGTGACAGCGCGTTCTGGGCGAGCATGGGGCGCACCCTGCTGTTCGGCGCGGTGCAGATCACGGTGATGCTCGGCATCGCCCTGCTGCTGGCCCTCCTGCTCGACGGGGTGGCCGCCCGCGCGGTGCGTTTCTTCCGAGCGGCGCTGCTCATCCCGTACGTCATCCCCGCCGTGGTCTCCACCCTGATGTGGCTGTTCCTCTACAGCCCGACGGGCAGCCCGCTGCTGGACATCGCGGAACGCGCAGGCACGCAGATCACCTTCTTCGGCGGCCTCAACACCTATCTCTCGCTGGGCAATCTGCTCACCTGGCAGGGGATCGGCTTCAACATGATCCTTATCTCCGCCTCGCTGCAGGCGCTGCCCCGCGAGCTGTACGAGGCGGCCCGGCTGGACGGGGCCCGGGAGTGGCGGATCGCCTGGTCGATCAAGGTGCCCAACATCACCGGGATCCTGGTGCTGACCGGCATGTTCTCGCTGATCAGCCGGCTCCAGCTGTTCGGCGAGCCGCTGATCATGCGGCAGATCGCACCGGAGTCCATCAACACGGACTTCACGCCGATGATGGAGATCTACGACAAGGCCTTCAAGGTCGGCGACTACCAGTACGCCGCCGCCGAGTCCCTGGTTCTGGCCGTCGTCACCGGCATCCTCGCCTTCGTCTTCTACCGCGCCACGAACAGGAAGATGTCATGAGCAGTGTTGCCTCCGGGGGCGGCGTACGGCCCTCCCGCCGCGCGGTGGTGCTCACCACCGGTCTGCTGGTGATCTTCCTGCTCTACTCGCTCGCCCCGACCTGGTTCCTGATCGTCTCCGCGACCAAGGACCAGACCGACCTCTACTCCACGTTCGGACTGTGGTTCTCCTCCAACCACCTGGGCGACAACCTCCAGGACATCTGGACCTACCACGACGGGGTGTTCGTCCGCTGGCTGGGCAACTCCGTCCTCTACTCCACCCTCGGCGCGGCCGGTTCCACCCTCATCTCGCTCGCCGCCGGGTACGGCCTGTCGAAGTTCGGCTTCCGCGGCCGGGGCGCGCTCTTCGCGGTCATCGTCGGCGCCTCGCTGCTGCCGAGCACCCTGCTGGCCTTCCCGCTGTACCTGGTGTTCTCCGAGATCGGGATCACCAACACCATCTGGTCGGTGCTCATCCCGTACTTCATCAACCCGTTCGGGGTCTACCTCGGCAAGGTGTACGCCGACAGTTCGGTGCCCACCGAACTGATGGAGGCGGCCCGGATCGACGGGGCCGGTGAGCTGCGGATCTTCTACGCGGTCGCGCTGCGGCTGATGAGCACCGGCGGCATCACCATCTTCATGCTCGAGTTCATCAACATCTGGAACAACTTCTTCCTCCCCCTGTTCATGCTCAACGGCGAGCGCACCTTCCCCGTCACCCTGGGCCTCTACTCGTGGCTCCAGCAGGCGCAGACCGCACGCGACATGAACACCCTCGTCCTCACCGGGTCCCTGCTGTCGATCGTTCCGCTCGCGATCTTCATGTTCACGCTCCAGAAGTACTGGCGCAGCGGAATCCTCATGGGCAGCCTCAAGTAAGAAGGAACAGCGTCGTGTCCCACGCTCCCAGAAGACGTGAAGTGCTCAAGTACGCCGGGACGACCGGCGTCGCCGCCGCCGGCCTCGGCCTGCTGACCTCCCAGCCCGCCGCCGCAGCACCGGTCACCGAGTCCGACGACTCGGCCGCGTTCAAGAAGGCCGTCTGCAAGCCCCTGGACATAGTCGTCTTCGGTGACGCCGAGTCAGAGGCCGAGCACGGCCTCACCGCCACCCTCTCGGACATGGTCACCGGCGGCCTCGGCCAGAGCGCCCGTGTCCTCAACCCGACCGCACCGGCGAGCTACTGGGGCGGCACGCTCAAGTTCGACGTCGCCGTCAGCCCGACCGACACCACCTACGTCACGGTGCGCCTGTGGGGCGACGACCACGACGACACCTCCGAGCAGGCCGGCTCCGGCACGAACATGTGGCGGCTCCAGCTCTTCGTCGACGGCCGTCAGGTCGGCTACCAGGACGAGGGCGCCGTCGACAGCCTCGACATCCTGGACACCGCCCCGCGCACCCCGGGCCGCTTCTTCTTCCACACGCTGCCGCTGCCGGAGAGCATGACGTCCGGCAAGGAGAAGGTGACGCTGGAGATCCGCGCGATGGGGCGCATCTGGTCGTACGGCCAGAACCCGGACCAGCTGTACCGGAAGCAGACGACGCCCTCCCGGGGCATCTACCGCATCTACACGCACACCGAGCCGTACTTCGTCCCGCCGAAGGGCGAGGTCCAGGGCCCCGCGCCGGAGTTCAGGCCGCGCACCGTGGAAGGCCCCGAGGTGCTGGAGGCCGTACGCAAGCGCGTCGAGAAGGACCAGAAGTTCTACCTCACCTCCGCGAACCCGGCCGGAATGGACGCCTTCGCGTTCCAGTCCCTTGCCGAGGGCTACCTCTGGTCGGGGAGCCCCGCCCACCAGAACCCCGCCGCCCTGGACCGCGTGCTGCGGGCCATCGACGGCCGCTACATGGCCTGGAAGTCCGACGCCTCGATCCTCACCGGCTCCGACCAGCAGTGGCAGGGCTTCGGCCGCGTCGGCCTGACGCTGGCCCTGCTGTGGGAACACCTCGGCGACCGCCTCGACCAGCGGGTCACCGGCTCCCCGTACGAGATCACCAACCCGGGCTTCGAGGAGGGCGACGAGACCCCCATGGGCTGGCTGGCGCCCAGCTGGGGGCAGACCGCCGGTGCCACGTGGTCGCGGGACACGGCGGTCCACCGCGCCGGCTCCGCCTCGCTGAAGCTCCAGGTGCCCGCCGCCGGCGGCAACATGTACACCTACTCCAGCCCCAAGACACGTATCGGCAAGGGCACGTACACCTACGGGGCCTGGATCAGGACCGAGGGCGTCACCGGCGCCGGCGCGCACATCGACCCGCTGTTCTTCGACGCGAGCGGCACGCTGGTCGGCAGCGACCACAAGAAGTTCGCCACTACCGGCACGCACGGCTGGGAGTACGTCTCGATCGACCTGGAGACCCCGTCCGGCGCCACCCAGGTGGAGTTCCATCTGCGGCTGTCCGGCCCCGGTACCGCCTGGTTCGACTCGGTGGAGCTGATCGGGCCGGCCGAGATACGCAACCCCGGCTTCGAGCAGGGCCCCGGCACCGTCCCCACGGGCTGGACCGTCCCCAGCTGGGGCAGGACAGCCGACGCCACCTGGTCCCGGGTCACGGACGTCTCCCGCTCCGGCACCGCCTCGCTGAAGCTCGCGGCCACCGCGTCGAACGGCTTCGTCACCGCCCACAACACGGCCAGGTTCCAGGTCGGCGAGGGCACGTACGCCTACAGCGCGTGGATCAGGACGGACGGTGTCACCGGCACGGGCGCGCACATCGACCCCTTGTTCTTCGACGCGAACGGCAAGCTCGTCGGCAGTGACCACCGCAAGTTCGCGGCCACGGGCACCCACGACTGGGAGCAGGTCTCGATCGACCTGGAGACCCCGTCCGGCGCCACCCAGGTGGAGTTCCATCTGCGGCTGTCCGGCCCCGGCACCGCATGGTTCGACGACCTGACCGTCACCGCGCCGAAGAGCTCCGGCGCCCCCGAGCAGCCGGTGCGCCGCGCCGCGTACACCGACATGCTCAAGTCCAGCCGGGACTACTGGCGACAGCATTTCCCGCACTACACCAACCAGTCGCAGATCTGCGCCATCGGCCTGTACCAGGCCAACCGTGGCCTGAGGCTCCTCGACCCGGACCTCGCGCTGCCGGAGGACAAGGCCCGCGACTACATGTACCAGTCGCTCGGCATGAAGCCCTACCTCGGCCGGGAGGACAAGGACGGCAACCCCACCAAGCCGCTCGGCGAGACCTACCATCAGGTCACCAAGGCGGGCCTGACCCGCGAGCTGGGGTATGTGGGCAGCTACGGTGAGGTCATCGACTGGCTGGTCATGATGTACGAGTCGGTCACGCGCGGCCACGACGCCCAGGAGGCGCCCGAGCTGCGCGAACAGATGGTCAAGATCATCAAGGCGCGCGGCCGGTTCCGGGTCGTGGACGTCGACGAGACGGGCGCCCGTGTCTCCCGTATCGAAACGGTTATCGGCTGGCGCAACGAGGTCTATCCGGGCGAGATCGCCTACGCGTCCCGCACCGCCTGGGACTCCCACCCCGTGATGTCCGCCGCGGTGTTCAAGGACCCCGACATCGTCGGCTGGACCCAGGAGATGGTGGACGACGGCCAGTTCTACCGGCAGTTGGACCTGCTCATCAACCACACCTGGACCCGTGTCGGCCTCGCCGCGCTGCGCCTGGTGTCCCGCGACTGGGACGCCTTCCAGGCCCTCGCCAACCGTCCCGCCCGCATCCCCACCGCCTGGGAGCAGCCGGACTTCGTCTTCGCCGACGAGGAGAACGGCTGCCTGGCCGTCAAGAACGGTGAGGAACTGCTGTTCGCCTCCCTCTACTGGCGGTCCCGCCAGGGCGTGAACAACTACGCCCGCATCCACCACCTCACGCCCGTCGACCAGCGCTCGGCGACCGTCCGCGAGCGCAGCGCCGGCACGACCGATGAGACGTTCACGGCACGGGACTGGATCCTGTGGGACTACGCCATCAACGACCCCGGGGCCGGCCACCTTCCCCCGGGAGGCTTCCCGCCGCCCGGCGACACCCTCCACCAGTCGCAGGAGGGCGACGTCTACCATCTCGCCCCGATCCCCGACGACATCCCGGACCCCACCCTCGGCGTCCACTTCGACGGCGTGGAGACGATGCTCGTCGGCCGTGCGCCGTTCTACCTCTGTGAGTACGGCGACTACCTGATCGCCATGAACACCAGCACCGACAGGACGTTCACCCTGCCCGCCCGTCAGCAGTTCGGCCCGGCCCGCGACCTGGCCACCGGCAGGACGATCGGCGCCGGGCAGCGGCCGAAGCTCGGCCCGCTCAGCACCCTGGTGCTCCACCGGAGCCGCTGACCGACCAGGGGAGCCGGTGCGGCACGGGGGACCGCACCGGCTCCCCGCTCAACTCCACGTCGCCCTCCTCCGCTTCCCGCACTCAACGTCGAGTGAAAGAGGACAGACAGCCCATGACAGAGCCGCAACCCTCCGTGACGCCGGGCCCGCCCAACCGCCGCCGCTTCCTCCAGATCACCGCCGTCGGCGCCGGCGCGGCGGGCCTCGCCGGAGCGTCCCTGGCCGGAGCCGGCCCGGCCGCCGCCGTCACCTCCGGCCTGACCTCCCTGACCCACCCGGGCGTGCTGCACAGCCGTGCCGACCTCGACCGGATGCGCGCCAAGGTCGCGGCCGGCGCCGAACCCTGGCTGAGCGGCTACAACGTCTTCAAGAACGACTCCTTCTCCCGCTCCTCCTACACCATGGCGGGAGGCCGGGCCACGGTCACCCGCGACCCCGCCGGCGATCCCGGCAACGCGGAACTCTGGTACGACTGCAACGCCGCGTACCAGAACGCCCTCATGTGGTACATCACCCGAGACACCGCGCACGCCACCAAGGCCCTGACCATCATCAAGTCCTGGACCAACGCCCTTGAGGAGATCAACGGCAAGGACGCCGAACTCGCCGCCGGGATCTACGGGGCCAAACTCGCAGCCGCCGTCGAGATCATGCACTACACCGGCCCGGCGGGCAGCTGGACGGCCGCTGAACTCGCCGACACGGTCGCCATGTTCGAGAACGTCTTCGTCCCGCTCATCAACGTCTACGGCGACGGCGCCTACGGCCTGATGGGCCTCAAGGGCATGATGCAGATCGCGGTGGCCTGCAACAACCTCACCCTCTTCGACAACGCGTACAACGCCTTCATGACACACGGCTGCTGCGGACTGACCAAACTGATCCGGTCCGGCACCGGCCAGTGCTGCGAGTCCGGCCGCACCCAGGGGTACGCCCAGCTGATCCTCGGCTCGCTCGCCGAGATCTGCCAGACCGGCTGGATCCAGGGCCTCGACATGTTCGGCGTCTCCAACTCCCTGCTGCTGTCGGGCTACGAATACACAGCCAAGTACAACCTCGGCAACACCGTCCCGTACGACGCCACGTTCGGGCGGTGCGACTGGCACTGGTCGAGCATCTCCACCGACGGGCGCGGCACGTACCGCAACATCTACGAGATCGCCTACAACCACTATGTGAAGCGCGCCGGCAAGTCCGCCCCGTACACCGCCCAGGTGGCGAGCGGGCTCCGGCCGGAGGGCGCGCCCAACCAGTGCGACCACCCGGGGTTCGGCACCCTGCTGTTCACCCTCTGACCCCTCCCGCGGAGTTTTTCGTGATCCACAACCCCGTCCTGCGCGGTTTCGAACCCGACCCCGTGATCCTGCGGGTCGGCGACGACTTCTACATCGCCACGTCCACCTTCGAGTGGTACCCGGGGGTTCGCCTTCACCACTCCCGGGACCTGGTGAACTGGCGGTCGTTGGGCGGGGTCCTGGACAGCCGACGCCTGCTCGACCTGACGGGCGTACCCGACTCCGGCGGTATCTGGGCACCCGGACTCTCGTACGCCGACGGCCTGTTCCACCTGGTGTTCACCGTGGTCGACACCTACGCGGAGGGCTGGAAGGACCTCCCCAACCACGTCACCACGGCCCCGTCCATCGAGGGCCCGTGGTCGGACCCGGTGCCGCTGCACGGCCGGGGCTTCGACGTGTCCCTGTTCCACGACATCCATGAAGGGGACGGGCGCAGCTGGCTGCTCAACATGCGCTTCGACTGGCGCCCGGATCGGGAGTCGTTCGCCGGGATCGAGCTCCAGGAATACGACCGCGCGGCGCGAAAGCTGCTCGGCGCGCCCCGGACGATCTCCGTGGGCACCGCCGCCGGGGTCGCCGAGGGCCCACACCTCTACCGTCGGAACGGCTGGTACTACCTCGTCCACGCCGAGGGCGGCACCGGCTACGAACACGGGGCTGCGGTCGCCCGCTCCCGGGATCTGTTCGGCCCGTACGAGCCCGACCCGGCCGGACCCCTGCTCACCTCCCGGCACGATCCGACCCTGGAACTCCAGAAGGCCGGACACTGCTCGCTGGTCGAGACCCAGGACGGCCAGTGGTACGCCGCCCACATCACCGCCCGCCCCTACAGCGAGCGCGGCCGGTGCGTACGGGGCCGGGAGACCGCCCTGCAGCCCGTGACCTGGACCGAGGACGGCTGGCCGCGCATCGCGGGCGCGGTCCCCGCCGTGACCGTACGGGCGCCCGACCTGGCTCCCGCTCCGGTGCCCCAACGGCCCGCCACGGACCACTTCGACGCCCCGGCCCTCGGCCCCGACTGGTCCACTCTGCGCCGCCCGGCCGATCCGGAGTGGGTCGAACCGGCGCCGGGCCGACTGCGCATCCGGGGCGGTCAGTCCCCGGTCGGCCGTCGGACGCCCAGTCTGGTCGCCCGGCGGGTGACGGCACGGCGCTGCTCGTTCGAGACCGAGCTGACCTTCGCGCCGGGTTCCTCCGACCACATGGCCGGACTCACCGCGTACTACAACACCCGCAACTGGCACTACCTGTACGTCACAGCCGAGGACGACGGCTCCCCGGCACTGCGGGCACTGAGCTGCGAGGCAGGAAAGCTCACCGCGCACCCGCCCAGGATCCCGCTCGCACCCGGGCGCCCCGTCGTACTCCACGCCGAACTCGACGGTCCCGACCTGCACTTCTCGTACGACACCGGCGGCGAAGGTCCCCAGGAGCTGGGGCCGGTCCTCGACGCGACCGTCCTGTCGGACGAGCACGCCGACGAGTTCCACGAGGGACAGCTGAGGGTCCTGGGCTTCACCGGTGCGATGCTGGGACTCTGGGTGCAGGACCTCGACGGTTCCGGCGTGCACGCGGACTTCGCCCATGCCACCTACCGCACCACCCCGGGCGCCCACTCATGACACTGCACGACCTCGGCCGTATCCGCCTCTTCTGCACCTCCCTCGGTCCGGAGGACGCCCCCGCGCTGCTGCTGGTGCACGGCTGGGGCGGCGACGGGCGGGAGTGGTCGCCCCACGCCGAGGCGCTGGCCGACCGGTTCCGTGTTCTCGTCCCCGACCTGCGCGGCCACGGCCGCTCCGAGGTTCCGGACGAGGGCAACACACCGGCCGAGATGGCGGAAGACCTGGCCGTTCTGATCGATTCCCTGGGTGTGGGGCAGGTCGTCGCCGTCGGTCACTCCATGGGTGTCCAGGTCGTCAACCTACTCGCCATCCGCCACCCGCAGACAGTGCGGTCGGTCATCGCCCTCGATCCCGCGCACGGCGCGCACGACGCCGAGATCGCGAAGATCCCGGCCCGCCTCGCCGAGTACCGGAAGCACGGCGCCCGCGCCGCCGCCTCCTTCGTGGCCGGCGCCTTCTCCCCGCAGGCCCCGCCCGGCCTTCGTACGGCGCACATCCGCACCATGCTCGGCACACCGGACCACGTCGTCGCCCAGGCCTACGCGGGCATGTACACCGATCCCGGCGCCGTGGGTGCCCGCCCGCACAGCGAGGCGTATCTGCGCCGCCGAACGCAGCCGGCACTGACGGTGTGGACGTTCGACAAGGCCGCCGAATGGGAGCGCGGCACGCTAAGGGTGCCCGGTTCGCGCGTCGAGTACTGGCCCGGCACCGGCCACTATCTGCACGAGGAGCGGACCGAGCGCACGATCCGGCTCATCCGTGACTGGGTCAACGGGGAAACGCCCTAGATCTGGAACTGGATCGGACGGTCGCAGGAGGAGATCGTACAGACCCGTCGGGATTGGCTGGATGGGGCAGGATTCGGGGAGGTGAGCTCCAGCGGGCCGGGCCGTCCTGTCGGAGCCGGATGGAGACGCGGTTGTCAGCGTGGACGGTGAAGACCTGGGAGGCGTGACCTGCGCCGGCTCCGAAGTACGCAGTGCGAGGCCTGGCGAGCGTGACGGCCGCCTCGCGGCCGCCATGGGAAAGGCCGGGCGATTCCGAGCATCGCGTGGTGGACGCCGTCGCCCTTGAGGCGGCAGTCGCGCAGCGCTCCAATCCGGAGTGGACCCGGCCGAATGCGCCCGCCGCGTCGGCCAGAGCATCGAGGTTCTCTTCCGCCGCTACGCCAAGTTCCTCGACGGCCTTCGAGAGCAGGCGAACCGGCTCATCGAGCAGTCCACCGGGAATCGTCCGGATCCTGTCCTCGGCGAGACGGGCCTGGTCATCTGTCGACGCCGCATCCCTCGGCTCGTGGACTGCTCCGAGCGGATGTGTTGGCCCGCCCAGGGCTACGGCGAGGTGGGCAGGTGCGGGGAGCGGAGCACGAGCAGGGTGATCTCGCTGGGGGCGAAGACGCGGAACGGCGGGCCCCAGAAGCCGGTGCCGCGGCTGGTGTAGAGGAGGGTGCGGGTGCCGTGGTGGCTGAGGCCGGCGAGGGCGGGCTGGTCGAGGCGGACCAGGTGGTGGAAAGGCCAGATCTGGCCGCCGTGGGTGTGGCCGGAGAGTTGGAGGTCGATGCCGGCGGCTGCCGCCCGGTCGATGAACTTGGGCTGGTGTGCCAGGAGCAGGACGGGCAGGTCGGGGTCGGCGCCGTTCAAGGCTCCGGCGAGGTGGGCGCGGTGGCCTGCCAGGCCGGAGGACTCGGCGGTGACGTCGTCCACGCCGGCGACCACGAGGGTGTCGCCTCCGCGTTCGAGCAGCAGATGGCGGTTGCGCAGCGGCTCCCAGCCCAGCTCGTCCATCAGGTCGACCCAGCCCTGGGCCTCGCTGTAGTACTCGTGGTTGCCGGTGACATATACACGGGCCCGGGTGGCCCGCACGGTACCGAGTGGGACGGCCTGGGCGCGGCGGCGTTCGGCCGTGCCGTCCGCGATGTCGCCGGTGTGGCAGACCAGGTCGGCTTCCAGAGTGTTCACCGTCTCGCATACCCGCGCCGACCAGCGAGCGCGATCGAGCGGGCCGTAGTGGGTGTCGGTGATGAGGACGACGCGCGTGCCGTCCAACCCGGCACCCAGCCGTGGGAGTTGCACGTCGAGTCGGCGCACGCGCGGCACGCGGCGGGCTTCGGCGTACCCCCAGGCGAGTAGTACGGCGGTTATGCCGAGGACGGCCCAAGTGACGATTCGGGCCCGGTCCTGACTCTCGTCGACGCCGGCCACGGTCAGGGCGAGCCGCAACGGGACGCCGAGCAGAATGGACCAGGTGAACAGAACCCAGCTGGTGCCCAGCAGGGTGTCACCGACGATCGCCGCCCGGTCCTGCTGGCGCCGGCCGTGGCCGCGCACCATCGCGAGCGGCATACCGACTAGGCCTAGGGCGAACAGGGCGGTGCCGACCAGCGTGACGGGCAGCGGCCAGTGCTGGCCGGTGTGCAGGAGCACCCAGCAGGGCACGGCCCACAGCAGGACGGGGGCGATCAGGGGGGAGGTAGCGCATCAGGTGGTGCAGTCGGCTCTGTCGCGGAGCTTGCGCTTCGCTGTCGGCGGGTCGGGTGTTGCTGGTGTCGGTCACGCTTCTCTCCCTGACCAGGCTGCCGTCTCGCGCACTGTATCCGGTCGCCCTCGGGCCGGCCGCACCGGCGTTCATGGGCGCGGCCCCTTGGGGCGAAGGCTCTCTGCGGGATGGCAGGACTCCGCCGCAGACACCTCCCTCGGCATGAGCCGCGATCAGGGCGCCATGGCCCCGGCTTGGTATCGCCGCCAGCGGAGCCTCCTGGCTGGTCCGCGACGACGTGTTGGGTGAGAACCCGCATCGGTGCGGACCGGGGAGGCCACTGTCCCTCCCGGGACTTGTCCAGGCCCACCACCTGGGCACGCAAAGATCAACCAACTGTGCGATCGGCGTAGGACGAACCCGACGCTCGTCAGGCGCGGATGCCCTTCACCGGACGCGCCGGGCGAGCTGGGTCGCCTTCCACGACGTCATCATGCAGCCGTCGGGAAACCGCATCGCCCGTGGGGTGGTCCGCGCGCTGGAGAGCCAGGTCGTCAACACCACGCGGTACATGGACCGGCCCGAGCGCGCCATGTACGTCGCCTCCAACCGCGGCCGTCGCCGTGTGTACGAGCGCATCGCCGCCCACGACCCGAGCGGTGCGGCCGAGGCGATGTTCACCCACATCACCGAAGCCTGGCTCGTCCGCCGCAGCGCACCAGGCGACCCGGTGCGCCTGGACCGTTGGCAAGCGCCACCGGCGGCGGCACAGCGCTGCGGGATGGCCCTCGGGCTGGCGAGCGTTGCCCGACCCGCGCTTCGTCGCCGTATGAGCGCTGACGTGGTCGCGTGACCCGGGCGGGCTCGGCCTTCCGCCGAGCCCGCCACGCCGGCTCCATACCGGAGCCGGACTCGTGCCACGCCGTCAGCGCTGCAGTGTCAGCAGACCCGGACGGTAGGGCAGGAGGCCGTAGTCGCCGCTGGAGTTGGGGCTGCGCCCCTGGTAGAGCAACTGCAGATTGCAGGGATCGACGGTCATCGTCTGATCGGCGCTGGTGCGGATCAGTTCGCCATGGCTGATGTCGTTGGTCCAGGTGGCGCCGCTGTTGGCCTTGCCGGCGAAGGGATTGCTCTCGGTCGCGGCCTGGGGTGTCCATGAGCCGTTCAGACTGGTGGCCGTGAACGAGCGGAAGTAGCGGCCCTGCGAGCCGATCGCCTCGACGATCATGAGGTAGCGGTTCTGGCCCTGCAGCTTGTAGACCTGCGGGGCTTCGAACAGGTTGTTCGTCGTATCGCTCATGATCACTGTCGAGGTCGTGCCGAAGCTGCCCGGGAAGTTCCCGATCGGCATACTGGCCCGGTAGATCTTGCCGTTGTCACCGGCGAAGAACAGGTACATGTTCGTCCCGTCACCGATGAGCGTCTGGTCGATGGGGCCTGTTCCGGAGCCGGAGATGCTCCCGGAGAAGAGCACCTGCGGGGATGACCAGCCATTCGGGTTGGTGGGGTCGCTCGACGTCCGGTAGGAGAAGGCGGTCCCGCCCCACTGGTAGGCGAGCACCCAGATGTTCTTCGGCGCGAAGTAGAAGAGCGTGGGCGCGACGGTGGAAGCCGACATCGTGTTCTGGCTGGCCGAGGCCATCTCCGACCAATTGGTGAACAGGCCAAAGTTCATCGAACCCCAACTCGTCCCCGTGTCGTGCGTCGTCGCATAGACGAGTTGCCTGCCGTTGTAGGGGACGACGGTGAAGTCCTTGAGCGAGACCCACCCCGGCTTGGGCTGCGCCAGCGCGCCCGTTGATGTCCAGCGGTATGTCGACGGAAGATCGCACGGGCCGGAATTGTCGCCGCCGACCTTGACGAGTTGCCACTGCTGGTTGGTGCCGCCCCAGTCGTCGTACTGGACGATGTTCGCGTTGTCGGCGGTGGAGGCGCCTTGTACTTCGAGGGCCTTGTTGCTGTGGCGCGAGATGAACCTCACGTAGCCATCCGAGCTGTCGGCCAGGCGCCACTGCTGGTTGGTGCCGTTCAGGTCGGCCCACTGGACGATCGAGCCGCCGTTCGCGGTGGACAAGTTGTAGACGTCCAGCACCTTGCCCGAGTGGCGGGACTTGATGCGGTAGTAGCCGCCCCCGGAATCGACGAACTGCCACTGCTGCTGGTTCTGATCGTTCCTGGTCCACTGGGTGATGCGGGCGCCGTCGTTGGTCGCCATGTTGTAGACATCCAGGGCCTTGCCGCTGTTGCGGTTGACCAGCACATACGAGGCGTTGGGGTCTACGGTCGCCGCGCTGGCGGGCTGGGCACCGAGGAGGGTGGCCACGAGCAGCAAGGGCGCGAGGACGGCGAGTAAGCGTCTTAGGTGGACCGGGGACGATTGGCGAAACCACATCAGAGGGCCTCCTTGGGGGGGGGCGGGGGTGGGGTGACCCCGATGAACTGCGGAGCGGACGTGCCAGGGGCAGGGACAATCTCGAAACATTTCGAAGAATTACCGCATGCTTCGACGCCACAAGCTAGGAATGTGCTGCCCTCAGGTCAAGGCTTGTCGCCGATCTGTCCACAAACAGCGCCTCCCCTTTGGGCTTGGCAAGCTGTCACGCCGACCGGAAGTGCTCCGGATTTTGCGACAGCTCGCCAGTCAAAGGTGGCCGCGCGGAGGAGAGAAGTCGAGCAAGCGGCGTCCATGTCGTCCCGGCCCTCGCCCCGGCCCCGGTCCTACGACATCCGTCGATGGTGGCGCCGGGGGTTCGCCGTCCGGCTCGCCGGGATTCCCGAATGTTTCGGGCGAGGAATCGAAACTTCTTCTGCTGGGAGTATTGACGATCCATCGTCAATGCCTCAATCATCCCTGTCTGAGAACCCGGCGATAGTTCGAGATATCGAACCACGTCGGCCCTGGGCAATCTGTGCTGCACGGCAGATCCACGCACAACTGCACGGCAGATCCACGCACAGCCGCACGACAGACCGCGCATCAAAGCACCTGCGCCACCCCGTCACGTTCCGGTGAGGTTCGCACCAGCGCATCCTGGCTCTTCGCGCAGTTGGAGAGGTACGCGACGCCGCGTGGCGGTCCCCCGGCTGAGCCGCGATGGAGTGCCCCATGCCTGTGTCGAAACACCGCCGCCGCCCGCCGTACGTCACCCGACGGCCGACCGGGTGCCGTCCGTGCCGTTTGAGATCGTCGCGGTCCCATGACCGCGGTGTCCGGTGATTCCGTGCTGCCCGGGTTCCGGCCTGCCCCGTCCGTCTGCCGAGTGGGAGCGGACGACGCATTCCCCTGCGCTTCAGTCCTTCCGCGATTTCTACCTTGGAGGCACAGTCATGGGCTCGTATGCCGTTCCCAGACCCGTTATCCGCCGGAAGATCCGAGGCCTGCTGTTGGCGCTGGTCGTCGGCGTCCTCGGTACGGTCGCCACACTGATCGCGCCGCCGACCGCGCACGCCGCCGAGAACACGCTCGGCGCCGCGGCGGCGCAGAGCGGCCGCTACTTCGGCACCGCCATCGCCTCGGGCAGGCTGGGCGACTCGGCGTACACGACGATCGCGGGTCGTGAGTTCAACTCGGTGACGGCCGAGAACGAGATGAAGATCGACGCCACCGAACCGCAGCGGGGCCAGTTCAACTTCACCGCCGGTGACCGCGTCTACAACTGGGCGGTGCAGAACGGCAAGCAGGTGCGCGGCCACACCCTGGCCTGGCACTCCCAGCAGCCCGGCTGGATGCAGAGCCTCAGCGGCAGCACGCTGCGCCAGGCGATGATCAACCACATCAACGGCGTGATGGCCCACTACAAGGGCAAGATCGCCCAGTGGGACGTCGTGAACGAGGCCTTCGCCGACGGCAGTTCGGGAGCCCGGCGCGACTCCAACCTGCAGCGCACCGGCAACGACTGGATCGAGGTCGCCTTCCGCACCGCGCGCGCCGCCGACCCGGCTGCCAAGCTCTGCTACAACGACTACAACGTCGAGGACTGGACCTGGGCCAAAACCCAGGCCATGTACGCCATGGTCCGAGACTTCAAGCAGCGCGGCGTGCCGATAGACTGCGTCGGCTTCCAGTCGCACTTCAACAGCGGTAGCCCCTACAACAGCAACTTCCGCACCACCCTGCAGAACTTCGCCGCCCTCGGCGTCGACGTGGCCATCACCGAACTCGACATCCAGGGCGCCCCGGCCACGACCTACGCCAACGTGACCAACGACTGCCTGGCCGTCCCGCGCTGCCTAGGCATCACGGTGTGGGGTGTGCGCGACACCGACTCCTGGCGACCGGAGCACACGCCGCTGCTGTTCAACGGCGATGGCAGCAAGAAGCCCGCCTATACCGCCGTCCTCAACGCACTCAACGGCAGCTCCCCTACGCCCCCTTCGGGTTCCGGCCCGATCAAGGGCGTCGGTTCAGGCCGCTGCCTGGACGTGCCCGGCACCAGTACCACCGACGGCACCCAGCTCAACCTCTGGGACTGCCACAACGGCACCAACCAGCAGTGGACGTACACCGCCGCCGGCGAGCTCAGGGTCTACGGCAACAAGTGCCTGGACGCCGCCGGCACCGGCAACGGCACCAAAGTCCAGATCTACAGCTGCTGGGGCGCCGACAACCAGAAATGGCGCCTCAACTCCGACGGATCCATCGTCGGCGTCCAGTCCGGCCTCTGCCTCGACGCCGTCTCGGGCGGCACCGCCAACGGCACCCTGATCCAGCTCTATTCCTGCTCGAACGGCAGCAACCAACGCTGGACCCGCACCTGATGGGGCCTGCCATCAACGAAAGGGTGAAATCGATGAAGTCCTCCGGTGCGGCTTCCCCCGCCCCTCCACGCAGGCCTCGCTGGTGGTCCCGGGTCGCCGCCGTGGTGGCGGCGACCCTCGCGATCGGCATGCTCGCCGCGGTGAATCCGGCGCCCGCCGAGGCGGCGACGGTGGACACCAATGCCTGGTATGTGCTGGTCAATCGCAACAGCGGCAAGGCGCTGGACGTCTCCGGCGCGGCCACCGCCGACGGCGCGCGGGTCAACCAGCGGACGCGCAACGACGGAGCCAACCAGCAGTGGCAGTTCGTGGACTCCGGCGGCGGCTTCTACCGCCTGAAGGCCCGGCATTCGGGCAAGGTCCTCGACGTGGCCGGCGCCTCGACCGCGGACGGTGCCGCGATCCAGCAGTGGGCCGACGGCAATGGGGCCAACCAGCAGTTCCGCCTGGCCGACTCGGACGCGGGCCACGTCCGGCTGATCAACCGCACCAGCGGCAAGGCGGTGGAGGTGCAGGGCGCCTCCACCGCCGACGGCGGCACCGTCGTCCAGTACTCCGACTGGGGCGGCGCCAACCAGCAATGGCAGATGATCAAGCTGTCGTCCGGTGGCGGCGGCGGATGCGGCAGCGCCCCGACTCTGGCGAGCGGTACGCACACGATTCAGAGCGGCGGCAAGAGCCGCAGCTTCATCCTCAGGGTTCCCGCCAACTACGACAACAGCCGGCCCTACCGGCTGATCTTCGCGTTCCACTGGCGGGGCGGAACCGCCGGCGAGGTCGCCTCGGGCGGCACGAGCGGGAACGCCTGGTCCTACTACGGCCAACAGGAACAGTCGAACAACGGCGCGATCCTCGTCGCGCCCCAGGGCCTCGGCAACGGCTGGGCCGATTCGGGTGGTGAGGACATCGCCTTCGTCGACGACATGATCCGGCGAATCGAGGGCGGCCTCTGTGTCAACCCGGCACAGCGCTTCGCCACGGGATTCAGCTGGGGCGGCGGTATGAGCTACGCACTCGCATGCAGCCGGGCGAACGTCTTCAGGGCCGTCGCGGTCATCTCCGGCGCTCAGATCAGCGGGTGCGGCGGCGGCACCCAGCCCATCGCCTACTTCGGAATCCACGGCGTCAGCGACAATGTCCTCAGCATCGCGCAAGGACGATCCCTGCGCGACAAGTTCGCCGCCAACAACGGCTGCACCGGCCAAAGCCCGCGCGAGCCCGCCCCGGGCAGCCGAACGCACATCACCACCACCTACTCGGGCTGCCGTGCCGGATACCCGGTCCAATGGGCCGCGTTCGACGGAGGCCACATACCCGGTCCGGTCGACGGCTCCCCCGGCGAAAGCGGCGTCGCCACCTGGACCAAAGCAGAGATCTGGAGGTTCTTCGCACAGTTCCAGTGACACGTCCGCAGCACGGAGTGGAGCCAGGATGATCCTGGCTCCACTCCGTCGATGTCTATCCCAGATCGAAGGACGGAGAGGTCTTTTCAGGAGAGCGCCCACGCCTTCGGACTGGGTGCGGCTGGCGAACAGGCCGTGGGAAAAGTGGCGTTCGAAGAACACGCCCTTCGGCGACACTGTGGCCGGTGGACGACGCCGCCACGTTCTTGTTCGTCCGTACGTATTACACCGCCTATGCGGCCACAGGACGTCGCTTGGTCCGCGGCTGGTCCGGGGCGGGTGCACTTGGAATGCAGACAGCGGCGGAAGGTGCCGCGCTGATCGCGGATGGTGACTCCTGCGTCGGGTTGCCTGAAGCGCAACGGGCCCCTCCAAGCAACCGGCTGTGAGCTCTAGAAGAACCAAAACTTCCTAGGGCTGTACGAGGTCGTTAAGAGGTCCTAACAAAGGCGTTGGACGTGTCGGTGGGTGATGAGACAGGTGGCGAGGCCGAGGAAGGCTTCATGGATGTCGTCGCGTCGTTCCCAGCGGATGCGCAGGCGACGGAAGCCGTGGAGCCAGGAGATGGTGCGCTCGACGACCCAGCGGAAGATGCCCAGGCCGGAGCCATGTGGCTGGCCCCGTTCGGCGATCGCGGGCCGGATGCCGCGTTTCCGCAGCAGTCGCCGGTACTTGTCGTGGTCGTAGCCGCGGTCCGCGAAGAGCATGTCCGGCCGTCTCCGCGGCCTCCCGACCGCGCCGGCCACGGGTGGAATCTTGTCCAGCAGCGGGATCAGCTGAGTGACGTCATTGCGATTGCCGCCGGTCAGCGACACCGCGAGCGGGATGCCCTGCCCGTCGACAAGGACGTGGTGCTTGCTGCCCGGCCGTGCGCGGTCGACCGGGCTGGGACCGCTTTTGGGCCCCGTCGGGCCGCCCGCACGTGGGAGGAGTCGATCACCGCCCTCGACCAGTCCAGCTGCTTCGCCGACCGCAGCTTCTTCAGCAGCACCAGGTGCAGCTTCTCCCACACACCGGCCTCGTTCCATGCGGCCAGGCGCCGCCAGCAGGTCATGCCCGAGCCGAAGCCCAGTTCCTGGGGCAGGTACTCCCACTGGATGCCCGTGTGCAGCACGAACAGGATCCCGCACAGGGCTTGTCGGTCCGGCACCCGCGGCCGGCCCGCCACCAGCTTCGGCCCCGGCTCGGGCAGTAACGGCTCGATGAGCGACCACAGTTCGTCCGACACGATCCACGGCCGCGACTGACGTTTCCCCACGACTAGACCAACGACCACCCAAGTCGAAAGTCACTTGATCAACAACTTCTGTTAGGACCTCTAAGAGAGCATCTGATCAGTGTTCACGCGGATGTGAGCCGAATGTCCGTTTCGATTCGCCAGGTTGGTGTGGATTCTCCGGTCAGTTCGCGGGACATTTTGTTAGCCATGGCCCAGTGGATCATCGCTCGTGATCGTTGGGGCAGGGCTTCGTAGTCCCGCGCCAGGCGGCGGTGCTGCATCAGCCAGCCGAAGGTCCGCTCGATCACCCACCGTTTCGGCAGAGGCTCGAACCCCTTGGCCCGCGGCCGCTGCACCACCTCGACATCGATGCCCAGACCGGCGCCGTGGTTGCAGATGCTGTTCTGGTAACCGCCGTCGGCCCAGACCTTGGACACGCTGGGATGTGCCGCGGCCAGGTCGTCGAGCAGGAGCTTGCCGCCGGTGGTGTCGTGCACGTTCGCGGCGGTGACCAGGACGGCCAGCACCAGACCGAGCGTGTCCGTGATCAGGTGCCGCTTGCGTCCCTTGATCTTCTTGCCGGCATCGATGCCCTGGCTCGTCTTGGCGACATTTGCCGAAGTCTTCACGCTCTGCGCGTCCACCACGGCCGCGGTCGGCTCAGCGCGGCGGCCGTGGAATCGGCGGGTCTTGCCGCGTAACAGGTCGTGAACCTGCTGGGTGGTGCCGTCGGATTCCCACTTCGCGTAGTAGTCGTAGACGGTCTTGTACGGCGGGAAGTCGTGCGGCAGGTACTCCCACGGGATGCCGGTGCGGTTGACGTAGAGGATCGCGTTGACGATCTCTCGCAGGTCGTGCACCCGGGCTGCCGTTCCGGGTCCGGTCCGTCTCGCCCGCCAGTCGTCGAAGACCGGTTTCATCAAGGCCCAGCGGGCGTCGGACACGTCACTGCGGTACGGACGACGAACACTCACGCCTCATCCAACGACCGCCAACAGCACCAGTCACAAAACCATCCCAGAACACCAACTACCTAGATCAGATGCTCTCTAAGTCCGTTTTCTGGTAGTGACCTCGTCCGGGTTGGGCGAGAAAGCCTTGGCGGGCGAGGCGGCTGTGGGTGACGTTCATGTCTGGGTCGTCGGTGGGCAGGCCGAGTAGTCGTGCCGTGCACGATCTGCTGGTAGGCGGAGCCTTGGGCGTGAGGATCGGACCGGGATCGGATATTCGGTGTTCTGCCCGCCCCATGAGGACACAAGATGGTGCGCATGACTTTGGCCACCCCCATGCTGCACACCGCTCGCCTGCGACTGCGCCCCTTCACCGACGCCGACGCGGACCTGCTCTTCGCCCTGCACAGCAGCACCTACGTGATGCGCTACTGGGACTCCCCGCCGTGGAACGAACGGGCCCGCGCCGAACGCTTCATCAACATGTGCCGGAAGATGGCGGACGAAGGCACCGGGGCCCGGGTGGCCATCGACCGCGCTTCTGACGGGGCCTTCGTCGGCTGGTGCGGTCTGACCGGATGGAACCCGGACTACCGCAGCGCGTCGTTGGGCTACGTCCTCGACGAAGCGATGTGGGGACACGGCTACGCCTCGGAGGCCGCGCACGCCTTGCTGCAGTGGGCATTCGACACACTGGACCTGAATCGAGTTCAGGCCGAGACCGATACGCGCAACGTGGCATCTGCCCGGGTCCTGGAGAAGATCGGATTCATGCGTGAAGGGACGTTGCGGGAGGACTGCGTCGTGAACGGCGAGGTGTCCGACTCGTGGGTGTTCGGGTTGATCAGGCGAGAGTGGCGGCCGGCGGCCGTGCCGATTCCAGCCCGCGAAGAGCGGCGTTAAGGGCCACTTACGAGGCGACGACAACGGCAATGGCTCTGGCTCGCAGTCGGCGGCGGGGGACCAGACCGGCCGGGTCGCGCTGTGGGACGGGGAGCTGCGGCACAAGGTTGGTGTCCTGATGAACGTCTTCCCGGCCCGGCTGGGCGACGTCCCGGAGGGGGTTCACGCCCTGGCGCTCAGTCCCGACGGCCGCACGCTCGCCGTGGGCGGTGACGCCGGCTCGCTCCAGCTCTGGGACACCACCACCCGGCAACCGCTCGGCGACCTCCTGACCACCCCCGGCGACAGCATCGACACCCTCGCCTTCAGCGCCGACAACAACACCCTCTACGCCGGCAGCGTCCACGTCCCGCTCCAGCGGTACGGCGTCGCCTCCACCCATGCGGTCACCCAGGTCTGCGCCCGCGCCGGCAACGCCGACCTGACCCGCGCCCAGTGGCGCACGTACGTGCCGGACGCGCCGTATCGCAGGGTGTGCGGACATTGATCGCCGTGGCGCACCGGAAGGCGCGCGGACTTTGATTGCCCTGATGGGAACGGCTGGTCGATCAACTCGTCGGGCCCTGACGATCTGGTCAGCGCAGCCCTGCCGGGCAGCGTGTCCGGACATCTGACGGGCCTCCCGCGCCACCACATCGGCGAGCGGGTGGCCCGCCCCGACGAGGGGAACGTCTCCATGAACATCCTCAAGGCCGCCGGCCGCAGACGACTGGGCCTGTTGGCGCCCGCCCTCGCCGTGCTGATTCTTCCCTTCTCCACCGGGACGGCCAGCGCCGCGTACGACAACTCCAACCTCACCCCCGGCTGGAACCCGAACAGCTACCCGGACGTGATCGCCGACTGCGACGGCGGCCACGGCGGCATGACGCCCGACCTCTGCCAGTACCACGAGACGAAGGCCTGGACCGCGCTGGGCAAACGGCACCAGGCCACCAACGTCGTCGCGAACTGCGCGGGCTCCGACAACGAGAGCTACACCTTCACCGCCAGCTACGCGACCAACACCTCGTACACCTACGAGGAGGAGCAGAAGCTGGAAGTCGGCTCCGGATTCTCGGACGTGTTCGAGGGCGGCGTGAAGGCCAGCGTGTCGAGCACCGAGAAGTGGACGCTGGGCGACACCCGCACCACCACCCAGACCCTCACCAACACCATCCGGCCCGGGTACAAGGGCGCGTACTGGTTCGCCCCGTACGTCCGGCACTCCAGGGGCTGGCTGGAGGTCCACTACAACAAGCGGAACCACGGACACTACTTCTGGTACTACCCGGGCAAGGGCGCCTCGAAGGTGGGCGTCGACACCCCTGTGGCCCTCAACAGCGGTGAGCTGAAGGGGGTCATGCACTGGGCAGTGTGGAAGTGCTGACCTGCCCCTCCGCACCCTGAGCGGCCCGTGCCGCTCCATCGGCCGACCTACGGCGGTGGAGCGGCACGCCTGTGGTCTGCATAGCCGGTTCCGGGGGCGACGGGCATGTTGACTGCCGGTCCCGTGAAGCGGAATAAAGGGTTCATCCTCCTGTGCGATCATTCGCCGGTGAAAGCACCTTCCAGCCCTTCCTCGGGTATGTCCCCCGCCGAACACGACGCCAAGTCCCCTGGTTTCGCAGCCGAGTTCAGGGACGCCGTCACCCTCCGGGCCTTCGGGCTCGTGCTCGGCGGCCTGCTAGTCCAGCTCGCCTTCGTCGTGTCCTACGTCGGGGCCTTCCACTCGCCCACGCCGCACGCGATCCCGGTCGCCGTCGCCGCTCCGCAGCAGGTGTCCGCGAAGATCGTCGCCCAGCTCAACGCCCTCGACGGCGACCCGGTCGAGGCCACGGCGGCACCGAGCGCCGCGACCGCCCGGAGTTGGGTCCTCACGAGGAAGACGGACGCCGCCTTCCTCTTCAACGCGACCGGCACCAAGGACACCCTCCTGGTCGCCTCGGCGGGCGGGCCGTCGGTGTCGCAGACCGCCACACAGATCGCCCAGAAGATCGAGACGGCGCAGAAACGGCAGATCGACGTCACCGACATCCGGCCCCCGAACGCGGGGGACGGGCGCGGTATGACGTCCTTCTACCTCGTGCTGGGCTGGGTGATCGGCGGCTACCTGACCGCGACGATCATGGGCATGGCGGCGGGTTCCCGACCCGCCAACAGGCACCGCACCCTGATCCGCCTCGGCGTCCTCGCGCTGTACGCGGCCGTGTCGGGGATCGCCGGAGCGGTCGTCGTAGGACCGGTGTTCGACGCGCTCGGCGGTCACTTCTGGGCCCTGAGCGCCATCGGCGCCCTGGTCGTCCTCGCCTCGGCGGCGACCGCACTCGCCTTGCAGACCCTGCTGGGTCTCCTGGGCACCGGCGTGGTCATCCTGCTCTTCGTGGTGCTGGGCAACCCGAGCTCCGGCGGCGTCTACCCCGCGCCGCTGCTCCCGTCCTTCTGGAGCGCGATCGGACAGGCCCTACCGCCGGGAGCCGGTACGACCCTGGTCCGCAACACGGTGTACTTCTCGGGCCACGCCACCATGTCGGCGCTCTGGGTGCTCGGTGCCTACGCGGTGGGCGGAGCGGTGCTCGCCTGGGCGGCTTCCTGGCGGCACGAACGCCGGCACGCCGACGCGGATATCGAGGGTTCCACGGGTGTCGCGGCATCCTCGTCGACGCCGGAGCCTTCCTCCGCGGCCTGACTTGCGGAACGCCCGCACCGGAGTCCGCGACCCGTGCTCCGGTTCCCGTGCGGAGCCTCTGTGACGGCCCTCGCTACGGCCCATACTCATGGCTCGGCGTGAGCCAAGAGTATGGGCCTGGGGCGTGGGCCTGCCCAGGACATGGGGTGGTTCAGGGCGGATAGGTCTCGGCGACGCGGGTGCTGAGGGCCCCGACGTCGACCAGTTTCACCAGCTCCCCGAGCTGCGTGCCGTCCGGCCCGACCGAGACCGCAGCCGTGCGTATCACCTGCATCGGGGCCAGGTTCGCCTACGGCAGCAACCCCGCGTAGGCGCCCTCGTCACGCACCCACTCAAGCGCCGGTGCCCCGAGGTCGGCGCCGTCCAGGACGGCGTCGTGCGCGTCCGCCGCGCTTCGGCGTGCGAGGAAACGGGGCTGCGCCCAGCTCGTGTACGAACTCCTCGTCGGCTGCGCCCGCGAGAGCGGTCACCTTGACGCCCCGGTGTGCCGCCAGCTGTACGGCGTAGCCGCCCAGGGCGCTCCACTGCGGGTGGGGGCAGGCCGAAGACGGCAGTCTCGGGTTTGGGCCGTGGCAGCGGCGGTTGTCTCTGGCGTCCTGCTCCGCCTCGGCCGGGCCCGATACAACCAGGCACGTGGTGCGTTCTTTCCGGCCCACCAACACCGACGTGATGTAGGTCACATCAGCGACCTGTCACGTCCGGTGGGGGGTGCTTGTCCCATGGGCGTCACCGGCACCGAAGCCGGTGCCCGACCCTGGGAGATAGATATGACCAACGGCCACCACGTCGTCGTTCTCGGCGCCGGCTACACGGGCATGTTCAGCGCCATCCGGCTGGCCCACCGCACCCGCCGGACCGGCGTGAAGATCACCCTGGTCAACCCTACGAGCCGGTTCGTCGAGCGGCTGCGGATGCACCAGATCGCCACCGGACAGCAGCTGGCCGACCACCGGATCCCCGACCTGCTCGCCGGCACCGGCGTCACGTTCGTCCAGGGCACCGCCACCGCCATCGAACCCGAGACCCGACGCATCACCGTCGACGGCACCATGTCCCTCGACTACGACACGCTCATCTACGCGCTGGGCAGCTCGACCGACACCGGGAAGGTCCCCGGCGCCGACGTCCAGGCGTTCACCCTCAACAACCCGGAAATCGCCGGCCGGTTCGCCGCACGGCTCACCGAGATCGCCGCGGCCAGGGGCACGGTCACCGTCTGCGGTGCCGGCCTGACCGGCATCGAGGCGGCCACCGAGATCGCCGAGAGCCACCCCGCGCTGCACGTCACGCTGATCAGCCCGGACGAGCCCGGCGGCCTGATGGGCGCCAAGGCCCGCGCCCACCTCCACCGCGCGCTGGACCGCCTCGGCGTCACCCTGGAGACCGGCGCCCGCGTGACCAAGGTGCTGCCCGAAGCCGTCGAGCTGGCCGACGGCCGGATCATCCGCTCCGACGCCTGCCTGTGGACCACAGGCGTCAAGGTGTCATCGCTCGCCACCGACGCCCGCATCGCCACCGACGACCGCGGTCTGATCCTGGTCGACGCCACGCTGCGGTCGGTGTCCCACCCGGAGATCCACGCCATCGGTGACGCCGCCGCCGTCCGCCTGGCCTGGGGACAGCTCCACGGCTCCTGCCAGAGCGGACTGCCCACCGCCCAGTACACCGCCGACACCGTCGCGCGGCTGGTGCGCGGCAAGGCCGTCAAGCCGTTCCGGTTCGGCTACTACCACCAGCCGGTCAGCCTCGGCCGCCGGGACGCCGTCATCCAGTTCACCAGGACCGACTTCACTCCCCGCCGCCAGTGCCTCACCGGCCGCGGTGCCGTCGCGTACAAGGAGATGGTCAGCGGCAGCCCCCTCCTGACCTACCGGTTCAGCAAGCGCATGAACCTCACCACCATCGTCTCCAAGGGCGGCCGCGCCACCCGCAGGCCCGCGGCATGACCGGCACACCGGCTCCCGGCGCCGTGATCCACACCTTGCCGTCCTGTCCGCGGCGCTGGCAGCATGAGCCGGTGATCGACACCGGCGCCGAGCAGGACCCGTACCTCGAACACCGTAGGCTGCTGTTCGCCACCGCCTACCGGATGCTGGGCAGCGTCACCGACGCGGAGGACGTCCTGCAGGACGCCTGGCTGAAGTGGAGCGCCACGGACCGCGACGTGATCGGCCACCCCAAGGCATACCTGGTACGCACGGTCACCAACCTCTCCTTGAACCGCCTCACCTCCGCGCGGGCCACCCGCGAGACCTACGTCGGCCCGTGGCTCCCCGAACCCCTGCTGACGTCCCCGGACATCGCCGCGGAGGCTGAATTGGCCGACTCCGTCTCCACCGCCATGCTGGTCGTGCTGGAAACCCTCGGCCCCGTGGAACGCGCCGTCTTCCTGCTCCGCGAGGTCTTCGGCTACTCGCACAGCGAGATCGCCGAGACTCTCGAACGCCCCGAGCCGACGATCCGTCAGATCGCCCACCGCGCCCGCGCGCATGTCCAGGCCCGCCGCCCCCGCTTCGACGCCGACCCCGACCGGCGTCGGCAGATCACCGCCCAGTTCCTGGAGGCCTGCGCGGGCGGCGACCTCAACGCCATGATGGAACTGCTCGCCCCCGACGTGACCGCCTGGTCCGACGGCGGCGGCAAGGTAACCGCGGCCCGCCGCCCGCTCCACGGCATCGACCATGTCGCGCGCTGGCTCCTGGGCTTCCTGGCCAAGCCCGAACTGGCCGCCCTGACCATGGAGCCGGCCATCATCAACGGCGAACTCGGCATCCTGGCCACCCTCGACGGGTACACCGTCGGCGCCCTCTCCTTCGACCTCGGTGACGGCCGCATCCACAACCTGCGATTCCAGGTCAACCCCGACAAGCTCAGCGGCCTGACCCCCGACAACGGCTTGGCGCCCCCTGAAGCGTAGGTTCTGGCCACCGTGCTCGAAGCCGTCCCCGTCGTCCTGGTCGGCTCGGTGAGGTCTTCTCGGCAACGTAAGGGTTGCCGTGCGTGATGACGCGCCGGGGTGCCAAGATGGCGACCTGGCGTCAGACCGAGGTGAAGCCCCTGATAGGAACGGGTCTGCCAAGATCACGTTCCGTACGACCAGAGGCGCGCTCGACGTTCCGCCGACTGTCGGGCACTCCGATGCCCCCCTCCGCGCCGTCGGCTCTGGACGTGCCGAGATGAGGGCTGGTCCATGATCTACCGCGACCAGGTCCGCGCCCGCGGCATCATGCCGGTCATCGCACGCCGAGGCACGCGGCACGGAACCGGGCTGGGCACCTGAGGCCGACACCAAGACCGATCAACACGGAGCCTGCCTGCCTGCCTGCCGGCAGGCGGCAGCGGCGGCGGCTTCAGGATGCAGGCCTGGGATCAATCCACAACGCTTCGGAGGCGGCGCACAGTTCGCCCTCGGCCGTGGCGAGCGCGACGCCCATCGTGTGCTTGCGGCCGGACTCCGACAGCAGCCACGCGTACACGATGTACGGCTCACCCGCGGCGACCGGACGCACAATCGTGCCCGTGAGGGCTGCGGTGACCGCACCCGGGCCCTGGGTGCCAAGGAAGCGTCCCGCCCAGTTTCCCGGGCAGTCCAGGGCGCCCCAGAGCAGTTGGGTCGGGAGCAGGCCGTCCGGGCTGGCGAAAGCTCGGGACGGGATCCAGGCGGAAGCCACGAGGCCGAGGTCCGGCACCGGCGTGCAGTGCACGCGCAGACCGCGATCAGCAGCACGCAGGCCGCAGCCGAAGCAGTCGACCACATCCGATGGCGGCGACGCCCGGAACCTCTCCGCTGCGGCGGCAGCCTCGTCCCAGGAGGGTGCGGCCGGCACGTCGAGCAGCAACTCGGCGGGGCGTGCAGTGGCCAGGGGTCGCTCAGCCTCGCCCAACTCCACGCTTCCGACCGCCGTTTCGGAGATCCGCACGGGCACGCCGACCGGCACCGGCCCACGGAAGTCCACCCGCACCGTCTGCGCCCCGGACCTCTCCGCCAGCACGCCGGCGACGTAACCGCCGAACGCCACCCCGGGATAGCCGACGTACAGCTCCGGCACCACGATCACGTCACTCGTCGTCATGCTCCCCACTTCACCACACCCCCAGAACCGCGCTCTGTCGACCGGCTGTACCCGGTGCCGCCCGGACCTGGCCGACAGCGGCTGCGCCGGCCACCGCGCGGCCCCAGAACACGAGTGGCGACCGCGGGCCGGCCCAACCGACCACCGTGACGTCCAAGGGCCTCGAAGGACGACGGCGAGGCAGAGCCGGAGGCAGTAACCCGCGACCGCGACATCCCCGAGAACCGCTCCAGGGCAATCTGGCTGCACCGCGCGTTCGTGACCGACTTCGTCCCCCACGAACGCGACGGTACGAAGCGGCCCGTCCTTCTCATCGACCCTGCAGGCCCAGCTCCCCTCCGGAGCTGTGCTCCCGCCTCGGACGGGCGCCGGTATCGCCGTCCTCCACGCCGACAGGCCCCGACCAGTTTCTGTGCCACCGGTCCCGGACCCGGCTTTCGGCTTCGCATACACGACCCACATGTGTACGAGTCCCATTGGTCGCAGACCAGCAATGCCCGAGCCGAGCGCGGTACACGAACAGACCCCGTACCTGGATCCGAGGAAGCCGGGTACGGGGCGTTGTTTTCGAGTGCCTCCATCTCTACCACCTGTGCGAGGTGTGGCTGCGGGCCCGCAGCGCCACCGACCAGCCCACCATCGTCTGATGCCGAGGAGTCCAAATCCTCCGCGGTATCGAGGTGGCACATCCACGTCGCCACAGGCCGGAAACGGTCACCCGCGAAGTACGGGGCTATTTTTTGCTGCTGTCCACGATGACCGGCGTGCCGCCCGAGTCCGTACCGCAGGGCACCGCGTACACCGGGTTTGCCTTCGCGGCCTCCTTGTAGGCCTCCAGGCACTGGTTGTACAGGACCTTGTCGCTCAGCGACTTCTCGATGATCTTGTTGGCGTTGGCGATGCCCTCTGCCTCGATCCGCTTGCGCTCCGCCTCCGCTTCCGCCGTACGCTGCCCTTCCTCGGACCGCTCGGTGGCCTGCTCCTGCTGGATCTTCTTGTCGATCTGGTCCTGCAGCCTGTCCGACGGTTTCACATTGCGCAGATTGACGGCGGTGACGTCGATCCCGCGCGGCGCCAGGCGCTCCCTGATGAGGTCCTCGATCTCCGAGCCGATCTGCTCGCGAGCCGAGGCGTAGCCCTCCTCGCTGGTGTGTTTCGCGAAGACATTGCGGACGATCTCGCGGCTGTCCGGCAGCACCAGACGCTCCTGGACGGCCTCCTCACTGCCCGCCAGCCGGTACAGCGAGACCGCCTTCGCCGGCACCACCGCCCACTTGATGGTGACGTCCGCGTACAAGACCCCGCCCTGCGAGGAGCGGACCTCGACCACGTCCTTGTCATAGAGGTTGAGGTCCACCGGCCGGGTTGAGAAGGACGTGACCTCGGTGAACGGCGACTTGAACTGGATGCCGGACGTCAACGGCGCGCCGACCCTGCCGAAGGTCACCGGTACGCCGACCTCATAGGCGCTCACCACATGGACGCAGGCGAACACACCGGCCAGGGCTCCTCCTACGGCGCTGAGCACCGCCCCGAGTTTCCAGCCCCCGCCGTCACGGCCACGACCGACCAGAAAGACCACGACTGCCGCTATGAGCAGCAGGATGGAAAGCACGAACACAGGTATCCCCCTCCAGAAACGGATCTGCGCCACCTCGGGGGCGACGCGCAGCGCATCGTAACGAGCCCCGTTCCGTCGCCCGTACGCAGGCCCTGACAGCACCGGACACTGCTGCTCGACAGATCGAAAGCCGTCAGGGAGCGGCGTGTCGGCGGCGGCCGCGAAGTGTTGGCATCCCGGCCGCAGCCGCGGTGAGACACCGGCCAGCACTGTCCGACCGCCCGCCGCCCTCGGCAAGGGCATCCCGGCCAGCACGCGACGCGGCCGGGCGACATCGATCCGTCCCTGGTTGAGGCCGCCGTGGAGGGCCCGCGCCCGCGAGCCGCAGATCTATGGGCGGCGTCCGGGAAATGCCACCCACTGCCGCGTGACCCCGCGTTCGATGTGCCCGTCGGTTGCCGGAAATTGCCGGTTATTGCTGTTCGTGATGCCTCACGGGGCTCGATGAGCGGCGACTCCGCAGGTCAGAAGGGTCGGCGAGCCGGGGTGGCAGATACAGAAAAACTCTCACTTTTCTGCAAGGGCCGCTTCCTACACTTTGCGGTGTCGGACGGCGCCGCGGGCAAGGCGTACGCCGGAGGCAAGCCGTACAGCTGTCCGGTGTCTTCATCGCAGCGGAGGCGCCGGTCGCTGCCCTGGAGCCTGGGCCAGGTGTGTCAATGGCCGCCCAGGCACGGGAAGTCGTCATTTGGGGGGCCGCTCGACAGATCCGTAAGTCACGTCCGTGGCGTATATGTCATGGCCCTGCCATAGAGAGGTGCTCGCGCATGACACCTCGACAGTGACAACAGCGCGGCCCATCCACCACCCGAACTCCTCATGACGGGACATTCATGTTCGCTACACCAAGAGACCGGTCGGCCTCGTTACGAAGATGGGGGTCCCGTCTCATCGCGACGGTGTCCGCCATCGCCCTCCTCCCGGCGCTGGCTTCCCAGCCGGCTGTGGCCGCGGAGGGCACCCGCTCCGCCTCCACCGCCTCGGTGTCGGCGGCGGACGACGAGCTCGCGCGCCGCTACGCCCCCCACATCTGGCTCCACACACAGGAGTCCTACTTCCCGTCCGACGTGGAGTCGTTCCTGGACAACACCCACGTCGAGATCCACAAGGACAGCGAGGACCCCAAGCAGCAGTTCTATGTGACCAACGAGCCGCTGGGCTGCAACTCCTGCACCGACCCGCCGTTCCTGTACGGACAGCGCCCCAACGAGAAATCAGTGCCGGCCTACGCCGAGGTCGTCCACCGTACCGACAACGGCCGCGCGACCAACATCACCGACATCAACTACTGGACGTTCTACCCCTACAACAACGGCAAACGGGTCTGCATCGGCGTGTACACCCCGTGGGGATGTGTCGGGGGCTACTCCTCGTTCGGCAACCACGTCGGCGACTGGGAGCACGTCACCATCCGCTTCGTCGACGACAAGCCCTACCAGGTCTCCCTGAGCCAGCACGACGGCGGACAGACCCTCGTCTACGGCGCCGAGGGCATTCTGGCCGGTGATCAGCCGGTGGTCTACGCGGCCAAGGGATCCCACGCCCTGTACCCCGACGCCGCCCGCCACACCTACCGGCACCTGCCCAACGGCGACACCCTCGACGACTACACCAACGCCGGCACACTCTGGGACACCCGGCAGGGACTCAAGGTGTTCTCCTGGCAGAAGGACTACACCGGCGAACTGTCCTGGCTGAACTTCACCGGCCGGTGGGGCAACCCGAAGGCCGGCTGCTCCGTGTCCGAACCCATCACAGGGGAGTGCGTCCTGGGCAACGGCCCCAAGGGCCCGGCAATGAAAGCGGCGTTCGGCCCTCAGATGCTGGCCTTGGACGGGGCGCCCGGTCTCTTCGCCGGAGCGATCGTCAGCATCGTCGTCGACGGCGATCGAACCGGCGTCCTCACCACCGACGGCACCGCCTATGTGCGTGAAGGCGACGCCTACGCCAACTGGGTCCGCCAGGCAGCGGGGGGCAGTTCTCTGGTCCTGTCCGGCAACCGCGTCGGCGTCATCACCAAAGACGGCGTTGCCTCCGTGAAGGAAGGCGCCCTCGACGCCGCCTGGGTCCGCCAGTCCGGGGTGTCAGGTCACCCGACCTGACCAGGCCATACTAGCTAGTCCGGCTCCATATGGGGCCGGCGGAAGACCGGGGCCCCCTCAGCGGTGTGCGGGCGGATGGCCGCCAGCGCCTGGACGACCGCTGCCTCCAGGGAGCCGCTCGTGTCGACCGCCACGGCTTCCGGCCAGGGCGGTTCCGTGGCCGCCATGGCGGTGGCCACGTCGAGGTCGGCGTCGGATGCGCCGGGGGCGCGGGTGGCGAGGCGGACGGCCGTGGTCTCGCCCGGAACCCGGCAGTGCAGGGCCACCAGGTCGGCGTGGGTGCGTTCGGCCATGCGCAGGGCGGCTTCGCGCTGTTCCGGGTTGGACCAGCTGGCGTCCAGGACGACGGACTCGCCGCGGGACAGCAGGACGGATGCGCGGTCGAGCAGGGCGGCGTAGGTCTTGTTGGTCCATTCCGGTGAGTACAGGCCCTCGCCGTAGGCGGCGGCTGCCGACTGCTCGGCCGGGATGCCCGCCAGTTCCTTGCGGAGGCGGTCGCTGCTGAGCAGTGTGACGCCGAGGCGGTCGGCGAGCGCGCCGGAGAGTGTCGACTTCCCGCTGCCGGGTAGGCCGCCGACGAGGGTCAGGCCGACGGCGGAGGCGCGCAGGTGCCGCAGGGCGGTCGTCATCAGACGGTGTGACGCCGCCTCAGCACCCGGTGCACCCTGGTGGGCCTGGATCAGCGAGACCTTGGCGCGGACGAACGCGCGGTAGGCGACGTAGTGATGGCGCAGGGAGGGCGGTGCCGGGTCGCCGGAGTACTCGGTGTATTCGGCGAGAAAGTGCGCCGCGGCCTCCGGTGCGCCGAGCTGTTCCAGGTCCATGGCCAGGAAGGCGGCGTCATCGAGGCCGTCGACGTGACGAAGGCTGTCGTCGAACTCCAGGCAGTCCAGGACGCGCGGGCCGTCGTCGAGGCAGAAGATGTCCTCGGCGAGCAGGTCCCCGTGACCGTCGAGCACTCGGCCCTCCTCGATCCGAGTGCTGAACAGGCGTTCACGGCCGACGAGATAGCGGCGCACCAGCCGCTCGGTCTCCGCCACGCCGTCGGGCGCGGTGCCGCCGTCGGAGAGTGTGCGGACCTGGGTGAAGCTCGCCTCCCAGCGCGACGACAGCGCGTCGCGCGTCCCCTGCTCGTCCACCTCCCGGCTGCGGGGCGCGCTCGCGTGGTGGGTGGCGAGCAGCCGGGCGACGGCCCGCAGGGCGTCGTCGACGGCCGCCCCTTCCCGTACGAGCCGGGAGAGGCGGCGCTCGTCGGGCATACGGCGCATGACGACGACGGGCTCTGCCACGTCCGTGTCCGGGCTGCGGAAATCGCCGACGCCGAGATAGACGTCAGGGGCGAAACGGCGGTTGAGCACGACTTCCCGCTCGCACGCCGCCCGCCGGGCGGCCACCGTGGTGTAGTCCAGGAACGTGAGAGCGACCGGTTTCTTGAGCTTGTAGGCGCGGTTTCCGATGAAGAGGACCACCGCGGTGTGGGTCTCGCACACCTGCGCGCGCGGCAGCGGCGGAGTCCCGCGAGTGGCGCCGAGCCGGAGTACGGATGCGTCGGCCCGTTGCACCGGTCCCACCGGCTCCCCCTGACGGTTCGGCTCAGTCATGAGGGACGACGGCGACAGGGCAACGCGCGTGAT
Organism: Streptomyces graminofaciens; assembly: GCF_030294945.1. Taxonomy (NCBI): domain Bacteria; kingdom Bacillati; phylum Actinomycetota; class Actinomycetes; order Kitasatosporales; family Streptomycetaceae; genus Streptomyces; species Streptomyces graminofaciens. The sequence goes on along the minus strand of NZ_AP018448.1, from coordinate 1,023,608 downwards.
GGACGGCCGCCTGGGCCACGGGGCCCAGGCGGGGCCCCAGGTTGGGATGGTGCTTGTGCCGGCCGACGACCAGCAGGCCGGCGCCCTCGGCGGCTTCCACGACGGCTCTGGCGGGGCTTTCGAGGCGGGTGGTGGCGGCCACGTCCACGCCCGGGAACTTTTCGCGCCAGGGGCCGAGAGCCTGGCTCAGGTGATTCCGCGCGTCCTGGACGATCTCCTGGGTCACGGTGTGATCCACGCCCCAGGGGGTGTACGCGTGGAGCGGCGTGCTGCGGCCATGGACGGCGCGGAGGGGCACACCTCGGGCCGCGGCAGTGGTGAAGGCGAATTCGAGCAGGTCGTCGCACGGGGCGCGCAGTTTCAGTCCCACCACCACAGCGCCTGCCGCACCTGATTCAGCCTCCCGGTCCGCAGGCGTCGAGGGTTCTTCTGCCCGCTTGCCCGCACGCACCAGGACCACGGGCCGCTCGGCACGTGCCACGACGATCATGCTGATGTCGCCGAGGAAGTAGCTCTCCACGGGAGTCAGGCCCCGGGAGCCGAGTACGAGCATCTCCGACTCCGACGCCGCCTGGAGCAGTGCGTCCTGGGCGTCGTCGGCGACCAGGTTGCCGACGACGGTGAGGCCCGGATGGTGTGCCTGGAGTTCCTTCTGAGCGTTGTGCACGAGGCGCTTCGCCCAGTAGTTCTGGTCCATCTCCGACGGGACGCGGGTCGGCTCCGGCACCAGCAGCGGCCACGCGTGCAGCAGGCGCAGGGTGAGTCTGCGCCGCTCCGCTTCGTCCGCAGCCCAGCGGGCGGCGGCGAGGCTCTCGGGCGAGCCGTCGAGGCCCACGGTGAGGGCTTGTTCCATGGCGACTGCCTCCATCTCGTAAGAAGCTGGAAGGGCGGTGAGCATTGCCGACGACCGGACTGCTGCCGTCCCCATGCGTCGGCGCGTCGAGCACGGAGCTCCTCCATCGAGGAGTACCCCAGATCTCGTCGTGGCGCATGTGGTCCCCGAAGCGGCCGCGAACGCACGGGCGTGAGTTCCGGCATCGAGGAGGCGGGAGCAATGGTGGTTCCCCTGATAGTCGGCATCGACGGGTCCGAGTCGAGCCTCGACGCGGTGGACTGGGCCGCGGACGAGGCACTCCGACACGAGGTGCCGCTCCATATCCTGCACGCGGCCGCGGCGGATCACGAGGCGCCCGGCATCGTCGCCGCCGCCTCGGAGCGAGCCAGGAGGAGTGCCTCAGCGGTTCGGCTGTCGAGTGAGGTGTTGCACGAGGACGCGGCGCCGGCCCTGGTGGGCAGCGGGCGCAACGCCTTCGCGCTGGTACTCGGGTTCAGAGGGCTCGGAGACCTCGCCGGGATGCTCCTGGGCTCGGTCAGCCTGGCTGTCGCCGCTCATGCCGACTGCCCGGTCATTGTGGTGCGCGGCGGGGTGGAGCACCGGCACGGCCGGTTCGGGAGGGTCGTCGTCGGCGTCGAGGACGGTGAGGGCAGTGGTACCGCCGTGGATTTCGCGTGCCGCGAGGCCCATGTACGGCGCTGTCGGCTCGTGGCGGTGCACGCCTGGAGCGTCCCGGCCGGAAACCCCGGGCCACCGGGCCGCCTGTCCGGGTACGCACTCCGAGCCCTCGATCGCGCGCCTGCGCAGGTGCTCGCCGACGCGCTGCGCGACTCCACGCAGCGGTATCAGGACGTTCAGGTGAGCAGCGAGGTGGTCCATGGCCCGGCCCGGCAGGCGCTCCTGGAAGCCGCGTCCGAAGCTGATCTGCTCGTCGTCGGCGCCCGCAGGCGGCACGGGCACGTCGGGTTGCAGCTGGGCCTGGTCAACCACGCGGTGCTGCATCACGCGCCGTGCCCTGTCGCGGTCGTTCCACAGATCTGACCGGTGACGGGCCGGGTGGGCCGAGTGGTGGGCACCCGGGACCTTCGGCCCCGTGACCGGGAGCTGCCGCCGTTGGAACGTGGTGAGCGCGGCAGACGCGATGGGGGACGCACCAGCAGCGACAGCTGGAGGCCAGACCATGAGTGCACAGGACTCGCCCCACCGGCCATACCAGAAACGAGACCGAGGGATCGACCCTGCGGATCTGGGGGGACCGGGAAGGCACGATTCAGGACCCGCCGATCTCCGCAGGCGACGCCAACGCCACTGGTTGGCTGATCGGCGGCATGACAGCGGTCGGCGTGTACGTCGGCTTCGTCGCCGTGCGAAAGAGCATGCGCCTGGTGCTGGACCGCAGACGGTACGCGCGGTGGGGCACCGAGTGGGACCTGGTGGAGCCTCTGTGGTCCGCACGGTTCCGAAGGTGAACGAGCTCGTGGTGCCCCACCGGTGTCCAGGAGGAGGTGACGCGGATGTCCTCGGCGACGACCACTGATCTGTACGAGGTCACGATGGCGATGTCGTACCTGCGGGAGGGGATGACCGGCCCGGCGACGTTCAGCCTGTTCGTCCGCGACCTGCCGACCGACCGAGGCTTCCTGGTGGCCGCCGGCCTGGAGTCGACACTGGACTTCCTGTCCGGGTTCCGGGTCGACGCCGAGGATGTCGACGCTTTCGCCGCGGCACTGCACCGGCCTCCACGCGACCTGGCCCCGCTGCTCGGCATGGAGTTCACCGGAGAGGTGAGGGCGGTGCCCGAGGGGCGGATCGTCCTCGCCGGAGAGCCACTGCTGGAGGTGACCGCTCCGCTTCCGCAGGCACAACTGGTCGAGACCTATGTGCTCAATCAGGTCAGCCACCGGACGACGATCGCCTCGAAGGCCGCACGGTGCGTTCTGGCCGCGCAGGGACATCCGGTCGTGGACTTCTCCCTCCGGCGTACCCACGGCCCCCAGGCGGGTTACCAGGCCGCCCGGCTGAGCGCGATGGTCGGCTTCGCCGGAACGAGCAACGTCGCCGCGGCCACCGCCGAGGGGCTGCCCGCCGTCGGCACGATGGCCCACTCGTACATCGAGGCGTTCGGGACGGAGGAGGCGGCCTTCCGCGCCTTCGCCCGGTCCCATCCGGGCCCGGTGACGTTCCTGGTGGACACCTACGACACCGAGGCAGGGGTCCGGCTCGCGGCCCGGGTGCTCCGGGACCTGGACCGTGGGCCCGGCTCGGCCGTACGGCTGGACAGCGGCGACCTCGGAGCCCTGGCGCGGCGGGCGCGTGCCCTCCTCGACGCGGCCGGACTGCCGGACGTACGGATCGTCGCCAGCGGCGGTCTCGACGAGTACTCCGTGGACGGTCTGGTCCGCTCCGGAGCACCGATCGACGTCTACGCCGTCGGCACCCGTGTCGGGGTCTCGGCCGACGCCCCGTTCCTGGACTCCGCGTACAAGATGGTTGAGTACGACGGCCGGCCGGTGATGAAGCTCTCCTCGGCCAAGGTGACCGCTCCCGGGCAGAAACAGGTGTTCCGCCGCCCCGGTTACGCCGACGTGATCGGGCTCCGTGAAGAGCGGCCCCCCGACGAGAGCCAGCCGTTGCTGCAAACGGTGATGCGGAACGGGAGGCGCACCGCCGAACGCCCCGATCTGGAGGAGATGAGGGCGAGAAACGCCGCAGACCTGGCCGGGCTCCCGCCTGCGGCACGCCGGATCCGAACCCCCGTCGCACCACGGGCGCCGGACCTCGGCGCGACTGACCGCGCTCGCCGCCGAGGTCCGGCGCCGTATCGAGGAGGAGTGCCTGACCGCGGCCGCAGGCCCGCGCATCCATGAGCAGAGCGCGTCCGGATCACCGAGGTCCGCGCCGGGACGAGGAGGAAAGTGATGGCACATACCGTGGAATGGAAGGTTCGCCTCTACCTCTTCGAGGACGAGGGGACGACGAAGGCACGTGCGGTGCTGAACACCGGCACCACGGAGCTCACCGGGCACGGGGCCGCCCACCGCAACCCCGCGGACAGGGACGTTCCGGAGATCGGTGACGAACTGGCGGCGGGCAGGGCCATGCACGACCTCGGCCGGCAACTGGTGGGCGTTGCCCAGCGTGACATCGAGGGTATGGGCGCCGGTGCGACCGAGCGGTGGGCCCGCCCGGAGACCGGCTGGCCGATGCCGGACCGACAACAAGGACGATGACGTGAATCTCGTCACGGCACAGGAAGATCCTCGGCCGGTCACCGCGGTTCACGCGGCTCACGACGCCCTGCAGTCGGTCCGCCTCGTCCACCATCGGCAGGCGCTTGACGTTCTGCACAGCGATGAGACGGGCCGCCTCGACCACGGTCCGCTCCGGGGCGCGCGCACGGCGGGAGCCGACATCAGCTCCTCGGCCCTGGCACCTTCGGCCTTCGGCCCGCTCCCTCGCCTTCAGATGCGGTAGCGGTGCCACGCCGGACGGGTCGGCACGGGCCGAGGGCTTGCGCAGCAGATCGGCCGCACATCGGCCTCGGACACCACACCGATGGGGGCGGTCCAGTTCGTCGACCACGGGCACGGCGCTCATGGGGATCATCGGAGCCGTCATCCCATGCGGCGGTACGCCGCGCGTGGCACGTTGGGTACAGAATCATTCTGAGGAAACGGCGGCGATCATGCGAGCTCAACTCGGAGATCAACTCGTTGTCGAAAGCCCTGCCACTGGCGTCACCAGGCGCGACGGCGAGATTGTCGGACTCCACCACACGGATGGAACCCCGCCCTATGACGTGCGCTGGTCGGACACGGACGAGGTGACGCTCGTCTTCCCTGGGCCCGACGCGCACATCCGTCACATCGAGCACAGGTCCGCGAGCGCTCATGAGTCTTCCCTGCCGCGTACGGAACGGACAGGCGGGCACAGGAGCGCCGGCGTCGGCGGGGCGCCGTCGGGCAGGCCGCCCAATCCCGGTGACATCGGCCGCCGCGTCGCCGCCGAACGCTCACGCCAGGGACTGACGCGGGAAGAGGCGGCCCGCCGCGCCGGAATGGCTCCCGAGTATTTGGCCTACCTCGAAGAACAGCCGGCCGACCCGACCACGGCCAGTCTCATCAGCCTGGCCGACGCGCTGGGCACCAGCCTCGTCGCCCTGCGCGGGGGCGACGTCGATCTGCCGCCCGGCCGGGGCGAGGCGCTCCTGCACCCCCGACTGCGGGACCTCGACCCCGACGAATGCCGTGCCCTGCTTTCCACACACGGCGTGGGACGCGTCGCGGTGTCGACACCTGACGGCCCGGCGGTGGTTCCGGTGAACTACGAGGTCGTCGACGACGTGGTCGCGTTCCGGACCGCGCCGGACTCGGTCCCGGCGGCCGCCGTGGGATCGGAGGTCCCCTTCGAGGTCGACCATGTGGACGAGGCCATGAGCCAGGGCTGGAGCGTACTCGTCGTCGGACCCGCGCGGGAGATCACCGAGCCCGACGAGGTGCGCAGGTTGGTCGATCACGCCTACACCACGCCGTGGCCAGGGGGTGAACGCGAGATGTGGGTGGCGATCCGGCCCACGCGCATCACCGGGCGGCGTATTACTTCGGCTGAGCAGTGAGCACTACTTCGGCTGAGCAGTGACGGGGGAGGGGGAGTGGCCGGTTAGGGCGCGTCCCGTCCGCCGGCCACGACCCGTCCGGGTCATCACATCGCTCACGATGTGTGTGGGGGCTCAGGCCCTGCGGCCCCTCCTCTCGTACCGTCAGGGCACCTCGCCCGCGCCGTGGGGCGCGTACAGGTCGAGCAGTCGCACCCGGGCGGACCTGAGCCGGCGTGCGAGCACGCCCACGACATAGGTGTACAGCTCGTGATCCAGCACCGGGTCCTTCGCGCACATCTCACGAACTGTCGCCGCGTCGAACTCGTAGGCGCGCACCGGGCTGGCTGCCTCGGCTCCCAGGTGCCAGTGATGGGGAGGGATCAGCCAGGACCAGCCCAGCAGTTTTCCGGCGCCGAGGGTCTCGATGACCGCTGCGCGTCGGCCGGGCACATGAAGGTCGAGAGCGACCGTGCCCGTGTGGATGATCCAGAAGCGGTCGGCCTTGCCGCCTTCGTCGAAGATGCGCTCGCCCGTCGCGAACGACACCTCCCGAGCGAGAGACATGAGCTGCTTGCGATGTTCCTCGGTCATGGCGCCGAAAACGCCGGTTCTCACAACCACGACGGCCGTCCCTTCTCCGTGATCTCGAAGCGGATCGGGCTCCTGTCCGGTCACCGACGTCCAGCACGCGGCCGATGCCCAGGCCATGGCGGCGCGGTGGTGGCCGTATGACTCCACGATCGCCGCAAACCGGCGGGGCGCAACCCAGGCCGAGGCTCGCCGCATGTCGATCCGCGTGTCGCGGCGGGCCCGGCGCGGTGCGACGGTAATCAGAGGAGGTCCTCGCAGTGGCCGGGCAGAGAGGCGGTGCGGACCATGGAGCTCCCGCTGGTCGTGGGTGTCGACGGATCGGAATCCAGCCTGCAGGCCGTGGACCGGGCGGTGGACGAGGCGACACGCCACGGGCTGCCGCTGCGGGTCGTCCACGCCTCCGAAATCGGCGGGTTGCTGCCGGGGTCCGTGAGCCTCGCGCCGGCTGCCCGGGCGGTCTGTCCGGTCATCGTGGTCCGCGGCGGGGAGCAGAACCGGCAGGGCTCCTTGGGCCGCATCGTGGTCGGCGGGGGCGACCCCGCCGAGGGCTCGATCGCCGTACGGTTCGCCGTCCGCGAGGCCGAGGAGCGCGGCGGCGCGCTGCATGCCGTACGGGCCTGGCGCCGTCCCGCCCACGAGCACGTGGACCACCCTCCCCGCCCACACGCTCCTGCTGGAGGCATCGGCCGACGCCGACCTGATCGTCGTCGGTGCGCTCGGGCGGCACGGCCACTTCGGTCTGCGACTCGGCAGGGTCGCCCACAGGCTGCCGCATCACGCGGACTGCCCGGTGGCGGTCGTCCCGCAGCGCGCCTGAACTCCCGCCGAGGGCCGCGCTCCCGCGCATCGCGTGGAGGACAGAACCCGTGAGGCAGAGGGCGAGGACGGCGGATGAAGGAGTGGACCTGGGAGTACGAGGGGTACGACCCCGCTGCCGAGCGGCTGCGTGAATCGCTGTGCACGCTCGGCAACGGCTACTTCGCCACCCGCGGCGCGGTGCCCGAGTGCAGAGCCGGCCTCGTGCACTACCCGGCCACCTACGCGGCCGGAATCTACAACCGCCTGGAGTCGATCGTGGCGGGACGCCGGGTGGTGAACGAGGACCTGGTGAACCTCCCGAACTGGCTTCTCCTGCGATTCCGTCTCCGCCGTGCCGACGGCTCGGCCGGCCCGTGGTTCTCGCCCGGCGCGCGGCAATTGCTCGACTACCGGCACACGTTGGATCTGCGTCGTGCCACGCTGACGCGCACGTTCCGGTTCCTGGACGAGGAGGCGGGTGCGCTGGGCGTGGAGCAGACCCGGCTGGTGCACATGGCGGATCCTCACCTGGCGGCGCTGCGGACCGTGTTCAGCGCTGAGGAGTGGTCGGGTGAGGTCGAGGTCGAGTCCGTCCTCGACGGTGACGTGACCAACGGCAACGTGCACCGCTACCGGTCCCTCAACCACAGCCACCTCGCCCAGGTGCGGACCGGTACGGCGGGCGCCGACACGACGTGGCTGCGGTGCCGCACCAGCACCTCCGACATCGGCATCGGCATGGCGGCCCGCACGGTCGTCACCGGGCGATCGCCGACGGGATCCGAGCTTCGTCCGTCCCGCCGCCGTGCCGTGCACCGGCTGGTGATGTCGATCGCTCCGGGCCGACCCGCCGTCGTGGAGAAGACCGTGGCCCTGCACACCTCACACGACCTGGCGATCAGCGACCCGTACGGGGCGGCGATCGACCGGGTGACCGCGGCTCCCGGCTTCTCGGCGCTTGTGGACTCGCACGTCGCGGCCTGGGCGCGGTTGTGGGGGCGCGCGGACGTCCGGGTGCCCGGGGAAGCCGGCCGTGTCCTGCGCCTGCATCTGTTCCACGTGCTGCAGACGCTGTCACCGCACACCACGGAGCTGGACGTGGGTGTGCCGGCCCGGGGGCTGCACGGCGAGGCGTACCGGGGCCACGTCTTCTGGGACGAACTGTTCGTGCTGCCGTATCTGAACCTGCACTTCCCGGAGGTCTCGCGGGCCCTGCTGAACTACCGTCATCGGCGCCTGCCGCAGGCGTGCCGCGCGGCCGACGAGGCGGGCCGGGCCGGGGCGATGTACCCGTGGCAGTCCGGCAGCGACGGACGTGAGGAGACCCAGCAGCTGCATCTCAACCCGCGGTCGGGCCGCTGGCTGCCGGACAACTCCCGCCTCCAGCACCACGTCGGCTCGGCGATCGCCTACAACGTGTGGCGGTACTGCGAGGCGACCGGCGACACCGAGTACCTGCACACCAAGGGCGCGGAGATGCTGCTGCAGATCGCCCGCTTCTGGGCGGACAGTGCGGAGTCCACCCCCGGCCTCGGCCGCTACCGCATCCGCGGCGTGGTCGGACCCGACGAATACCACGACAGCTATCCAGGCGCCGTCCGGCCGGGCTTGGACGACAACGCGTACACCAATGTCACCGCTGCCTGGGTTCTCAGCCGCGCCCTGGATCTCACACGGCGCCTGCCCGCATGGCGGCGGGAGGAACTGTTCGAGCGCCTCCAGCTGGACGGCGGCGAACTCCCCAAGTGGGAGGAGATCTCCCGGCGGCTGCGGGTGCCCTTCCACCGGGGCGTCATCAGTCAGTTCGACGGCTACGGCGAACTCGCCGAGCTGGACTGGGACGGCTACCGCGCCCGCTACGACAGTATCCGGCGGCTGGACCGCATCCTTGAGTCCGAGGGCGACACCGTCAACCGCTACCAAGCCTCCAAACAGGCCGATGTGCTGATGCTCGGCCACCTGTTCTCGCCCGCCGAGCTGAGGGACCTGTTCCGCCGCCTCGGCTACGACATGGACGACGAGCTCTGGCGCAGGACCGTCGACTACTACCTCAGGCGCACCAGCCACGGCTCCACCCTCAGCGGCCTCGTCCACGCCTGGGTCCTCGCGCGGGCCGGACGGGCCGAGGCATGGACGTACTGCCGGGAAGCCCTGGAACAGGATGTCGCCGATCTCCAGGGCGGTACGACCGGCGAAGGCATCCACCTCGGCGCCATGGCCGGAACTTTGGACCTGGTGCAGCGAGGCCTGACCGGCCTGGAGACCCGAGAGGACGCACTCCAGCTGGACCCGGTGCCGCTTCCGGCAGTGTCCGAGTACGGATTCTCGCTGCGCTACCGCGGCCACTGGGGCGTCAGCGTACGGCTCCGCAGAGGACGGTTGCGGATCGGCGTGCCCGACTCGGAGGAGGCACCGATCCGAGTGGTCCTGCCCGACCGGGCCGTCACCGTCGCACCGGGAGAGACCTGCACGCTGCTCCTGCGGGAGGACTGATCGACAGGAATCGAGGACGTGGGGCCGTTGGGCCCATACGGCGCACCCCGACCGGCCCCTGGGACGGCGCCATGGGCCGCTGGATGCTCGAAGTGCCGGGAAGTTCTGAGGAGGCCCGCGATGACGGACGACGAGCGCAGCCGACCCATGGTTCACGCCCTGCTCGCGGACGGCACCACTGCGTGCATCCGGGCCGTGACGCCGCGGGACCGTGAACAGCTCCAGAGGTTGTACGAGGAGGTGTCCCCGGAGAGTCTCCGGATGCGGTTCTTCGCCGCGAGCCGGCGCTCCGCCACGATGGCGGCCGACCGGGCCTGTGCGCCGCCGCGCCCCGGATACCGGGCGCTGCTGGCCGAGACACAAGGCCAGATGATCGGCCTGGCCGAGTACGCGACAGGCGAGGACAGGGCATCGGCCGAGATCTCCGTCGCCGTGGCCGACGGACTGCACCACCGGGGCGTCGGCACCCTCCTCGTCGAACATCTGGTCTCGGCTGCCCGCACGGAAGGCATCAGCACGTTCACGGCTGACGCGCTCAGCGAGAACCACGAAGTGCTCCGGCTCTTCGCCGATCTGGGACTGCGTACAGCCCGTCACTTCGAGGGCCCGGAGGTGCGCTGCACCATCGAGCTCGCGGAGGACGAGGCGTACCTGTCCACGGTGGAGACACGTGGTCGGGCCGCGGATGTGGCCAGCCTGGTGCCACTGCTGCGGCCGGACGCCATCGCGGTGGTCGGTGCCGGGCGGCGGCCGGGGTCGGTGGGACGGGCTCTCCTGCACCATCTGCACGCTGGCGGCTACACCCGGCACCTGTACGCCGTGAACCCCGCCGCGAGCTCGATCCTCGGCGTCCCCTCCCACCCGTCGGTCGGCGCCCTGCCCGGAACCCCCGACCTCGCTGTGCTCGCCGTGCCCGCCGCCGTCGTCCCGGAGATCGCGGAGGAGTGCGGCAAGGCGGGCGTACGCGCCCTGCTCGTCGTCACCGCCGGGCTGGACGCGGACCAGGCCCGGGCGCTGCTGGCCGTGTGCCGCTCGCACGGCATGCGACTCGTCGGCCCGAACTGCCTCGGCATCTGCAACACCGACCCGGAGTGGTCACGTTCGACGGCCCCGTGGAGCGCGAGAGCCTGCGGCCGGACGACCCGGCACTTCACGGTGTCTCCGAGGAATCGATAAGAACGCTGTGAGAGGAGGCGGACCGTCATGCTGAGCAAGGTGCTCGTCGCCTACGGGACGACGAACGGGTCGACCGCGCAGATCGCGGAGGCCATTGCCGACGTCCTGCGCAAGGAGGGACTGACGGTCGAGGTGATGCCCGCCCGGTCGGTGACGAGTCTGGAGTCCTATGACGCCGTGGTGGTCGGCGGCGGACTGTACGCGGGGCGCTGGCACAAGGACGCACGTCGCTTCGCCCGGCGGCACGCCCGCGAGCTTTCCCGGCTTCCGCTGTGGTTCTTCAGCAGCGGCCCCCTCGACGCGTCGGCCTCGGAACGCGACATCCCACCCGTTCCCGGCGTCCGCCGGGCCGTGATCCGGCTCGACGTCCAGGAACACGTCACGTTCGGCGGTTGCCTCGACGAGGGAGCCAAGGGATTCATCGCCCGGAAGATCGTCTCCTCCGGGAAGGGCGGGGACTTCCGCGACTTCGATCAGATCGAGGCGTGGGCCGCGCGCATCGCCGGCGAACTCGTGAAGGAGTCGCCCAGGAGCTGAACCGGTACCGAGATCAATCGCGCACGATCGGGAATGCGGGGCGATCACGCCCGCTCTTCCGGAGTGGCCGTCTCCGAGCCGCCCAGGTCCAGGCGGAAGGGTGGGTACTTGTCCGTCATCAGAGCGGCGTAGGCGGAGACGCGCAGGACCCACCGGTTGAGGCCGATGATCAGGTCGAACAGATCCTTCGGATACTTCTCGGTGAAGGCCAGGATCACGGCCGCGATGAGAGTCAGCAGGGCGATCAGGCCGCCGGACCACCAGCCGACGTTGGCACCGCCGACGAAGAAGGCGATGACCATGTATTGAGGGATGGCCAGGAGCCACCACTTCACCAGCACCAGACCGCGGGACAGCCGCTCCGGGTAGGCGATGTCCAGCCGTGCCGGGTAATCCGGTTCCTCGCCCAGGCTGAACGGCGGGTACCGGTCGGTGCCCAGGGCGTCGTACGCGTAATAGGAGACCCGCCAACTCCAGCGCATCACCCCCAGGTTGAAGTCGAACAGGGCGCGGGGATAGCGCTCGGTGAACAGGATGGCGAAAAACGCGATCACGGTCACCACGGTGAAGGCGATCCAGAGGAAGAACAGCACCACATAGTGCGGAATGGCGAGAATCCACTTCACGAGCCACAGCCATCGGGACAGTGGCAAGTCGATACGTGCGTTCACACGGACCGGGCGGTCCGGGAATTCCACCGGGTTCGTCATGGTGATCAGCTCCTTCGCCGGCGTGTGGCCGCTGGGATGGGCTCATGACCAGCCTGGCCGCTTCCGCCCGGCGCCGCGAGGCAGCGTGCGCCCGTCCGGGGGCCTGTCGGCCTGCGCGGCCATCGGTTCGGGGCTCGCTCGGTCCGGAGGACCCGGCCCGGCCCGGCCATGGGGGTCGGCCTGCCCATGCGGATGGCAGCCGTCACGGGCAGGCTGGATGGAGGAGCTGACTCCGTTCGAAGGTGGCCGCCCCATGGCGTCCCGCCGTCCTCGGTGCCGATGTTTCGCAGGGGCAGCGGGTGACCATGCGCGGGACCCCGTCCCTGTCGGCGCCCCGGCACCCGGAAGGCCCAGGAAGGGATCGTCATGAAAGCACTCGTGTTCCACGGTTCCGGCAAGTCCGCCTGGGAGGAGATCACGGACCCCGGACTGCAGGAGGCCACCGACGCGATCGTCCGTGTCGACGCCGTGACCATCTGCGGGACCGACCTGCACATCCTCAAGGGCGACGTTCCCGAGGTGCGCCCCGGCACGGTTCTCGGGCACGAAGCCGTCGGCGAGATCGTCGAGGTGGGCAGCGACGTGCGCGGTGTCCGCCCCGGCGACCGCGTCCTGGTCTCGTGCATCACGGCGTGCGGCCGCTGCCGCTTCTGCCGGGAGAGGGCGTACGGACAGTGTCGCGGCGGCGGAGGCTGGATCCTCGGCCATCTGATCAACGGCACCCAGGCCGAGTACGTCCGTGTGCCGTACGCGGATCTGTCCGTGTACCCGCTCACCGGTTCGGTGGACAGCAAGGACGCCGTGCTGCTGGCCGACATCTTCCCCACCGCCTACGAGGTCGGTGTGCTGAACGGACGCGTGCGGCCCGGAGACACCGTCGCCGTGGTCGGAGCGGGGCCCATCGGGCTCGCCGCCATCGCCACCGCCCGGCTGTACACGCCCGAGAAGATCATCGCTGTGGATCTCGCCCCCTCCCGGTTGGACGCCGCCAAGCGTCTTGGCGCCGATGCCGTGGCCGCCGCGGGTGAAGAAGCCGAGCAGTTGGTCGCCGACCTCACCGAAGGGCTCGGCGCCGACGTGGTCATCGAAGCGGTCGGGGTTCCGGAGAGTTTCGAGACGTGCACGCGCATGGTGCGGCCCGGCGGGCATGTGGCCAATGTCGGCGTGCACGGCAAGCCCGCGACACTTCACCTCGAAGACCTGTGGATCAAGAACGTGACGATCACGACCGGCCTGGTCGACACGTACTCCACCTCTACGCTGCTGCGCATGATGGCCGCGGGCCGTCTGCCCGCCGCGTCCATGGTCACCCACACTTTCCCGCTGGACGGGATGGAGGAGGCGTACGACGTCTTCTCACGGGCCGGCGACACCGGTGCGCTCAAGGTCGTTCTCGGCGGGCAGCAGCACGATGCGCTGATGGTTCGGGCGTCCTGACAGGAGGGTGATGACATAGACGCCCGCCGCCTTGCACAGCCGAAGGAGGGCGACCGTGTCGGTGGCACCGGTGGCCTCCTCGGCGAGGGAGATCAGCGGCCCCTCTCGATGGCATCCCGCAGGGTGTCGGCAGCCATCTGGGCACAGCCGAGAAGACCCCAGGCGGTCAGAATTCTCCTTCTGGACGACTGGAGTCGCCTCCCGCGCACCGATCCAGGCCTGCCCGCTTCCCACCTGGGCGCCCACTGGCCCGCTGCCCGCTCGACCGGGGCCTTCCGATGTCTTCATCCGCGGTTGCTCGCCCCAGGTGTCGGTGCCATGCCCACGAGCTCGGGACGGCTCTACCGGGCGGCCAGTTTCCGGAGGATCCGGGAGGACACCGGTTCCGGCAGGGCGCGCAGGGTGCGGACGAGGGCCGTCGTGGTCCGGGGGAAGTACGCCTGCGCCGGTTCCTTCTCCATGGCGCGTACGACGTGACGCGCCGCACGTTCCTGGCTGACCTGGAAGGGCTTGGGCAGATCGTCCCCGCTGATGCGCTCCGTGGCGACGAAGCCCGGATGGATCGAGGTGAACCGGATTCCCCTGGGGGCCAGTTCGACGCGCGCGGCGTCGATCAGCGTGCGTGCGGCCGCCTTGGCCGCGCAGTACGGTCCTTGGCGAGGGATGGCCATGAGTCCCGCCAAGGAGTTGGTGTGGGCGATCAGTCCTCCCTCCCGCTGGCCTCCCATCTGCTCGATCAGCGGGACGAGGTAGTTGAGGACGACGTCGTAGTTGAGCGCCATGATCCTGGAGACGTCCGCCACGCTCACCTGGTCCATGGACATGTCCGGCCCCTGGCCGGCGTTGAGCAGCGCGATGTCGACGGAGCCGTATTCCGCTGCAGCGGCCGCCACCACGTCGGCGGCCGCTCGCGGATCGAGCGCGTCGGCGGCGATGTCCAGGCAGGCACTGCCCTTGGCCCGTACGTCCTGAGCCACTGCGGCCAGTTCGGCGGCGCGTCGTGCGGTGAGTACCAACCGGTTGCCGCCGTGGGCCAGTTGGCGCGCCACCTCGGCACCGATGCCGGACGAGGCACCGACGATCAGAACCGTGCGGTCGGTGATGTGAGCCATGGGTTCCCTTCATTGGGACGGTGTCTCAGGTGTCAGAGGAAGTGTTTGCCCTCGCCGCGATACGTGGGCACGGTCTCGACCACCTCATCGCCCCTGACCAGGTGCAGCTCGCCGACTCGCTCGCACAGCTCGCCGGCCTTGGCATGCCGCAGCCACACCCGGTCGCCGATGCGCAGGACCTGCGCGGGCTTCCCCACCAGCGGCGTCTGCACCTCTCCGAAGGCCTCGGTGGCGGTGACGCGCAGCCCTGGCGGCCAGGCCAGCGTGGGCAGCCGGTCCTTGCCGAGTGGGCCGGATGCCACCCATCCACCGCCCAGGAGTGTCGCGATCCGAGCGGAGGGACGGCGTACGACGGGCAGTACGAAGAATGCTGCCGACGCGGGGCGGAACGTGCGATAGAAGTCGAAGAGCCCGGGACCGTACAGGCCCGATCCGGCCGCGAGTTCGGTGACGGCGTCTTCTCGTGCGGTGCTCTCCAGGCTGCCGGTTCCGCCACCGTTGACGAACCGCAGGGGCGTCACGGCACTGACGGCCGAGACCGCCGCTTCCCGTCGTTCACGCAGTTCCTCGGCGGAGGAACGCTGCATCACCCGCAAGGCGGCCCGTTTGAGCGGGGAGCCGGGTTGGTTGTCGCCGAGGCCCGCGATCTGGCCTTCATAACCCATGATTCCGGTGAGCTCGAAGCCCGGGCGGTCGGCGACCTCGCGTGCGAACTCGGCCGCCTCGCGCGGCGTGTGCACCGGGGACCTGCGCGGGCCCAGGTGGAGGCGGCCACCGAGCAGGCGCATGGCGGCGTCCAGTTCCAGGCAGACGCGGATACGGGTGTTCCGGGGGCCGGTCGCGGCGTCGATGAGGTCGAGGTGCTCGAACGAGTCGACCATCAACGTGATGCGGGAGGCGAGCCGTTCGTCGCCGGCCAGTTCGCGGAGCGCTGTGTGGTCCGTGGTGGGGTAGCCGACCACGATGTCGTCGAACTCCTCGGCCAGCCAAAGGGCTTCCGGGAGGGTGAAGCCCAGGATGCCCTGGAATCCCGTGCGGTCGAGGGCACGCCGGACGAGCGCGCGGGTACGGAGCGACTTGCTGGCCAGCCTGATCGGTTTGCCGCCCGCGCGCCGTTCGAGGTCGAGGGCGTTGGCGTCGAAGGCGTCCAGGTCGATGACGCCGAAGGGGGGCTCCAGGCCCGCGGTCGCCGACCGCAACCTGTCGAACTGCCCCTGCTGTGCCGGCGCGGAACCGGCCTGGGTGGTGGAGATGTCGGGGGTCACCTGCTGCCTTCCTGTCCGCGTGGTGTGGCCGGGGTCTGACGGGCGCCCGGGCTGCGGCGCTTGGCCATGGCGGCCACCCGGGGAATCGCGACATGCATGAGCCGGGGGAACACGCCCGCGACCCGCTGGAAGCGTCCGGCAAGGGCGGGGTGAACGACCTCAAGGGGCTTTTTCACGATCGCGTCGACGATCACTGAGGCGACGTGCTCGGGGGTGAGGGGTTTCTCGGCGAAGGTGATCACCGAGCTGGGGTCGGCCATCTCCTGCTCGAGCATGGGCGTCCGGGTGCCGGGCGGATGGATGATGCTGAACGTGACCGGTCCGCCCTGTTCCTCGATGGCGACACTGTGGTGAAAGGCGCGCAGCCCGTGCTTTGTCGCTCCGTAGCTGGTGTAACCGATCAGCGGCATGAACGAGCTCATGCTGCAGATGGTGATGATGTGCCCGTGGCCCTGCGCGCGCATCCGGGGCAGCGCGGTCATCATCCCGGTCATGGGACCGATGAGGTTGACCTCCACCATGTGGCGGTGCTGCGCCATCGACAGTTGCCGCGCGTATCCCGTGTGGATGATGCCCGCGTTGTTGATGAGGACCTCGACGGGGCCGAGCCGGGCCGCGACGGTTTCGAAGGCCGCCTCCCACGCCTCCTCGTCGCGGACGTCGAGTTCCACGGCCAGAGCCGAGGAGCCGAGCCGGCCGGCGAGTTCAACGGCCCCGGCCAGATCGATGTCGGCGAGGGCGACGCGGTGACCGCGCCGTACCGCCTCGCGTGCGGTCGCGGCTCCGATCCCGCTGGCCGCGCCGGTCACCATGACGATGCTCACCGGTGCCTCCCGCCGTACGCGCTGTCGTGGGCGGAAAGGGCACCGTCCGTTCGATGTCCCTGCATTGTGAACTCCCGATGAGTGAGCCGAGTGGACGAAGCCTGTGATCACGACGGCAGGACGTACGCCTCGAGCCGGGACGCGTTGAGCTGCGCCGCACGAGGCGGATCGTCGGTGGCGATGGTCGCGGCGTAGAGGGTGTCGCCCTTGGGCCCGGCGACCAGACAGCTGAGCGTGCGCTGACTGGTGGCGACGCGATCGAGGATCGTGCCGCCGGGACCGACCCGGACGCATTCGCCGCGCAGGGCGTTGGCGACCCAGGCCGTGCCGTCCCTGCCGGGGGCGATGCCGTCCGGGGCGATCGGGCTGCTGGAGCGGTCGGCGATCGCCTGGTGGTCGAGGAGGGCCGAGACCCGCCGCGTGAGGTGACCGATGGGACCCGGGTTGTTGACGGCCTTCCACAGCCAGGACTCGATCAGCGGAGCCCAGAGCCGTGGCGGGCCGAGCCGCCCGTCCGGCAGCACGGGCATGGCCGTGAGTCGCATCGCCAGGGTCTCCGCGACGAGCATGGTCTGTCCGTCGTCCGTGAGGAACAGGCCGTTGGGGAAGACCATGGGTTCGCTCAGGCCGAGCAGTTCGCCCTCCGGCGAGTAGCACGCGATCGGCGCCCTGGGGACGCCCGGTGGCGCGTAGATCATGGAGTTGGGCTTCTCGCTGATGAAGGCGTGGTAGTCGAACCCGAAGTTCCCCACGTAGGCGCGGCCCTGCTTGTCGACGAACATGTCGTTGACGTTGCCGGTGGCGATGTCCTTGAGGTCCGCGTGTACGACCAGGGAGCCGTTCGCTTCCCGCCGGTAGACGCAGCGTCCCTCCATCGAGACGACCAGCATCCGGCCGTCGGGCAGGAACCCGAGGCCGCCGGCCCTGCCGGGGACCTTCACGACGGTCTCGGGCTGCCCGACGGTGTCCCAGCGGTGCACCGTCCCGTGGGCGAGATCGCAGAACCACAGGGCGTCGTCGTGCCAGCGCAACGACTCCAGAACGCCGAATCCGTCCAGAACAACAGCGGCCTTTGGTCGCACTCCTGCCTCCTGAGGGTGCTCGTGCCAGGCGTTCGGTTTCCGCTACGGTCGCTGATCGCTCAGAAGTAAGTCAAGCGTCTTGGACGCTTGACTTACTTCTTGTCGGATCTCCATGCTGGGGCGAACACCCACCCTCAGTGACGGCTGGAGAGCCCATGGCCGTGCCCATCGAAGACCGCCCCACTCCGACTGACCGGGGAGAGGAATCGCTGCCCGTCCTGGACCCCGCGACGGGAGAACAGCTCGCCGACGTCCCCGTCACGGACCCGGCCGAAGTACGCGCGGCGGTGAAGTTGGCCCGCGCCGCCCAGCCCACCTGGCTTGCCCTCGGCTTCCGCGGCCGTCGTGCCGTCTTCGCCACCAGTCGGCGCTGGCTGCTCGACAACCGCGACCGTGTGATCGACACGATCGTCGGTGAGACGGGCAAAGCCCGCGAGGAAGCCGTCGTCGAGTTCGTCTACATGGTCACGGCGCTCGCCTACTGGGCGCGCACCGCTCCGGCCCATCTGCGCACGCGCCGGGTGCGGTCCCTGTCTCCGTTCGTCCTCGGCCGCACCATGTACACGCGCCGCGAGCCGGTCGGCGTCGTCGGAGTGATCGGCCCCTGGAACAACCCCCTCGTCAACTCCTTCGGCGACGCCATCCCCGCGCTCGCCGCCGGGAACTCCGTGGTTCTCAAGCCGTCGGAGGAGACCCCGCTGACCGGTCTTCTGATGCGCGAGATGATCCGCGGCTGTGGTTACCCGACCGGCGTCTTCCAGGTGATTCCCGGCGCGGGGGCCACCGGCCGTGCCCTGGCCGACGAGGCCGACTTCGTGATGTTCACCGGCTCCACCGCCACCGGTCGCAAGGTCGCGGCCCGCGCGGCCGAGCGCCTGGTCCCCAGCTCTCTCGAACTCGGCGGCAAGGATGCCCTGCTGGTGCTCGCCGACGCCCCGCTGGACCGTGCGGTGAACGTCGCCGTACACGGAGCCTTCTTCAACGCCGGACAGACCTGCACCTCCATCGAGCGGGTCTACGTCGAGGCGCCGCTCTACGAGGAGTTCGTCACCCGCGTACGAGAACTGACGGAACAGCTCACGGTGGGCCGGCCCGACGGATTCGGCACCGCCGACATCGGCGCCGTCACCTACCCGCCGCAGTTGGACGTCATCAATGAGCACGTTCAGGACGCCGTCGATCACGGCGCACGGGTCCTCACCGGCGGCCGACCTCTCGACGGCCCCGGTCGCTTCTATCCGCCGACCGTCATCGTCGACGTCGACCACTCCATGCGCTGCATGCGCGAGGAGACCTTCGGACCCACCCTGCCGATCATGAAGGTCGGGAATGTCGAGGAAGCCGTCCGTCTGATCAACGACAGCGAGTACGGCCTCCAGGCCTCCATCGTCACCCGTGACACACGGCTCGCCCGTGCCATCGCGGCCAGGCTGCGAGTCGGCGCCGTCACGGTCAACGACACCCAGTCCAACTACCTCGCGCTCGGCCTGCCCATGGGTGGCTGGCGACAGTCCGGGCTCGGCGTGCGCCACGGCGGCGAAGGCATTCGCAAGTACACCAGGATCCAGTCGGTCATGGTCAACAAGCACCCACTGCGCCGCGACGTTCACATGATGCCGTTCCGGCCGAGCGGCTACCGGTTCGTCCTACGACTCGTCGACCTTCTCAACGGACGGCTCCGCTCCCGCTGAGATCTCACCCCTTCCCATTCCCACTCACCCTCGAAGGGACCCCGATGACAATCGAACTGACCGAACAGCAGAAGGCATCCGTCGGCCCGCTGCCGGACGGACTCGAACTCCCGCTGCCGCGAACCGACCTGAGCGTCGAGGAGGAGCGGGAGGTGCGCAAGCAGGAGTTGGCCGCCGCCTTCCGGCTCTTCGCCCGGTTCGGCTTCTCCGAAGGAGTGGCCGGTCACATCACCGCCCGGGACCCGGAGAACCCCGAATGGTTCTGGGTGAACCCGTTCGGCATGCACTTCTCCCAGATCAAGGTCTCCGACCTGATCCTCGTCGACCACGCCGGCCGGGTCGTCGAAGGCCGCCGCCCCGTCAACCGGGCCGCGTTCTGCATCCACTCCGAGGTGCACCGGGCCCGCCCCGACGTGGTCGCCGCAGCGCACACGCACTCACTTCACGGCAAGTCCTTCTCCAGCCTCGGCGTCCCGCTCGAGCCGATCACCCAGGACGCCTGCGCCTTCTACGAGGACCACGGCATCTACAGCGACTATCGGGGCGTGGTCAACGACACCGAGGAAGGCCGACGCATCGGCATCGCCCTCGGCGACCAGAAGGCGGTGATCCTGCAGAACCACGGTCTGCTGACCGTCGGAGCGTCGGTCGCCGAAGCCGCCTGGTACTTCATCACCCTCGAGCGCAGCTGCCAGGCCCAACTGCTGGCCATGGCCGCGGGCACCCCGACGCTGATCGACCGTGAGACCGCGAGGGCGGTACGGGAGCAGATCGCCGGCCCGCTGCCCGGCTGGTTCCAGTTCAGGCCGCTGTGGGACCAGATCACCAGCCTCGAACCAGACCTCTTCGACTGAATCCACGGTCATGTACGAGGAGGCACCGGCGGCCTTGCCGCAGACGCAGCCACACACGTCGCAGCCACCGGCCGGCACGGAGCCGACCGAACGGGTCTCGCGGGCTTGGACCGCCCGCTTCAGCCTGGTATGGCTGGGCTTCTGGGCAGCTCAATTCGTGCCGATCCAGCTGACCCTGCCTGACGAACTCGAACGGATGGATCCGACCCACAAGATCCGGGACTTCGGCGTGATCACCGGGGCGGCGGCGCTGATATCCCTGCTCACCCTCCCGCTGTGCGGAGCGCTGTGCGACCGGACGCGTTCTAGGTGGGGTCGGCGCCGGGTGTGGATGGCCGCCGGTGCCGCCGTCACGGCCGTCGGCCTCGTACTCGCGGGCCTCCAGACCACCCCGATCGGGCTGTGCCTGGCGTGGCTGTGGGGCACCGTCGGCCTCGGCGCCGCCACCGCAGGACTGACCGCCACCGTCGCCGATCAGGTGCCCGAGCGGCAACGGGGCATGATCTCCGGAGCGATGTACGCCCCGCAGGCCGTCGGCATCGTGGCCGGGATCGCAGCTGTCGGCGCATTCGGTCTGAACACCGCCGAGACCTACCGCATGCTGGCCGCCGCCTGCCCGAAGCCGGATCCCGCGCGAAGGACCCGGGCCTCATGAACATCGCGTCACTCGTACCCCAGGCGTTCGCGCCGCCGGCGGCCGGCGTGATCATCGCCGGTCTTGGCGGTTACCCAGCCCTCTACGTGATCACCGCCGGGACCGCGGCACTCAGCGGGTACGCCGTCCTGCGGGTACGGGCCATTCGCTGACGTTGGTTATCCTTGCGAACGAAACCGCAGGTGAAGAGAGGAGTACGCGTGCCCCGCATGGCGGCGAGCGACCGGAGGGCCGAGCTCCTCGAAGCGGCGATCCGGGTCATGGCGCGAGAGGGCGTGGCCAAAGCCACGACCCGCGCGATCGTCAACGAGGCCGAGATGACCCTCGGGGCTTTCCATTACTGCTTCGACTCCAGGGCGCACCTGCTCGAACTCGTCACGGAGACCCTCACCGAGCGGTACGTCGCCGAGGTCCGAGGCCTGTTCGCGCCGCACAAAGAAATCCGTGACAGCGTCCTCGACAGCCTGCATGCCTTCTGGAAGGGCTTCGAGGCCAACCCCGGCGAGCACCAGATCAGTTATGAGCTCACGCAGTACGCGCTGCGCACCGTCGGCTTCGAGAACGTGGCCAAGAAGCAGTACGAGATCTTCCTGCGGTCCTTTGCCTCCCTGCTCGAACTGGCTGCCGACAATGCCGGCATCGAGTGGACGGAGCCGGTGCCGGTGCTGGCTCGGTACGTGCAGTCGGTGATCGACGGCCTCAACATGGCCTGGCTCGTCGACCGCAACAGCGACGACAGCCAGGCGGCGCTGGAGCTGCTCGCCGACCACCTGCTCCTGCACGCCCGTCCCCGGGCCTCCTGACGTCCGACGACGTACCTCGGCTCAACCCGAGACACTGCTCGGATCGCGCCATACGTCGGGCGGTACGACGCCGACCGAGCGGCCGCAGGGGTCCAGGATCCTTCCGAGAAGCTTGTCGTGACGTAGCGTCATCGTGCGCTCGGTGATGGTGAGGTCGCCATGGGTTTCGGAGAGCCGCCTCTCCAGGCGCAGCACATCGCTGACCGAGTGGAGCACGGCTTGGACGACGAGGTTGTGGTCGCCCGTGACAGCGGCGCAGTTGCGCACTTCCGGCAGGCGGACGAGGGCGTGGCCGATGGCGGACAACTCCTTGACCGGTGCCGTGGCCCAGAAGGTGACGGCAACGGGCCAGCCGCCGAGCGGCCGGGCGAAGTCGCAGCGGAAGCGCAGCAGGCCGAGCCGGGTCAGCCGGTCGAGGCGTCGTCGAACGGAGGGAGCAGTCGTGTCCGATGCCTTGGCGAGGGCTTGATACGAGGCGCGGCCGTCACGGTGCAATTCGCGTAGCAGAACGCGGTCGTGTGCGGTGATCTCGGGGCGACCGCGGGCTTGGTCGGCGTGTGTCTCGCCCCTCGGCGGGACGAGCCGGGCGCGCTGCGCGGAGTCCAGCGCGTCGATCTGCCAGCTCCCGCCCTCGGTGAACATGTGCGTGACGATCCTCGTGCGGACGGCGGCTATGCCCGGAATCGAGGACAGGACGTCGAGGGTGTAGTGGCCCATGGCCGCCACGTCGAGGTGGCCAGGGTCGCGAGGAGCCGGTGGGTGTCCGCGGAGCGCTCTACGGTCACCGCGTGCGGGTGGCCGGCCAGCGTCGACGCCACCGAAAGCGCTGCCCCGGCTGTGCAGTCGATCTCGGCGAAGGCGACGCAGAGTTGCTCGAACAGCCTCGGGCCGGGCGAGACACCGACCCAGATTTCGCCCCGGTCGGCCAAGCGGCCGAAGCGGCGGGACGTGGTGACCGCGTCCACGCCGAGCGTCCGGCCCAGCTCGGCCCATGCCGCGCGAGGCTGCAACTGAAGGGCATGGATCAGCTCGAGATCCACTTCGGTAAGCACGGCGCCCCTCGTCCGAATCCTGCATCCAGTGCCTCTGGCACAGCGAGATCCTGCGTCTCATCGACCTCTGCCGTCCAGTGTCGCACTCTGGACGTCCATCAGGACCGTCTACCCGTCGCACGTGAGTGAAGGGATGTCCACATGGCGTTCGCCGACTACCAGAACGAGATCTACCTCAACGGGCTGGGCGGTGTACTGCCCTCCTTCCCCATGGACTTCGCCGAGCTGGAGGCCAGGGCTCAGGCCGCGCTGCCGCCGTCGGTGTGGTCCTACGTCGCGGGTGGTGCGGGAGACGAGCACACCCAGCGGGCCAACATCGCCGCCTTCGGGCGTTGGGGCCTGATCCCACGCATGTTCGTGGGCGCCTCCCAACGCGACCTGACCGTGGAGATGTTCGGGATGACCCTCCCATCGCCGGTGTTCCTCGCCCCGATCGGCGTCATCGGCCTGTGCGCCCAGGACGGACACGGCGATCTGGCAACGGCTCGCGCCGCCGCACGTACGGGAGTTCCCATGATCGCGTCCACGCTGTCCGTCGACCCGATGGAGCGCGTGGCGGACGAACTCGGCGACACCCCGGGTTTCTTCCAGCTCTACACCCCGACCGACCGGGGACTCGCCGAAAGCCTCGTACACCGCGCCGAACGCGTCGGCTACAAGGGAATCGTCGTCACGCTCGACACGTGGATCACCGGCTGGCGCCCGCGGGACCTCGCGACGTCCAACTTCCCGCAACTGAGAGGCCACTGCCTGGCGAACTACACCAGCGACCCCGTCTTTCGGGCCGGCCTGAACCGGCCTCCCGAGGATGACCCGCAGGCCGCGATCCTCCACTGGACCCAGATCTTCGGCAACCCGCTCACCTGGAAGGACCTCGGCTGGCTGCGCTCGCTGACCGATCTGCCCCTGATCGTCAAAGGCATTTGCCATCCCGAGGACGCCCGCCGCGCGCGCGACGCAGGCGTGGACGCCATCTACTGTTCCAACCACGGCGGCCGACAGGCCAACGGCGGCCTCCCCGCCCTGAACGTCCTGCCCGCCGTGGTCGAGGCCGCCGACGGACTGCCGGTCCTCTTCGACTCCGGCGTCCGTAGCGGTGCCGACGTCGTCAAGGCGCTCGCACTGGGCGCGAGTGCGGTCGGCATCGGTCGGCCCTATGCCTACGGATGCGCACTGGGCGGCACCGATGGGATCGTCCACGTCCTACGTGCCCTGCTTGCTGAAGCGGACCTGATCATGGCCGTGGACGGATATCCAACCCTTGAAGACCTCGTTCCCGAAGCACTTCAGGCCGTCTGACTGGATGCCGGATCGCGAAGGAGTACATCGCCGCTAGTCTCTTTTTGCGGCCGATCACTGTCAGTTCGCAGGCACTGAGACGTCATCCGCCTTTCGAACCTGATCGTTTGGTCTCTGAAGGTGCGGTCCAGGCTCGGCAGGCTGCTGCCGTCGGGAAACGCGACGAGGGCCGTGGCCGCGGTTTGGTCCGGAACGACGGGCAACCTGTGGAGGCATCGACGTCGGTCCACCCCTTGCGACCACCCCGACAACGCAGCGGCCAGCAGGGGCCGTCCTCCCGACAGCATGCGGATCCACCTGGGGAGATGGGTAACAGAGTCCCCTTGGTATGGTGCGCCGATGTCATCGATCAAGCAGTTCCAAGTCACCTTCGACTGCGCGGAACCTGCGCGCCTCGCCGGTTTTTGGTGCGAGGTGTTGGGGTACGTCGTCGCGCCGGTCCCGAATGGCTTTGCCACTTGGGAGGACTACCATCGCTCGCTGCCGCCTGAGGATCAGGTCACCTACTTCGCATGCAGTGATCCCTCGGGTGTGGGCCCGCGCCTGCTCTTCCAGCGCGTTCCCGAAGGGAAGATCGTCAAGAATCGGGTGCATCTCGATGTGCGCGCCGGCACCGGACTCGTGGGTGAAGAGCGCCTCGCCACACTGGAGGCCGAATGCGCCCGACTGGTCGCGCTCGGTGCGGTACACGTGCGAACGCTGCTTGCCGACGACGACAACGAGTCGTGCATCCTGATGCAGGACATCGAGGGCAACGAGTTCTGTCTCGACTGAGCATCCTCCGCGACGGCGAGATCGGGGGAGCCGCCTCCCTCGGACCGCCGTCCGCCGCGACACTCAGAGAGGTGAACGACCGGGAGCAGCCCCCCGAGCTGCCCGATTCCGACCGGGAACTTCCCAGCGACACACTCGGTGGACTGAGCGCCGCGATCACCATCCCTTCGCCCGTGCCCACACGAACGACCCGGACACGGACCAGTCACTTGATCGGCCGGACAAGTCCTAGCCGACGCGTCCGGCGGTCCAGGTGATGTGCGGGGGCTCGACGCGTGCGCACAGGGGTCCGCCGCGCGCGTCGGTCAGGCCGAGGCGTCCGACCAGCAGCCCGTCGCGTGCGGCGGCGGAGAGTACGTCGGCGGGGACGGCGTCGATCATGAGCTTGGCACGGCGGAACATCGTGAAGGTGCCCGATTCGTCGACCGTGCCCCATGACAGATAGACGAACCGTCGGCCCAGACGGTCCTGCACATAGGGGCCTTTGACATCTGTGCCGGTCGGCGAGGCGCTCGTGGTGCACTCCAGAGTCCAGGTCGCGGACGGTGCGTCGCCGGGTTGCGGATCGAGGACTTCGCCCGGACGGTCGCGGCGCTGCACGGCGACGTGGATGTTGGTGTACTCGGGGACGTTGCCGTCGACGGGGGCCGGGCAGGTGAGGCCGGGCAGGTCGACGGCTTCGATACGGATGTGCATACCGCCCATCATCCCGCCATCGGCCGCGCACGAGGTCAGCCACCATCTCGAACCGGGTGCGCCCGGGCAGCGGTGCCCTGCCACTCGGCGGCGCCGGAGTACCCACCGCGGTCTCCGACGGCGCGCTCGTGCGTCCGCAGTCGCTGTCAGATGTCCGGCGCCGCACTGGGCGGCACGCTGTCGCACGCCCTTCACAAGGCCCGCCCCCGGTTCCGACGGTCTCCGCCGATCTCACTGATAGCTTGCTGATCCTGCCAGTTCACCCCGGGGGACAACGATGAACCAGCCACCACCACCGCCCGCGCAGCCACAGCAGAATCCCTACAACCCGTACAGCGGGCCCGTCCCGCCTCAGCAGCAACCCGCGTACGGACCGCCGCCCGTCCCTGGGCAGCCCTCGATGCACCCGGCGCCACCGTTCCAGCCGACACCGCCGTTCCAGCCGGGGCCCATCGGACAGCGGCCGAACAGGGGCGGTCATCCGGTCGGCGCGGTCCTCCTCGGTTTCGGCGTCTCGGTTCTCGTCTCGCTGCTCTACGCAGGCGTCAACGTGGCCACGTACAAGGACCAGTCGATCACCACGGCCAACGTCCTCTACGTGGGTCACGCACTGCTCAACGGAGCGATCGTCGGCTCCCTGGTCGGCCTGGTGGGCGGCCGCAGCAGCGGTGCCCGGATCGGCGCGGCCGTCGTCGCCGTGCTCGGCGCCTTCTTCGGTTACACCAACTCCCTCCCCCTCATCGTGGCCGTCGAGGAAACACCCACCGCCGCCTGGGACTTGCTGAGCTACGAGCCCTTCTTCCCGGCCAAGGCGTGGTGGACCAGCGAAATCGACGGCGGAGTCGACTGGTTCTCCCCGCTCGGCCTCGTGGTCGCCGCAGCCACCGCGTGGGGTCTCGCCCATGTCGTCGGAGCCAAGCGCCGCCGGGCGTGACACTCCGCGGATGCCGAACCGTACCGCCGCCCGAGCCCCTGAGCCGGGGCAGGCGCGCCGTCCTGCGGGGCTACGCGCGGCAGGTGACGTCGGCGGCGGGCAGGCGGCCCGTGGCCAGGTAGCTGTTCACCGCGCGAGTGGCGCGGGCCTCGCGGAGGCCGCCGATGTCGCCGGTGCGGCCTGGCAGGGCGTATCCCGGTGAACATTTCGCCAATTACCTGTGTGGAACAGTGATGTGATCGTGACTCAACCCGCAGCAGTAAGGTAATGTCCGGGTAAAGAGCCGTTCTCGGTCGCCAAGCGGGCGGCCGTGAACGCGTTGAAGCGGTTACAGGCATGTGGCCTGGCCCAAGACATCGCTGGGGGTGTGACCATGGTGCGGCGAGGGATTCCACACGATTCCGAACGCATGTCGGCACGCTCGCTCCCGCAGCACGGGGCCTACCGCTTTTAGCGCCATACGGCCGTGAGGCGTTCGGAGCTGTAAGCGCGAGCG
This sequence comes from Streptomyces graminofaciens, assembly GCF_030294945.1. Lineage (NCBI taxonomy): Bacteria > Bacillati > Actinomycetota > Actinomycetes > Kitasatosporales > Streptomycetaceae > Streptomyces > Streptomyces graminofaciens. Next base: position 996,897 of record NZ_AP018448.1, on the reverse strand, counting down.
CCGTCCCGTCTCGGAATCTGATCGGCCACTCTTTCGCATGCGCGACCTGCGGACATGCCCGACCTCTCAGCAGGCGTGCACCACTCATTCACCGCCGCCCCCTCGCCCCGCCCCCGTGTCGGGCGACGGACGGCGCCCCCCATTCCCGCATCGATCGCAGCGGGCCCAACCCACAGGAGGAAACGGTGTTCGATCTCCGGACAGAGGCAGAGATGAGGCTGCATTCTGAGAAGACGGCCAGGGAACTCGCCCTGCAAAAGCAGCGCGAAGACGGCAGCGTGGACGCCATCGCCGCCCGAACACCTTCTCAGGCCGGCGAAGTGCCCGAGACCGATGAAACGAGCGCCACGGAAGTCGAGTAAGGCGGCGGCGTATCCCGCAAGGCGCGCGCAACTGGCCATCGCCTTGGGGAGTTCGAGCAGGTGGCTGACGGAACGCTGCCTTGCCTTGAGCGAGGCGCAGACGAGGCGAGCGGCGGGGCACCCTGCTCGCCTCGTCTGCCCCGCCGCCCGGCCTGTCGCGCGGCCCGGTAGTACACCGCGTCGGAGGGCGCCGGCTCTGCCTCGTATCGGACGGGTGGTAGGAGGGGCCTGGACGGAGCCCAGCAACAGTGACCCATGCGCCGGCCCCAGCCGGTCCGAAGGCCCACACCTGCCAGTGCCTCCCACGCGGTCCCCGTCCTGCCCTGGATGCCGTCCCTGTTGATCTGTGAGGGAGGCCACGGACGCTTGATGGCATCACCGCAGGTCAGAGGCGCTTATTGCTGCCAGAAGGAAAGACCGGTCACACTGACGGGATGGACGCGCCCGCTGAGCCTGTCATAGCCGACCCAGGCCTCTTCGGCCCCGACTCGGTGACCTGGCAGGTGCACGGCGACCCCATGATGTGGGTCGCCGGGATCCGCGCGCTCTACCTCCAGGCCCTGCACCCGCGCGCGGTGCGCGGCGTCATGCAGAACTCCGACTTCCGGCGCGACGCCTGGGGCCGGCTGATGCGCACGGCGAATTTCGTCGGCACGATCACATACGGCACCACGGAGGCCGCCGAGCGGGCCGGGGCCCGTGTCCGGAAGATCCACAGCATGCTGTCGGCGGTCGACCCGCACACGGGGGAGCGGTACGGCGTCGACGAACCCGAACTCCTGCTGTGGGTGCACTGCGCCGAGATCGACTCCTATCTGCACATCCTGCGCCGCTCCGGCTACCCGATCGGCGACACCGCGGCTGACCGGTACATCGGCGAACACCGGGTCGGCGCCCGGCTGGTCGGCCTCGACCCCGACGAAGTACCGGGCGACCAGGCCGAGTTGGCCGCGTACTTCGAGAAGGCGCGGCCGGAGCTGGCCTCCGGGCCCGAGGCGCGGGAGGTGGACGACTTCCTGCGCAGACCGCCGACGCACCCGTTGCTCGTCCCGGCACGCGAGGCGCTGTGGCGGCGCGTGTCGAACCTGGCGTACGCCTCCCTGCCACCGTACGCCCATGAGTTGTACGGCAGACCGGCACCGCCGCCCGCCGTGGTCACCCGGCGCCTGCGGCGCACCGGCACCCTGCTGCGCGCTGTTCCCGCAGGTCTGCGCTGGCAACTCCCGCCCAAACACATTCTCCGCGCCATGTCACGGCTCGGCCCCGGCGCACGCCCGGCACCGTACAAAGTCGGACCATAGGTCGCCATACTGGACAGGCCAGGGGAGGGCGGGTCCGTACGGACGGGGGGGCGATCGTTGGCGATGGCGGACACCAGGCTGATCCAGGACCGGTACCGGCTGCTCGAACTGATCGGGCGCGGTGGGATGGGCGAGGTCTGGCGCGCGAGAGACGAGTTGCTGGGCCGGCGGGTGGCGGTCAAGTGCCTCAAGCCCATCAACACTCAGCCCGAGCAGTCCTTCACCGGTGTCCTGCGGGAACGCTTTCGGCGCGAGGCCCGCGTGGCGGCCGCGCTCCAGCACCGGGGCGTGACCGTCGTCCACGACTTCGGCGAGTGCGACGGGGTGCTGTTCCTCGTGATGGAGCTGCTGGAGGGCCGCAACCTCAGCCAGGTCCTGGAGGACAACAAACACCATCCGCTGCCGGTCGCCGATGTCGTCGAGATCGCCGACCAGGTGGCCTCCGCGCTCGCCTACACCCATCAACAGGGCATCGTGCACCGCGACTTGAAACCCGCCAACATCATGCGGCTCGGCGACGGCACGGTGAAGATCTGCGACTTCGGGATCGCCCGGCTCGGCCATGACGTCAGCTTCACCTCACGGCTCACCGGCACCGGCATCGCGATGGGCACCCCGCACTACATGTCGCCGGAGCAGATCAGCGGCGGCCAGGTCGACCAGCGCAGCGACCTGTACTCCTTCGGATGCGTGCTGTACGAAATCGCCACCGGGGTGCCGCCGTTCGACCTCGACGACGCCTGGGCGGTCCTGCTGGGCCACCGCGACACCGAGCCCCGGCCACCGAGCGGTCACCGGGACGAGCTGCCCGAGTACCTCGACCGGATCATCCTGGACCTGCTGGCCAAACAGCCGGAGGAACGGCCGCAGGACGCCCGCGAGCTGGGCCGCAGGATCGGCGAGGGGCGCGCCGGGACACCGGCGTACGTCCCCACGGCCGCCTCGCCCCCTGTGGGGCCCAAGGCCCGCCCGCGCCCCGATCGGCCACCCGGCCGCGAACGCCGCCTGCCGTCCTGGACCCGGGGCATGACCACCGGCCACAAGGCCACCGGCGCCGGACTGCGCACCACCCCGCCGGACGCCTCCGCCGGGCTCACCGGCGAGTGGATCGCCCGCCCCGCCGCAGGCCGCGCCGAGGAACCCGTACGCGTCGAACGGCCCACCCCGCCACCACAGTTGATCACCACGCTGGCCGGGCGGCACAACGCCGGGCTCAGCCTCGGGCGGCTCGGCCGCTGGACGGAGGCCGGCGAGGTGCACCGCGCGGTCGCCGCCGAACGCGAGCACGCTCTCGGCCCCGACCATCCCGACACCCTCGCCAGCCGCTTCGAGGTCGGCTTCACCCTCAGCCGCACCGACCGCCCGGCCGACGCACTGCGCGAGTTCGCCCATGTGGCCAGTGCCAGGGAGCGCGTTCTCGGCCCCGAGCACCCCGACACGCTCGCCGCCCGTCAGGAAATGGCATACGTGCTGGGCCAGTTGGGCCGCCACTTCGAGGCCCACCAGGCCTACACGTCCGTGCTCGCCGCCCGTCAGCGCGCCATGGGCCCCGATCACCCGGACACCCTGCGCTGCCGGCACAACCTCGCCTACAACCTCAGCAGGCTCGGGCGGCTGGAGGACTCGTACCGCATGGCGAGCGAAGTGGCCGCCGCGCGGGCCCGCGTCCTTGGCGCCAACCACCCCGACACGCTCGTCACCCGATATGAAGTGGCGTACGCACTAGGCCAGTTGGGGCGCTGGCCCGAGGCGCTCCAGACCTACCAGGAGGTCGCCGAGGCCCGTGCGCAGGCCCTCGGCCCCGACCATCCGGACACCCTCGCCGCCCGCTACGAGGTCGGCATCAGCCTCGGCAGGCTCGGCCGCAGCGCCGACGCGCTGACCCTCTACCGGGCCCTGGTCGACGACCGTACCCGCGTCCACGGCCCCGCCCACCCCGAGACCCTGCGCGCCCGCCACGGCCTCGGCGTCAACCTCGGCCGGCTCGGCCGCTGGGAGGAGGCCCTCGCCGAGTCCCGGGACGTGTGCGCCCTGCGTGAGCGCGTCCTCGGCGCCGACCACCCGGACACCCTCGTCAGCCGCCGCGAGGTCGCCGTCGGTCTCGGCTGGCTCGGCCGCTGGGCCGACGCCCTCGCCGAGTACCGCAGTGTGGCCGACGCCCGTGAGCGCGTCCTCGGCGCCGACCACCCCGACGCCCTCGCCAGCCGCAACGACGAGGCCCACTGTCTGGAGCAACTCGGCCGGGGCGGGGAGGCGGTGCAGCTGTACCGGAGGGTGGCCGCGTTGCGGCAGCAGCGGGCGACGGGCGGACGCTGACCGTCGCCACGCGGTGTCGCACAGCAAACGCACAGGTCACCGCGTGGCGTAGAGGGATAACCCTCGAATGGCCCTCGAAAGGCCTTCAAGTGAATGACATGTCTCGGTCAATGCTGTCATTGTTCCCCCACCTTCCGCGCAGGCCGCACGCGGTCTGCACATGGTCGGGAGCCCCCCACACCGCACGGCTCAGCTCGTCCCGGACAGCACGACCCGTCTGCCCGGTCTGTCACCGGCCGCCGGCGCGCGGCCGTCGCAGTAGGAGCAAGAGTGAGACGTATCCCCCCTCAGGCGGCCGCAGCCGGAGCCCTCGCGGCCACCGCGGCGCTCCTGGCCCTCGGTGTACAGGCGGTCCCCGCGGCCGCCAAGCCCGCTCCCCACCCCAGTCCCCTGCGCACCGGGGGACTGCAGGCCGAGCTCACCCCGGCCCAGCACACGGCGCTGCTGAAGAAGGCATCCAAGCAGACCGTGGCGACGGCCGACTCCCTCGGCCTCGGGGCGAAGGAGAAGCTGGTCGTCAAGGACGTCGTCAAGGACAAGGACGGCACGCTCCACACGCGGTACGAGCGCACCTACGCCGGTCTGCCGGTCCTCGGCGGCGACCTCGTCGTACACACCCCGCCGGCCTCCCTCGCCGCCGGCACGGTGAGTACCACCTTCAACAGCAAGCGCACCATCAAGGTCCCCTCCACCAGCGCGACCTTCACCAAGTCGGCCGCCGAGACCAAGGCCCTCAAGGCGGCCAAGGCCCTGGACGCGGAGAAGCCCACCACCGACAGCGCCCGCAAGGTGATCTGGGCGGGCAAGGGCACCCCGACGCTCGCCTGGGAGACGGTGATCGGCGGCCTCCAGGACGACGGCACCCCCAGCCAGCTGCACGTCGTCACGGACGCCACGACGGGGGAGAAGCTCTACCAGTACCAGGCCATCAAGACCGGTACCGGCAACAGCCAGTACAGCGGCACCGTCACCATCGGCACCACGCTGTCCGGCTCGACGTACCAGCTGAACGACACCACACGGGGCACCCACAAGACGTACAGCCTGAACAACGGCACGTCGGGCACCGGCACCCTGATGACCGACACCGACGACACCTGGGGCACCGGCTCCGGCTCCAACACGCAGACCGCCGGTGTCGACGCCCACTTCGGCGCCCAGACCACCTGGGACTTCTACAAGAACACCTTCGGCCGAAGCGGCATCAAGAACGACGGCGTGGCCGCCTACTCGCGCGTCCACTACAGCTCGGCGTACGTCAACGCCTTCTGGGACGACGACTGCTTCTGCATGACCTACGGCGACGGCTCCGGCGGCACCCACGCGCTGACCTCGCTGGACGTGGCCGGTCACGAGATGACGCACGGCGTCACCTCCAACACCGCGAACCTGAACTACACCGGCGAGTCCGGCGGCCTCAACGAGGCGACCTCCGACATCTTCGGCACGGGCGTGGAGTTCTACGCGGCCAACTCCACCGACGTCGGTGACTACCTCATCGGTGAGAAGATCGACATCAACGGTGACGGCACGCCGCTGCGTTACATGGACGAGCCCGACAAGGACGGCGGCTCCGCCGACAGCTGGTACTCCGGCGTCGGCAACCTGGACGTCCACTACTCCTCGGGCCCGGCGAACCACATGTTCTACCTGCTCTCCGAGGGCAGCGGCTCCAAGACCATCAACGGCGTCACCTACAACAGCCCGACCTCCGACGGCGTCGCCGTCGCGGGCATCGGCCGGGCCGCCGCCCTGCAGATCTGGTACAAGGCGCTCACGACGTACATGACGTCGAGCACCACGTACTCCGGGGCCCGCACAGCCGCCCTCAACGCCGCGGCCGCCCTGTACGGCACCAGCTCCACGCAGTACGCGGGTGTCGGCAACGCCTTCGCCGGCATCAACGTCGGCAGCCACATCACCGTCCCGTCGACCGGCGTGACGGTCACCAACCCGGGCAGCCAGTCCTCGACCGTCGGCACCGCCGTGAGCCTGCAGATCTCGGCGAGCAGCACCAACAGCGGCTCGCTGACCTACGCCGCGACCGGCCTGCCCACCGGCCTGTCCATCAGCAGCTCCACCGGTGTCATCTCCGGCACCCCGACCACGGCAGGCAGCTACAGCACCACCGTCACCGTGACCGACAGCACCGGCGCGACCGGCACCGCGTCCTTCACCTGGACGGTCAGCTCCTCCGGCAGCGGCTCCTGCACCTCGACCCAGCTCCTCGGCAACGCGGGCTTCGAGTCGGGCAACACCACCTGGACGGCGTCGAGCGGTGTGATCACCAGCTCCAGCAGCCAGGCGGCCCGCACCGGCTCCTACAAGGCCTGGCTCGACGGCTACGGCTCGACCCACACCGACACGCTGTCGCAGTCGGTGACGATCCCGAGCGGCTGCACCAACACCACGTTCACCTTCTATCTGCACGTCGACACGGCCGAGACCTCCACCAGCACCCAGTACGACAAGCTGACGGTCACCGCCGGGTCGACCACCCTGGCCACCTACTCCAACCTCAACGCGGCCAGCGGCTATGTACAGAAGTCCTTCAGCCTCGGGTCGCTCGCGGGCAGCACCGTGACCCTGAAGTTCACCGGAGTCGAGGACTCCTCGCTCCAGACCAGCTTCGTCATCGACGACACCGCCGTGACGACTGGCTGACCGGCCCCATCTGATCCGAACCAGGACCAGGGGCGACGCGGGCGATCTGCCGCCCGCGTCGCCCCTGGCGCGGTGGTCGTGGCCGTCGGTCCGACCCCCGTTGGTCCACCTGACCCGCACCCCTGGCCGACCTCGATCAGCGCGTGTTACCAAGAGCCATGCCCGCACACGAAGCACACCCCGCAAGCCCCGGTCACCGTTCGTACGACGCCGTGATCGTCGGCGGCGGTCACAACGGCCTGGTCGCCGCCGCCTATCTGGCCCGCGCCGGGCGGTCCGTGCTCGTGCTGGAGCGCCTCGACCACACCGGGGGAGCGGCCGTCTCCACGCGCCCCTTCGCCGGGATCGACGCCCGGCTCTCGCGGTACTCGTACCTGGTCAGCCTGCTGCCGAAGAAGATCGTGCGGGACCTCGACCTGGACTTCCGCGTCCGCGGCCGCACGATCTCCTCGTACACCCCCGTCGAACGCCACGGACAGCCCACCGGCCTCCTCGTCGGCGGCAGCGAGCGCCGCACCCGCGAGGCGTTCGCACGGCTGACCGGCTCCGACCGCGAGTACCAGGCCTGGAAGCGCTTCTACGGCATGACCGGCCGCGTCGCCGAACGAGTGTTCCCGACGCTCACCGAGCCCCTGCCCGCCCGGGACGAACTGCGCCGCCGCATCGACGACGAGGACGCCTGGCGGACCCTCTTCGAGGAGCCCATCGGCACCACTGTCGAGTCGGCGTTCGAGGACGACCTCGTACGCGGAGTCGTCCTCACCGACGCCCTGATCGGCACCTTCGCGGACGCCCACGACCCCTCCCTGCGCCAGAACCGCTGCTTCCTCTACCACGTGATCGGCGGCGGCACCGGCGCGTGGGACGTACCGGTCGGCGGCATGGGCGCGCTCACGGACGCGCTGGCCGGGGCCGCCCGGGACGCGGGCGCGGTGCTCGCCACCGGGCACGAGGCGACACGCATCGACACGGACGGCCGGTCCGCCGAGGTCTCCTACCGCACAGCCGACGGCGAAGGCGTCGTCGCCGCCCGCCACGTCCTGGTCAACGCCTCCCCGAAGGAACTGGCCACCCTGACCGGCGACGAACCGGCCACCCCTGCCGAGGGCGCACAGCTCAAGGTGAACATGCTGCTCAAGCGGCTGCCGAGGCTGCGTGACGAGTCCGTCGACCCGCACGAGGCGTTCTCCGGCACCTTCCACATCGCCGAGGGCTACGAGCAACTCGCCGCCTCCTACGCCCAGGCCGCCGCCGGCGCGCTGCCCGAGGCGCCGCCCTCCGAGATCTACTGCCACTCGCTCACCGACCCGACCATCCTCGGCCCCGACCTGGTCGAGGCGGGCTACCAGACGCTCACCCTCTTCGGCCTGCACACCCCCGCGCGGCTGTTCGAGGGCGACAATGACGCCGTACGCGAGGAGCTGCTGAAGTCGACCCTGGCCCAGCTGGACGCCCACCTCGCCGAGCCGATCGCCGACTGCCTCGCCGTCGACGCGGACGGCCGCCCCTGCATCGAGGCCAGGACCCCGCTCGACCTGGAACGCGACCTCGGCCTCCCCGGCGGCAACATCTTCCACCGCGACCTGACCTGGCCGTACGCCCAGGAGGGCACCGGCCGCTGGGGCGTCGAGACGCGGCACCCGAACGTCCTGCTGTGTGGGGCGGGGGCCGTGCGCGGCGGTGGGGTGAGCGGGGTGCCGGGGCACAACGCGGCGATGGCCGTCCTCGAACCGCCCGCCCCGTAGTCGGTCCCTGGTCGGCGGAGACCGTCCACCCCGCTGCCGTGATCCGTGCCGCGTCGGTCGGGCGGGACTCGCCGAAGAGGCGCCAACAGAAATCTGACGGAGCATCAGAAAACTTCTTCCCTCGTCCGGAGGACTGCGGCATTCTGCGCACCATGCAGACGGAGCTGAGCAAGAAACTCGGAGTCCAGTACGCCGTGTTCGGCTTCACGCCGTTCCCCGCCGTCGCCGCGGCCATCAGCCGGGCAGGGGGCTTCGGGGTGCTCGGCGCGGTCCGCTACACCGCCCCGGACGACCTCAAACGCGACCTCGACTGGCTGGAGGCCCATGTCGACGGCCAGCCGTACGGGCTGGACGTCGTCATGCCCGCGAAGAAGGTGGAGGGCGTCACCGAGGCCGATGTCGAGGCGATGATCCCCGAGGGCCACCGGCAGTTCGTCAAGGACACCCTCGCCAAGCACGGGGTGCCGGAGCTCGCCGACGGGGAGGCGTCAGGCTGGCGGATCACCGGGTGGATGGAGCAGGTCGCCCGCACCCAGCTCGACGTGGCCTTCGACTACCCGATCAAGCTGCTCGCCAACGCGCTGGGCTCCCCGCCAGCCGATGTCGTCGAACGCGCCCACGACAAGGGCGTCCTCGTCGCCGCGCTGGCGGGCAGCGCCCGGCACGCCCGCAAGCACGCCGAGGGCGGGATCGACATCGTCGTCGCCCAGGGCTACGAGGCCGGCGGCCACACCGGGGAGATCGCCTCCATGGTCCTCACGCCCGAGGTCGTGGACGCCGTCGACCCGTTGCCCGTGCTGGCCGCCGGCGGTATCGGCAGCGGACAGCAGGTGGCGGCCGCGCTCAGCCTCGGCGCCCAGGGTGTGTGGCTGGGCTCCCTGTGGCTGACGACCACCGAGGCCGACCTCCACTCCACCGCCGTGACCCGCAAACTGCTCGCCGCCGGCTCGGGCGACACCGTCCGCTCCCGCGCGCTGACCGGCAAACCCGCACGCCAGCTGCGTACCGAATGGACCGACGCCTGGGACGACCCGAGCGGCCCCGGCACGCTCCCCATGCCCCTCCAGGGCCTGCTGGTCGCCGAGGCGCTCACCCGGATCCAGAAGTACGAGGTGGAGCCGCTGCTCGGCACGCCCGTCGGGCAGATCGTCGGCCGGATGAACAGCGAGCGCAGTGTCCAGGAGGTCTTCGACGACCTCACCCGTGGTTTCGAACGGGCCGTCGACCGGCTCAACCGGATCGCCGGAAGGAGCGCCGAACAGTGAGCCAGGCATCCAACGGCCCCATGGGGCAGGCTCCCAACGGCTTCTGGGCCCAGGCTGCCGCCGACCCCGACCGTACGGTCCTCGTCGCACCCGACGGCGAGGAGTGGACCGCCGGCCGTCTGCTCGCCGACGCCAACCGGCTGGTCCACGGGCTGCGCGCGGCGGGCCTCGCCCGCGGCGACGCCTTCGCGGCCGTCCTGCCCAACGGCGTCGAGTTCCTCATCGCGTATCTGGCCTCCCAGCAGGCCGGTCTCTACCTCGTGCCCGTCAACCACCATCTCGTCGGCCCCGAGATCGCCTGGATCGTCTCCGACTCCGGCGCCAAGGTGCTCATCGCGCACGAACGGTTCGCGGACCAGGCGCGGAACGCCGCCGACGAGGCGAAGCTGCCGGACAGCCACCGGTACGCGGTCGGCGAGGTCGCCGGCTTCCGGCCGTATGCCGAACTCCTCGACGGGCAGTCCGAGTCGGCGCCCTCGGACCGCACGCTCGGCTGGGTCATGAACTACACCTCGGGCACCACCGGCCGCCCGCGCGGTATCCGCCGCCCCCTGCCCGGCAAGCCGCCCGAGGAGGCGTACCTCGGCGGATTCCTCGGCATCTTCGGCATCAAGCCCTACGACGGCAATGTGCACCTCGTCTGCTCGCCGCTCTACCACACGGCGGTCCTGCAGTTCGCGGGCGCGTCCCTGCACATCGGGCACCGCCTGGTCCTGATGGACAAGTGGACACCCGAGGAGATGCTCCGGCTCATCGACGCCCACCGGTGCACCCACACCCACATGGTCCCGACCCAGTTCCACCGTCTGCTCGCCCTGCCTGAGCAGGTCAGGGCCTCGTACGACGTGTCGTCCATGCGGCATGCCATCCACGGTGCCGCCCCCTGCCCCGACCATGTGAAGCGGGCCATGATCGCGTGGTGGGGGAACTGCGTCGAGGAGTACTACGCGGCCAGCGAGGGCGGTGGCGCCTTCGCCACCGCCGAGGACTGGCTGAAGAAGCCCGGCACGGTCGGCCGCGCCTGGCCGATCAGTGAGCTGGCCGTCTTCGACGACGACGGCGACCGGCTGCCGCCCGGTGAACTCGGCACCGTCTACATGAAGATGAGCACCGGCGGCTTCTCCTACCACAAGGACGAGGGCAAGACGCGCAAGAACCGCATCGGCGACTTCTTCACCGTGGGCGACCTCGGCCTCCTGGACGAGGACGGCTATCTCTTCCTCCGCGACCGCAAGATCGACCTGATCATCTCCGGCGGCGTCAACATCTACCCCGCCGAGATCGAGTCCGAGCTGCTGACCCACCCCGCCGTCGCCGACGCGGCCGCCTTCGGCATCCCGCACGACGACTGGGGCGAGGAGGTCAAGGCGGTCGTCGAACCCGCCCCGGGCTTCGAGGCGGGTCCGGCGCTGGCCGCCGAGATCCTCCGGCACTGCACGACCCGGCTGGCCGGCTACAAGCGCCCCAAGAGCGTCGACTTCATCGAGACGATGCCCCGCGACCCCAACGGCAAGCTCTACAAGCGGCGGTTGCGAGAGCCGTACTGGGAGGGCAGGGAGCGGCCGGTCTGACGCACTGGTCGGGCCTCAGGGCTTGCGCGCGACCCCGCCCAGCGCGATCACCTCGCCCGACCCGCCGCGCGGGGCCGACGGGTCGGGGCGCCAGTCGGCGAGCGGGACGACACCGGGCTCCAGCAGCTCCAGGCCGTCGAAGAAACCGGCGAGCCGGTCCGGGCTGCGCAGGTAGTAGGGGACCGCGCCGCTCTCGTTGTAGCGGCGGGTGGCCTCGGCGTTGGCCCGGTGCGTGTCCACGCTGTCGTTGAACGCGAACCAACTGCCCGACGGCAGCGCGGCCATGAGGGTGCCGACGATGGACCGTGCCTCGTCGTAGTCGGCGATGTGACCGCTGACCTGCATCAGTGTCAGCGCGACCGGTCGCCTGAGGTCCAGGGTCCTGGCCGCCTCGCGCAGCACGGTCGCGGGATCGTGCAGATCGGAGTCGATGTAGTCGGTCGCCCCCTCGGGGGTGCTCGTGAGCAGCGCCCGCGCGTGGGTCAGGACCAGCGGGTCGTTGTCCACATAGACGATCCGCGCCTCGGGGACCACCCGTTGGGCGATCTCGTGCGTGTTGTCCGCCGTGGGCAGGCCGGTGCCGATGTCGAGGAACTGGCGTATCCCGGCTTCCTGGGCGAGGAATCGCACCGCCCGACCGAGAAAGGCCCGGGAGTCACGGGCGAGGTCGGTGATGCCGGGGAACACCGCGCGGAACGCGTCGCCCGCCTCGTGGTCGACCGGGTAGTTGTCCTTGCCGCCCAGCCAGTAGTTCCAGATACGGGCCGAGTGCGGCACCGTCGTGTCGATCTTCGTGACCGAATCGGTCTCCGGGCGTAACGAGTCCTGTGCCACCGCGTGGCCTCCTCATGAGGAAGGGGTGTATGCCACTGGCATGGTGCCGCCCCGCTCGGGACGGCACCACACACCTCCGCTCATTGGCCGGGGATCACTGCGTTCATTGGCTCACACGCACCACCTTGAGCTTCGGTGACGACAGGATGTCCTTCTCGCAGAAGCGGGACTTCACCCACTTCTCGTCCGAGAACAGCCGCGTCTGGTCCCTGTAGTGCGGCGAGTTCGGGTTCGAGGACTGGGAGTACGTCAGCAGGGTGCGGGCCACCGGGCAGCGGCCGCCGTCCCAGCCGACCGCCTGGATGTGGCTGGAGCCCGTGGACACCTCCGCGTAGCCGCCGTCGGCCGCGCTCCAGCGGGCCTCGATCTTGTTCCACACGCCGAGCGACTCGGTGCCGCCGGGCACCGGGACGCGCTTGCCGCCGCGTACGACGAACTGGTTGGCGCCCAGCTTCGCGTCCAGCGCGATGCCCGCCGTACGCAGCTCCGTCACCGTGTCGGCCAGGGCTGTGGCGAGGCCGGGCGCGTCCGTGTTCAGCGTGTTCGGGGTGTTGACCGGGTCCGCCGCCGAGAAGGGCACCTTCCAGAGCTGATCGCGCGGTACGAGAGCGGTCAGCTTCCGCCAGAACCGGTCGAACAGCAGTGCGCCCCGGCTGTCGGTGTCCATGGCGCGGTCCCACGCCTTGAGCACACCGCAGGCCTCGCTCACCTCGACGGCCTTGCCGTCGCTCCCCGTCGCCGTACCGCCCGGCAGCGCGGCACAGGCCCGGGCCACGTCCGCCACCGTCAGGTCGGCGGCCGGCACCCGGTTCGCGAACTGCTGCCGCTGGAGGTCCCGTACGGTCAGACCGCCCTTGTCGGCCATCGCCGCGACGTCCTCGACGGCGCCGCGCGTGCGCATCGACCGCTGTGTGCCGATGGTGCCGAAGACCCGCTCGTACCCGGTGAGCGGCTGGTCCGCGTTGGCCAGCCACGCGCTGTCGTTCGAGTTCTCCGCGTACGGGGCGTCCTTCAGCGTCGGCATCCGCGCGGGCCCGAATATCCCCGGCTGCGCGGCGTCGACGTCACTGCCGGGCGCGCAGTCGGAGCGTGAGCCGTCCAGGACGGCGACACCCGAGGCCGGATACGTGGCCCTGCCGAGCGGGGTCGAGCAGCGGGCCGCCAGTTCGTCGGTGATCCGGGGCAGGACCTGCGACTGGGTGTACAGGGTGTGCCCGGCGGAGTCGGCGGCGACCGTGTTCACCCACGGCAGCCCCTGGTGCTCGGCGAGCGACTTCAGGATGTCGGCCGTGCCGCGCGCCTTCGCGAAGCCGAGCGAGGTGTCGGCGAACCGCATGTTCGCCGCGTTCGGGTCGGCGACGGCGTACGCGGTCGTGCCCGACCAGGGCAGCGGAAGGTCCCCGCCGAGGGAGGTGACGACCGGGCCGTAGCGGGTCCACCACTGGGTGCGGGTGACCGGGGTGCCGTCCTTGACGTCGACGGTCACGGCCCGCTTCGTCATCCGCTCCGGCTTGCCGTCCACGAGATACGTCGTCGGGTCGGCCGGGTCCAGCTTCAGCTGATGGACGTTCATGGGGACGCCGGTCGCGACGGTGTGGCTCCAGGCCACCTTGGCGTTGAACCCGATCTGGGTGATCGGCGAGCCGAGCAGCGCGCCGCCGGAGACGTTCAGCTCGCCCGGGATCGTCTGTTGCGCCTGCCAGAAGCGGCGCCCGCCGGCCCACGGGTAGTGCGGGTTGCCCAGCAGCAGACCGCGGCCGTTCGCCGTGGTGTCACCGCTGAAGGCGACGGCGTTCGACCCCATGTCCGCGTCCCCGGCGGAGAACAGCTCGCTCGCGGCCCGGGCGGCGGCCTTCGCGTCCGGGGCGGCGGCCGTGGAGCTGCCGGACGGAGGCTGCGCGGTGGCGATCGAGTCCACGAGCCGCCCCTCGCCGCCCAGCACGGCCAGGGCGTACGCACGGGAGAACACGTCGAGCGTGGTGACCGGCCTCACCCAGGCGGCGCCCTTGCAGGCTGGGTCGGTGACGCGGTTCTGCCTCAGCCAGGCGTTGTAGCCCGCCGCCCAGCCCCGCATCAGGTCCTTGACGGCGCGGCTGGGACCGCGCGGCGCGGGCTGGTCGAGCAGTCGCTCCACGGTGCCCGTGTCCCGGACGCCCCGGAAGTACAGGTCGCTGGTCAGGTTCTTCGAGGCCGAGGAGAGCGAGAAGTCGGGCGCCGCGTCGGGCCCGAAGTAACGGGACCGCTCGCCGCGTACGGTCACGAAGCCGTCGGCGAGCACACACACCTGGTCGGCGGCCTGCGCCCAACCGGTGCCGAAGCCGAGGTTCGCGTAGTCCTTCGCGACGATGTGCGGAACGCCGTACTCGGTGTAGCGGATCACGGCGGACAGAGCGCCCTGGGACGGGCGCTGCCCGGACGCCCGGCCGTCGTCGGCGGCGGTGGCCGCCGAGGGCAGGACGGCCGAGGCGGTGAGCAGGGCGACGGCCGAGACCACGAGCTGTCTCAGGCGGGTGCGCATGGAGCCTCCCAACGTCAGTGAGGGAAGGGACGGTTGAGCATGTCAACACGTATGTGCGTAGTCCATACATGTGATCGATCTTCACCTTGGTGGACTCGCGTCCCCGCCTCCGAAGTTGAGCCGCTTCAGGCCATCCGTGCCGGATTTCGACCATGCCGGTGGCGCGCTTGACCTCGCTCGCGCGACGCGACGAGGATCGCGTGGGAACCGGTGGACGAAGGAGCGCACATCATGACGGCTGGTCGCAGCGTGACGGTCGACGGGGTGCTCCGGCGCAGCGTCCGGCGGAGCCCCGCCCGTGTCGCGGTCCGCTACGGCGAACGGTCCTGGACATACGCCGAACTCGACGACGCCGTCTCCCGCGCCGCCCGCGCCCTGCGCGACATCGGTCTCGCACCCGGCGACCGCGTCGGCGCCTACGGCCACAACTCGGACGCGTACCTCATCGCCTTCCTGGCCTGCGCCCGCGCCGGCCTGGTGCACGTCCCGGTCAACCAGAACCTCACCGGCGACGACCTGTCGTACATCCTCGACCAGTCCGGCAGCACCCTCGTCCTCACCGACCCGGACCTCGCCGCGAACCTCCCCGACGGCGTGCGCACCCTCGCGCTGCGCGACGCGGACGACTCGCTGCTCACCCGGCTCGCCGCGACGGAGCCGTACGACGGCGAGGAGCCGCAGACCGAGGACCTGGTGCAGCTGCTCTACACCTCGGGCACGACGGCCCTCCCCAAGGGCGCGATGATGACGCACCGCGCGCTGGCCCACGAGTACCTCAGCGCGATCGCCGCCCTCGACCTCCAGGCGGGCGACCGTCCCGTGCACGCGCTGCCGCTGTACCACTCGGCACAGATGCACGTCTTCCTCGTGCCGTACCTCGCGGTAGGCGCCACGAACACCATCCTCGACGCGCCCGACGGCGACCGGATCCTCGACCTGATCGAGGCGGGCGACGCCGACAGCCTCTTCGCCCCGCCCACCGTGTGGATCGGCCTGGCGAACCGCCCCGACTTCGACGACCGCGACCTCGGCGGACTCGGCAAGGCGTACTACGGGGCGTCGATCATGCCCGTGCCCGTCCTCGAACGGCTCAGGGAACGCCTGCCGAAGCTCGCCTTCCACAACTGTTTCGGCCAGAGCGAGATCGGCCCGCTGTCGATGGTCCTCGGGCCGTACGAGCACAAGGGCCGTATGGAGTCCTGCGGGCGCACGGTGATGTTCGTCGAGGCCAGGGTGGTCGACGAACACGGCGAGGACGTGCCGGACGGCACCCCCGGCGAGATCGTCTACAAGTCCCCGCAACTCTGCGAGGGCTACTGGAACAAGCCCGAGGAGACCGCCGAGGCCTTCCGCGACGGCTGGTTCCACTCCGGTGACCTCGCCGTGCGCGACGAGGAGGGGTACTTCACCGTCGTGGACCGGGTGAAGGACGTCATCAACTCCGGCGGTGTGCTGATCGCCTCACGCCAGGTCGAGGACGCCCTCTACACCCACGACCGGGTCGCCGAGGCCGCCGTGATCGGCCTGCCCGACGAGAAGTGGATCGAGGCCGTGACCGCGGTCGTCGTCCCCCGGGGCGAGGTCACCGAGGCCGAACTGATCGCCCACGCCCGAGAGAACCTCCCCCACTTCAAGGCCCCGAAGAAGGTCCTGTTCGTCGACGAACTGCCACGCAACGCCAGCGGCAAGATCCTCAAGCGGGAACTACGGGACCGGTTCGCCGAGGCCTGAGCTGAGCCCTGGTTCTCGTACGGCTGGGGCCCTTCTGACGGATCTCCGCGGCTCTAGGGCGTGTTTCGGAAGTGGCGTCGTCCGCCCGGAGGGCGGGGCAGACGGGACCTTCGAAACACGCCTAGGGCCTGTCCGCCGTGGCCGCCACCGACCGTGCCCATCGATAGTCGGCCTTCCCGCTCGGTGAGCGTTGGATGGTGTCGGCGAGGACCAGCTGGCGGGGGATCTTGTAGCCGGCGAGGCGGGTGCGGCAGTGGGTCTGGATGTCCTCCAGGGAGGGGCGGGCAGCGCCCTCGCGGAGCTGGACCACGGCCGCCACGTGGCTGCCCCAGCGGGCGTCCGGGACCCCGGCGACCAGCGCGTCGTACACGTCGGGGTGGGCCTTGAGGGCCTGCTCGACCTCCTCCGGGTACACCTTCTCGCCACCGGTGTTGATGCACTGCGAACCGCGGCCGAGGACGGTGACGACGCCCTCCTCGTCCACCGTGGCCATGTCGCCGAGCAGCACCCAGCGCTCGCCGTCCTTCTCGAAGAAGGTCTCGGCGGTCTTCCTCGAGTCGTTGTAGTAGCCGAGGGGGACGTGACCGCGCTGGGCGACCCGGCCGGGTACGCCGACGGGGACCGGCTCGTACGTCGCCGGGTCCACGACCTGGGTACGGGCGTTGACGCGGATCCGGAAGCCGTCGCCTGCCCCCGAGTCCTCCGTCGCCGTACCGTTGAAGCCGGACTCCGACGAGCCGAAGTTGTTCAGCAGCATCGCGTTCGGAACCAGCTCCTGGAACTGCCGCCGTACCGTCTCCGACATGATCGCGCCGGACGAGGACACGCTGAACAGCGCTGAACAGTCTGTGTCCTTCATGGGGCCGCCGAGGGCGTCGATCAGCGGGCGCAGCATCGCGTCGCCCACCAGCGACACACTCGTCACCTTCTCCTTCTCGATCGTCCGCAGGACCTCCTCCGGCACGAACTTCCGGTGGATCACCACCCGTTGGCCGAAGTTGAACCCGATGAACGCCGTGAGCGTCGACGTGCCGTGCATCAGCGGCGCCGT
This sequence comes from Streptomyces graminofaciens, assembly GCF_030294945.1. Classification (NCBI taxonomy): domain Bacteria; kingdom Bacillati; phylum Actinomycetota; class Actinomycetes; order Kitasatosporales; family Streptomycetaceae; genus Streptomyces; species Streptomyces graminofaciens. The sequence continues at coordinate 979,539 of NZ_AP018448.1, read as the reverse complement.
CGGGAAGAACGTGATGCCCTCGCCACCCGCCGCGACCCGCCGGGCCAGTTCCTCCGGCGCCTTCACCGGCTCCCCGGTCGGGGCGCCACCGCCCAACCCCGAGAAGAACAGGTCCTCCTGACGCCACATCACGCCCTTGGGCATGCCCGTCGTGCCGCCGGTGTAGATGATGAACTGGTCGTCGGCCGAGCGCGCGGGAAAGCCTCGTTCGGCGTTCTCGGAGATCTCCGCGAAGTCCATGACGCCGGGCAGCTCGGGGGCGTCGGCCGGGGGAGTCCCCACCCGAACCAGCCACCGCAGCTTCTCCGTCCTCGGCAGCGCCCCCGCCACCCGCCCGGTGAACTCCGCGTCGAAGACGAGCCCCACCAGATCCGCGTCCCGGTAGAGGTAGACCAACTCCTCTTCCACATAGCGGTAGTTGACGTTGACGGGGACCAGCCGCGCCTTGAGACAGCCCAGTGCGGTTTGGAGGTATTCGACACAGTTGTACAGATGCAGGCCGACATGGTCACCGGGCCTGAGGCCGCTGTCGAGCAGCTGGTGGCCGACACGGTTCGCCGCCGCGTCCAGCTCCGCGTACGTCAGCCGGCGCTCCTCGCCCGTGCCGGGGATGTCGAGATAAGCGAGCGCCGCACGGTCCGGGACCACGTCCACGACAGACTCGAACAGGTCGGCAAGGTTGTACTCCACCGCACTCCTCCTGACCCCGGGCGTGCCTGGTATCCGTCGGTTCGCCGGTCATCAGAGCAAAGGGCGCCGTCACTGTGAAGGCCCCGCGCAAAAGAATCTGACTGAGTGTCAGAAAACTCTTGTCCTGTCTCCCCGCCTACTGCAACCTGTTCTCGTTCCGGAGACTGGAGGAAGCGATGGTTGGCACGGAACACCTCACTGTGCGGCGCGAAGGCGCCACGCTCGTGCTCACGCTCAACAGGCCCGAGGCCAAGAACGCGCTCTCGTTGCCGATGCTCGTCGGCCTCTACGACGGCTGGATCGAGGCCGACGAGGACGACGGTGTCCGCTCGATCGTCTTCACGGGGGCCGGGGGCGACTTCTGCGCCGGAATGGACCTCAAGGCGCTGGCCGGCGACAAGGGGATGGTGGGCCAGGAGTACCGCGACCGGCTCAAGGCCGACCCCGATCTGCACTGGAAGGCGATGCTCCGCCACCATCGGCCGCGCAAGCCCGTGATCGCCGCCGTCGAGGGGTACTGCGTCGCGGGCGGCACCGAGATGCTCCAGGGCACCGACATTCGCGTGGCGGGCAAGTCGGCGACATTCGGCCTCTTCGAGGTCAAACGCGGTCTGTTCCCCATCGGCGGCTCCACGGTTCGGCTCCAGCGGCAGATCCCGCGCACGCATGCCCTGGAGATGCTGCTCACCGGGCGGCCGTACAGCGCCCGCGAGGCCGCGGACATCGGGCTCATCGGGCATGTCGTCCCGGACGGGACGGCCCTGGCGAAGGCTCTGGAGATCGCCGAACGGATCAACGCGTGTGGGCCGCTGGCCGTGGAGGCGGTCAAGGCGTCCGTGTACGAGACCGCCGAGCTGACCGAGGCGGAGGGACTGGCCGCCGAGCTCAAGCGGGGGTGGCCGGTGTTCGACACGGCCGACGCCAAGGAGGGTGCCCGTGCCTTCGCCGAGAAGCGGGCCCCTGTTTACAAGCGGGCGTAGGTGGTCCACCAGGGGGCGGTTGTGTCTCGGCCGCGGGTCGTCTGTGTCTGGTCGCGCCCACGCGGTGGAGCCGCATATCGATACAGCCCCGTGCCCCTTACGGGGCGTCCCTGTCGTCCCCTCTCGAAGGAGGTAAGCCCCCTGATGCCCGACATCCTCAAAGCCCCCCTCACCGTCGAGTTCCCCTTCACCCGCTCCCTCGGCCCCGTCCAGAGCGCCTTCCTCACCGGCCTGCGCGAGCGCGTCGTGCTCGGCGTGCGGACCGGCGACGGTCGCGTGCTCGTTCCGCCCGTCGAGTACGACCCCGTCACCGCCGAGGAGATCCGCGACCTGGTCGAGGTGGCCCCCACCGGCACGGTCACCACCTGGGCCTGGAACCACGAACCCCGCCGGGGCCAGCCCCTCGATGCCCCCTTCGCCTGGGTCCTCGTCCGCCTCGACGGTGCCGACACCGCCCTCCTGCACGCCCTCGACGCCCCCGGCCCCGACGCCGTGCACACCGGTATGCGCGTCCGCGTCCGCTGGGCCGGGGAACGCTCCGGCGCCATCACGGACATCGCCTGCTTCGAGCCGTACGACGGAGAGCCGGGCCGACTCGACGGCCACACCGGCGAGTTCGAGGACCCGGTCACCGGCATCGTCGCGCCCGCCCGCCTCGACTACACCTACTCGCCCGGCCGCGCCCAGACCGGCTACATCCACGCCCTTGCCGAGCGCCGCCTCGTCGGCGAACGCTGCCCGTCCTGCCGGAAGGTGTACGTCCCGCCGCGGGGCGCCTGCCCCACCTGCGGTGTCGCCACGGCCGAACAGGTCGAGGTCGGGCCGCGCGGCACGGTCACCACCTTCTGCATCGTCAACATCAAGGCGAAACAGCTCGACATCGAAGTCCCGTACGTCTATGCCCACATCGCCCTCGACGGCGCCGACCTCGCCCTGCACGGCCGGATCGCCGGCATCCCCTACGACCGGGTCCGCATGGGGCTGCGCGTCGAGGCGGTGTGGACGGAGGGTGCCCGTTACCCCGACCACTACCGGCCCACCGGCGAACCCGACGCGGACTACGACATGTACAAGGAGTTGCTGTGACCCGCGAAGAAGCTCCTGGGGAACGCGAGATCGCCGTCGTCGCCTTCGCGCAGACCGACCACCGGCGCACCAGCGAGGAGCTCTCCGAGGTGGAGATGCTCATGCCGGTCCTGCACGACGTGCTCGGTCAGACGGGCCTGAAGACCGCCGACATCGGCTTCACCTGCTCCGGCTCCAGCGACTACCTCGCCGGCCGCGCGTTCTCCTTCACCCTCGCCCTCGACGGCGTGGGCGCCTGGCCGCCGATCTCCGAGTCGCACGTCGAGATGGACGGGGCGTGGGCCCTGTACGAGGCGTGGGTGAAGCTGCGTACAGGGGACGCCGACACCGCGCTCGTCTACTCCTACGGCAAGTCCTCGCCCGGCTCCGTACGCGACGTGCTGACCCGCCAGCTCGACCCGTACTACGTGGCCCCCCTGTGGCCCGACTCCGTCGCCCTCGCCGCCCTCCAGGCCCAGGCCCTCATCGACGCGGGCCACACGGACGAGCCCGCGCTGGCCGCCGTCGGGGCGCGCAGCCGCTCGACCGACAACCCGCATGCGCAGCTGCGGGGTCCGGTGCCGCAAGGAGACTACGTCGTACGGCCCCTCCGCACCGGCGACTGCCCGCCGATCAGCGACGGAGCCGCCGCCGTCGTGCTCGCGGCGGGGGAGCGGGCCCGGGAGCTGTGCGCGCGGCCCGCCTGGATCCGGGGCATCGACCACCGCGTCGAGGCGCACGGCATCGGCGTACGCGAGCTCACCGACTCGCCGTCCGCCCGGCTGGCCGCCGAACGGGCCGGAGCCTTCGAACGGCCCGTGGACACCGCCGAGTTGCACGCGCCCTTCAGCTCGCAGGAGGTGCTCCTGCGCAAGGCGCTGCGGCTCGACGACGGGGTGGCCGTGAACCCTTCGGGCGGCGCCCTCGCGGCCAACCCGATCATGGCCGCCGGGCTCATCCGCATCGGCGAGGCGGCCGCCCGTATCCACCGGGGCGAGTCCGACCGGGCCCTCGCCCACGCCACCTCCGGGCCCTGTCTGCAACAGAACCTGGTCGCCGTACTCGAAGGGGATCCGCGATGAGCAAGGAGCCCGTGGCCGTCGTAGGGATCGGCCAGACCAAGCACGTCGCGGCGCGGCGGGACGTGTCGATCGCCGGGCTCGTCCGCGAGGCCGCCGGACGGGCACTCGCCGACGCCGAGTTGACGTGGGCGGACATCGACGCCGTGGTCATCGGCAAGGCGCCCGACTTCTTCGAGGGCGTCATGATGCCCGAGCTGTACCTGGCCGACGCACTCGGCGCGGTCGGCAAGCCGATGATGCGGGTGCACACGGCGGGCTCGGTCGGCGGGTCCACGGCACTGGTCGCCGCGAGCCTGGTCGCGGCCCGCGTCCACGGGACCGTCCTGACCCTCGCCTTCGAAAAACAGTCCGAGTCGAACGCCATGTGGGGCCTGTCCCTGCCGATCCCGTTCCAACAGCCGCTGCTGGCCGGCGCGGGCGGCTTCTTCGCCCCGCACGTACGGGCGTACATGCGGCGCAGCGGCGCCCCCGACACCGTCGGCTCGCTGGTCGCGTACAAGGACAGGCGCAACGCGCTGAAGAACCCCTACGCGCACCTCCACGAGCACGACATCACCCTGGAGAAGGTCCAGGCCTCGCCCATGCTGTGGGACCCGATCCGCTACTCGGAGACCTGCCCCTCCTCGGACGGGGCCGTCGCGATGGTGCTCACCGACCGGGCGGGCGCGGCCCGCGCACCCCGGCCGCCCGCGTGGATGCACGGCGGGGCGATGCGCAGCGAACCGACGCTGTTCGCGGGCAAGGACTGTGTCTCGCCGCGCGCGGGCCGGGACTGCGCGGCCGACGTCTACCGGCAGGCGGGCATCGTCGATCCGCGCCGCGAGATCGACGCGGTGGAGATGTATGTGCCGTTCTCCTGGTACGAGCCGATGTGGCTGGAAAACCTCGGCTTCGCCGACGAGGGCGAGGGGTGGAAGCTCACCGAGTCCGGGGTCACCGAACTCGACGGCGATCTCCCGGTCGACATGTCCGGCGGGGTGCTCTCCACCAACCCCATCGGCGCCTCCGGCATGATCCGCTTCGCCGAGGCCGCGCTCCAGGTGCGCGGGCAGGCCGGAGAACACCAGGTGGAGGGCGCCCGCCGGGTGCTCGGGCACGCCTACGGCGGTGGATCGCAGTTCTTCGCGATGTGGCTCGTGGGCGCCGAGCCGCCCACCTCCTGAACCTCCTCCCCACGTGGCCTGTCGGCGGCGGGGGTCGATCGCTAGTCTGGCGGGCGGACGACGAACCGGGAGGAGCACGGACGTGGCCGAGAGCACCATGGAGCAGCGATCGCTCGACGGCTGGCACAAGCCGGCGGACCTGGACCTCAGCAACGCGGACTGGCGGTCCAGCAGTGAAGGCAGGGGAGACGTCCAGATCGCGTTTGTCGAGGGTTTCATCGCGATGCGCAACAGCGGCAGTCCCGAGAGCCACTCGCTGATCTTCACCCCTGCGGAGTGGGGCGCCTTCGTGTCGGGGGCCCGGGAGGGCGAGTTCGACCTGACCTGAACCAGGCGGGGTGTGTGTCGGTGGGCGACCCGAGCCGCCCACCGACGGTGAGAGGGAACCGCGGGGTGAGCGGTCAGCGCAGGGCGACCTCGCGCGGACCGTTGAAGGGCGCGTACGACATCACGGTCGCCGGAGTCCTGAACTCCTCGTCGACGGCGAAGAGTTCGCGGGCCGCCGCGAAGGGCACCTCGTCACCCACCACCGGCACGGCCCGGTCGTAGTGTGCGCGCACGGCGTCCGTGAGGTCGTGCCCCAGCTCCACCTCCGACCCCCAGACATCCCACAGCAGCGTCTCGACCTTGTTGAGCGCCGCGAGGTCGAGGCGCACATTGCCCGCCACGAAGAACTCCCCGAACATCGGCCCCTCGGCAGGGGGATGCAGGCCGAAGGACCGGGGGTCCGCTTCGCCCGCGCGGATGGCCCGCCACACCTTGCCCGCGACGAGGAACCGGTCGCGCGGCACATCCATCGGGTCGAAGTCGATGCCCCACTCCGCCATGAGCGACGGCTCGGGCAGCTGCGGATCGGCGAGCAGCCAGCCCCGTACCGGATCCCAGTACTCGGTGACCACGTGATCGCAGTGGAAACCGTCGGAGCCGAAATAGCTCGCGAAGCCCGACCGGAGCCGGGCGGGCACGCCCGCGTGCCGCAGGAGCGAGCAGTGCAGCAGTGAGAAGTCGCGGCACACACCGACGAAGCGGTCCTTCGGCTCGCGGCGGTGCGAGAGCGGCGCGTCGTTCCGCTCGACGACGATCCGCAGGATGTCGTCGAGATAGCGGGTCTCGGCGTCGTTGTGCAGCCGGTCCTGCGGGATCGTGTGACCGAACGTCCCGCCCTCCCCGCGATGGATCATCAGATCCCGTGTGATCCGGGCCAGTTGGGCCGGATCGCGCGGCAGATCGGCGTAGAGCGGGGCGAGTGCGCCTGGGTCGGTGAACACGCTCTGCGTGGCGTAGAAGGCGGCGACGTCCGGTGCGAGGCGTACGGGTGGCATGACGGAACCCCCAGAGGAAGCCAGGTGGAATCGGCCACGCGTTCGAATTGCGGGCCGGTTCGGCTCATCCTGCCAAAATTCGACCCGTGCGGTCACTACCGCGGCTCATCACACAGTGACGTCGACGCCCGTTCCTGCGGGCAGCCAGCGGAAGCGGTCGCGGATGTCGGCGGGCGCCGAGGCCAGACGCCGTTCGATGGCCTCGCGGTTCTCGCGGAAGTGATGCCAGCCCTCGTAGTGGACGGGGAAGGCGGTGCGCGGGGCGAGGAGACGGCACAGTTCCACGGCCTGAGCGGCCGTCATCGTGTAGCGGACCGGACCCGTCAGCGGGAAGCGCACACCGCCCATGTGCAACAGGGCCGTGCCCACGTCCAGGCGGCGCGCGACGTGGCGTACGCCGTCGTGGAGGACGGTGTCCCCGGAGATCCACAGCACGCCGTGCCGCTGTCCCTCCCAGCGGAGCGCGAAGCCGGTGACCTGCCCGGTGACCGGCCGGGACAGCGGCGGCCCGTGACGGGCCGGGGTGGCGGTCACGTCGATCGTCTTGCGCCCGGGTGCCTCAAGGCGTGTGGTCGTCCAGGGCGCCAGGCCACGGGCGTTGCCGCCGAGCCGTCGTGCCCCGGCCGGGGTGGTGAGCACGACGTCCGCGGTCGGCAACAGGGCGCGCCCGGCCGTGTCGAGGTTGTCGCCGTGATGGTCGTGGGTGAGCAGGACGGCGTCGACCGGCGGCAGGTCCGCGACGGCGAGGGCGGGGCCGGACGTCTTACGGGAGGATGTGCCCCAGCCGAACGAGTAGCGGCGACCCGGCGGATCGAACGTCGGGTCGGTGAGCAGCCGCCAGCCGTCGACTTCGATCAGCGTGGTCGGACCGCCGATGTGCGTGACGCGGACATCGGTCATACCGTGATCCCTTCCGGTGGCCCGGGACGGCGGGCAGGACCGCCGCCCCGGGCGTGCAGATGGCTAGGGCGTGTTTCGAACGTCCCGTCTGCCCCGCGACGCCTGGCACGGCACCTCGCCGCGTTGTCGGGGTCGTCCGCGTGCGCCCAGTACGCGGACGACCCTCCGCCTTGCGATGCACCGCACCAGACGCCGCGGGCCCCGCCCTCCGGGCGGACGACGCCACTTTCGAAACACGCCCTAGCGGGCGTGCGCCAGGGCCCACGACAGCGCGTAGTCCGCGACCTCCTCCCAGCCCGGCGCGGCCGGCATCAGATGCGGCTGCCCCGGATACACCTTGACCTCCGTGACGGTGTCCGACTTGTAGTGCTCGGCGTTGGACTGCTGCACCTTGGGCGGCATCAGGTGGTCCAGCTCGCCGGAGAGGAACAGCAGCGGGGCACGGCCGTCGTTGTGGTAGTTCACCCAGATGTCCTGGTGGCCGGGCTGGAAGTTGGCCAGCACGCTGTTCCACAGGATGCGGCCCGACGCGGGGATCGCGTAACGCTCGTACAGCGCCCGGGACTCCTCCTCGGAGAACGTGTTGGTGAAGGCGTAGTGCCACTGCTCATGGGTGAGGCCGACCGCCTTGTGATGGTTGGCGGGGTTCTTGAGCACGGGGAACGTCGACTTCACCTGGCTCAGCGGGACCACCTTCACGCCCTCCGTGGCCGCGGAGTTGATGGCCACTCCGGCCGCGCCGAAGCCGTGGTCGAGCAGGATCTGGGTGAACGCGCCGCCCGCGGAGTGGCCGATCAGCACGGGCGGCCTGTCGAGCCCGCGGATCACGTTCGCCAGGCTCTCCACGATCTGCGGGGCGGTCACCTTCTCGATCGGGGTCGGGTCGGCGTTCAGGGACTCGACCTCCACCTCGAAACCGGGGTAGGCGGGCGCGAGCACACGGTAGCCCTGCTTCTCGTATCGGTCGATCCAGTGCTCCCAGCTGCGCGGCGTCACCCAGAAGCCGTGGATCAGGACGATGGTGTCCGGTGCGCTCATCGATTTTTCCTTCCAGGAGGTCAACGGGTGGCGCGGTGGGCGGCCACGATCTGGCGGACGACGACGTCGGGGTGCGACATCATCACGACGTGCGAGGAACCCTTCACCTCGACGACCTTGCTCCTCGCGCGCTCGGCCATGAAGCGCTGCACCGCCGCCGGGATGACCTGGTCGGCGGTGGGGATCACGTACCAGGACGGCAGGCTCTTCCACGCCGGTACGCCGCTGGCGGACGACAGCCCGCCCACACTGCCGGGGCGCTGGGTGGCGGCCATCAGCCGCGTCACGGAGGCCGGCAGGTCCGCGGCGAAGACCTCGCGGAACTTCGCCGGGTCGATGTACCCGTCCCTGCCGGTGGTGCCGTCGGGCAGCGGGAACGGGCGGATCACCAGCGCGTCCTCCAGCTTGCTGCCCGGGAACATACCGGCCAGGTCCAGCGCGCTCTCGCCCTCGTCGGGCGCGAACGCCCCGACGTACACCAGCGCCTTGACGTGGGAATGGCCGCGTCCGGCGTTGGTGATGACCTCCCCGCCGTAGGAGTGGCCGACCAGGATGACCGGGCCGGAGACGGAGCCGACGACGCTGGAGACATACGCCGAGTCGCCCGCCAGGTCGCGCAGCGGGTTCGCCGGGGCGATGACCGGGAACCCGGCCTTCAGCAGCCGGGCGATGACGTCGTTCCAGCCCGAGGCGTCGGCGAACACGCCGTGCACGAGCACGACGGTCGGTCTCGCGGCGCCGCCCGAGGAGGCGGCGGCCGACGCCGCGGGGGCGGCGCCGAGCGTGACCGCTCCCGCCGCGAGCAGGCCGCCGAGCACGCGACGGCGGGGCTGACCTTCGGGAATCACGTGATGGTTCCTTCCGGAGTCAGGAGTTGAGGAAGTCCAGCAGGTCCGTGCCGAGCTGTTCCTTGTGCGTGTCCGTGATGCCGTGCGGCGCCCCCGGGTATACCTTCAGCGTCGCGTTCTTGATACGGGACGCCGACGCCCTGCCCCCCACCTCGAAGGGCACGACCTGGTCGTCGTCGCCGTGCACGACCAGCGTGGGCACGTCGAAGGCGTCCAGGTCGGCGCGGAAGTCGGTGGCCGAGAAGGCCGCGACGCACTCGTAGGCGTTCCGGTGTCCCGCCTGCAGGCCCTGCCGCCAGAACGCGTCCCGGATGCCCTGGGAGACATCGGCGCCGGGCCGGTTGTGCCCGAAGAACGGGCCGTCGGCCAGGTCGCGGTACAGCTGTGAGCGGTCGGCGAGCGACCCGGCGCGGATCGCGTCGAACACCTCGACGGGCACCCCGCCCGGGTTGTCGTCGGTCTTGACCATCAGCGGCGGTACGGCGGAGACCAGCACGAGCTGCGCGACCCGGGCGGTGCCGTGCCGCCCTACGTAGCGGGCGACCTCACCGCCGCCCGTGGAGAAGCCGACGAGCGTCACATCGCGCAGGTCGAGCGTGTCGATGAGCGTGGCGAGGTCGTCGGCGTAGGTGTTCATCTCGTTGCCGTGCCAGGTCTGCGAGGACCGGCCGTGCCCACGACGGTCGTGGGCGATGGCACGGAAACCGTTCGAGGCGAGGAACAACTGCTGCGCCTCCCAGCTGTCCGAGTTCAGCGGCCAGCCGTGGCTGAGCACGACCGGCCGGCCCGTGCCCCAGTCCTTGTAGTAGATCCGCGCTCCGTCGCTCGCGGTGACGTACGGCATGGTGAAAGCTCCCGTCTGCACGATCTGTCCGGCCGCCCGAGCCTCCGCCAGGACGGCCGGTGCCCGAATCCCGTGGCGCGCGTAGTCGTGACCGCGGTCAGTCCTCCCATGCCTGGCGGAGCTGCCGCCGGGACGTCACATCGAGCTTCCGGAAGATCTTCCGCAGGTGGTAGTCGACGGTGCTGGCGCTGATGTACAGCTGCGCGGCGATCTCGGCGTTGGTCGCGCCGCCCTTGGCGAGCCGGGCGATCTGGAGTTCCTGCGGGGTCAGCCCGCTCGTCGTCCCGCCCGTCCCGCGCTGAGGATGCGCCCCGGTGGCGGCCAGCTCCTGAGCGGCGCGCGCCGCGTAACCCGTGGCCCGCATGGCGTCGAACATTGCGACGGCCGTACGCAGTTGTTCGCGGGCGTCCTTGCGGCGCTTGCGGCGGCGCAGCCACTCGCCGTACAGCAGATGGGCGATGGCGAGATCGGAGCGCGCTCTCGTGCCCGACAGCAGGTTGATCGCCTCGTTGTACAGCGGCTCGGCGTCGTCGACGGCGGCGACCAGAGCGCTGGAGCGGGCCAGCACGCCAAGGGCCCAGGGCGTGCCGGAGGCCGTCGCCCGGGAGGCGAGCGTCCCCAGCGTGGCCGTGGCGAGGACCCGGTCGCCGCAGCGCACGGCCGCCTCGACGAGGGAGGGGAGCAGCCGCGAATGCACCCCGAGCGCGTCCTGCTGGATCAGCTCGTGCGCGATGCCGCGCGCCTTGGCGTAGTCGCCCCGGCTGAGGGCCAGCACCACCATGCCGATGCGGGCGATGGACTCGACCGCGCCGCTGCCGAGCCAGGTGCCCGCCTCCATCGACCCGCGCAGCACGGCGTCCAGGTCGTCGCGCTCGCCGTGCCAGGCGAGCAGTTCGGGATGCCGGTAGATGGCCCACACGTCGTCGTTCGCGCCGATCGCCGCACGGATCTGGTGCCCCTCGGCCAACAGGTCGTCGGCGGCGGCCAGCTCGCCGAGATTCGTCTCGGACATCGTGGCGCAGTACAGGGCGGAGTCCAGCTGCCACAGGGAACCCGTCCGTCGCGCCACATCGGCCGCCCGCCCGATGACAGCGGTGTGCGTCTGCTCGTCCCACAGGATCATCGACAGGGTGACGGCGGGCAGATACCCGCGCAGCACCTCCTCCTCGGAGGTGTCCGGGTCCAGCACCATGGCGCAGGCCCGCCGCAGCTGCGGTACGGCGCGTTCGTAGCCGTCGGTGACCAGGGCCGCGAAACCGCGCAGCACCAGGTCGACGCCGGTCGCCGCACCGGAGCGCGGCACCAGCGACTCCACGGCCCGGGCGATCTCGGCCGGTGTGGTGTCCCGCATGAGGTGCTCCGCCGTGATGGCGCGGTCGGTCGCCCGGAGGAGCGCCTCACGTGCCAGGTCCGGAGCGCCGTCGGAGAGGAACCGGGCGGCCCGCACACACAGCGCCGGCGCCTGCGCGAAGGAATCCGCGCGGCCCAGCGCGAGGCCTGTGGTCGCCCGGATCAACAGGGCCCGGCCCTGGCCGGCGTCACCGAGCAGTTCCCCCTCGATCCCGTCCAGCAGCGACTCGGCCTGCAGCGGCGCCCCGGCGCGCAGCGCGGCCTCGGCCGCCGCGAGCAGCCGCCCCGCTCGTACCTCGCCCTCCGGTGTCAGCTCGGCGGCCCGGGTCAGGAAGGTGGCGCGCGCGGCGTAGCCACCGCGCGCGCCCGCCCGGTCGGCCACGTCCTCCACCTCCGCGGCGACGGCGGCGTCCGTCCCGATCGCGGCCGCGGCGCGATGCCAGGCACGCCGGTCGGCGTCGGCCGGGCGGTCGGTGACCTGGGCCAGCGCGTCGTGCGCCCGCCTCCGCTCGACGCTGGTGGCGCCGCCGTAGACAGCCGACCGCACCAGCGGATGGCGGAACCGTACGGTGGAGCGCAGCACCACCAGGCGCGCGGCCTCGGCCGGACCCGAGGCGTCCGTGCCGATCCCGAGTCGGTCCGCCGCGCTCGTGAGGTACCCGAGGTCACCGCCGGGCTCGGCGGCGGCGAGGAGCAGCCAGGTCCGTGTCGGCTCCGGCAACTCGCGGACCTGTTGGAGGTAGTGCGCCTCCAGCCTGCCGCCCACGGGCAGCGGCTCCGGCAGGACGAGCCCTCCGGAGAGTTGGTCGGCGGACAGTTCCCGCCCCAGGTCGGCCAGCGCCAGCGGATTCCCGGCGGTGGCGGACACGATCCGTGCCGCGACCCGGGTGTCGAGCGGCCCGGGGACGGCCTCCCGCAGCAGTTCCAGCGCGAACTCGTCCTCCAGACCGGTGACTTCCGTGCGGGGAAGGCCCGCGGGCGCGTCGAAACCGGTGCGCGCGGCGAACAGCAGACCGACACCCTCGGCGTGCACCCGCCGGCCGACGAAGGCGAGCACGCCCAAGGACTCCTCGTCCAGCCACTGGGCGTCGTCGACGCAGGCCAGCACCGGCCGTCGCTTGGCGGCCTCCGCGAGCAGCGTGAGCGTCGCGAGCCCCACCAGGAACTGATCGGCGGCCGGGCCGTCGGCCAGCCCACAGGCCACCCGCAGCGCCGAGCGCTGGGCCGTGGGCAGCGCGCCGGGCTCCTTGAGGTCGTCCAGAAACGGCACGAGCAGCCGGTGCAGCGCCGCGAAAGGGAACCCGGACTCCGCCTCCACCCCCGCCACCCGCAGGACGCGCAGGTCGGCGGCCTCCGAGGCGGCGTGATCCAGCAGGACCGTCTTGCCGATGCCGGCGTCACCGCACAGGAGCACGACACCGCTTAATCGCTCGCGCAGGTCCGCCACGAACCGACCGAGGGTTTCCCGTTCCCTGACCCGTCCCTTGAGCATCACACCGACACCTCTCAGAAAGGTCGGGTGGCGGGGTCACCGGCGATCGCGGTCCCCCGCGGCACCGCCCCGCACCCTCCACTGGTGCTGCCCATCCTGCATATGCAGGCCCGGACTTGCTGGCGACTTGCACAAGTCATATGCCTCCCTCCGCTTCACCACGCATCCTGACGATCTCCGCGCGGTCCCTGATTCCTCGCAGCGCGAATTAATGGGTTTCCAGTCATCTATCATTAGCGCCATGGAGTACTCGATCAGCGGGGACGCACGACTCACCCTCGACCTCGCCCTGACCCTCCGCCACGACGGCCAGGGCGGCGTCACGGACGACCTGGCGACGCCCACAGGGCTCACGACCTGGGTCGAAGCCCACGCGGACACCCTCCCGGCGGCCACCGGCCTCACCGCCGACGCGACCACGCTCGCCGCCGTCACCGATCTCCGCGCCGCCGTCCGAGCCCTCTTCGCCCAGGCCGTCCGCCCCGGCGAGCCCAGCCCCGCCGACGCGGCCCGGCTGCTGCCCGTCCCCGAGGCCCTGGAACGCCTCAACGCGACCGCCGCCCTGACCCCCACCGTCCCGGTGCTGCTGTGGGCCCCGGCCGCCGACCCCGTCGTACGGCACGAGTCCGCGACCGGCGGCGAACCGCTCACCGCCGTGCTCGCCCGCGCGGCCATCGCCTTCCTCGCGAGCCCCGACCGGCAGCGACTGCGCGCCTGCCACGCGCCTCGCTGCGTGCGCTACTTCCTCAAGGAGCACCCGCGACAGGAGTGGTGCAAGCCGTCCTGCGGAAACCGCGCCCGGGTCGCCCGCCACCACGAACGACACAAGCAGCCGACCCTCCAACCCTCGGCCCGGTAACGGCCGAAACCGTCCCCCGGTCCGTACGGTCGGCCACCCTCGACACCGACCGCCGCCGGGCACGTACCATGGCGACATGTCCTTCCTCCGCCGCCGCAGCGCCACTCCTGCCGGGCCCGATTTCGACGTACTGGCCATGGACCCGGGCGACTGGCCGGGCAATCTCGGCGCGGGCCTGCTGCCCGCCCCCGACGGCAGCTGCCAGGGCGTCTTCCTGCGCTACGACCTGTACGGCGGCCGCGGCCCCGCAATGATCATCGGCAACCTCCCGGAGGGCTCCCCGGCGCGCGAGGTCGCCGAGGACGAGGTCCCCTTCGAGGTGGCCCAGCTGCTGGTGGCGCTGGAGAACGACGAGGAGATCACCGTCGTCGGCTCCGAGGACATGCCGGTGATGCAGGGCGACAATCTCCTGATCGTCCGCCGCCTCAAGCTCTCCGAGAGCCGGATCTCCTGCGTCCAGTTCGACCGCAGCGACAACGTCCTGGTGACCATCGCCGCCTGGGACCGCCCCATCACCGACGACCTGTACGCCCTGCTCAAGCCACTCCCGGCGGAGCTGTTCCAGCAGGGCTGACGAGAATCACCCAGACGAAAAGGGCCGGGCACACGCCCGGCCCTTTCGTTCGTTCCGCCGCTACGCGGCCGGCAGCACCCGTACGTCCGCCGCCCGCACGAACGCCACCCGGTGGCCGAACTGGATCTCGTAGTAGAGGTCCTCGCCGACCACGACCCGGTGCGAGGCCGTGTCGAAGGCGACGGCGTAGTAGTACTCGCCGGGCACCTTGTCGCCGATCACATATTTCTGGCCCTCCAGGAGCTTGTACGGCAGAGGGGAGACCGGCTGGGCGGGCACCCCCTCGGGGTACGCCTCCTTCTCCGGGTAGGCGCGGCCGTACACCGGGATCTCGGCGAGCCCCTTCTTCGGGGTCACGACCAGCCCGCGCGCCCCGACCGCCGTCGGCTGCCGCTGCGGGTTCCGGAACCAGGCCTTCTGGCCGAGGTACCAGATCGCCGTCCAGTCACCCCGGCGGTCCGCCACCGCGTACCGCTGGCCGGTGGAGACCCGTGAACCGATGTCGTTCACATCGATGGTCGACGCCGAGCCGTCCGGGCGCAGCCCGATGTCCTTGATGAGCGGCGAGGCCTCGTCGGGCTCGCTGTGGAGGCGTACGGCGCTGGAGCCGTGCACCGCACAGGGCTCACCGCCGGTGACGCAGCCCGTGAACTCCGGCCGGTTGTCCGCGTACTCGGGGAGGACGGTGACCAGGCTGCTGTACTTGCCGGACGTCGCGCCGAACGGTCTGCCCAGCAGCTCGAAGTAGTGCCGCCAGTCCCAGTACGGGCCCGGGTCGGTGTGCATGCCCGGGATCGTCGCCGTCGTCGTGCCCGGCACGGTGTCGTGGCCCAGGATGTGCTGACGGTCGAGCGGGATGCGGTACCGCTCGGAGAGGTAGCGCACGAGCCGCGCCGACGTGCGGTACATCGCCTCCGTGTACCAGGCGTCCGGCGAGGCCAGGAACCCCTCGTGCTCCAGGCCGATCGACTTGGCGTTGACGTACCAGTTGCCGGCGTGCCAGCCCACGTCCCTGGCCTTCACATGCTGGGCGATGCGGCCGTCCGTCGAGCGCAGCGAATAGTGCCAGGACACATAGGTCGGGTCCTGGACCAGCTTGAGCGTGGTGTCCCAGGTGGCCTCCGTGTCATGGATGACGATGTATTTGATCGACTGGGAGTTCGGCCGGTCCGCCAGGTCGTGGTTGCCGTAGTCCTTGTCCCCGAACTCCTCGTAGGGCGCCGGGATCCACTCGCAGGACACGGTCTTCGGACACTCGGTGCCGTCGGCCGCCGCCGCGCGCAGCCCCGCCCGGGTCAGCTGCGCGCGATCCGGTCGCAGTCCGGGTTCCGCGTCGAGCGTCACCCGCTGACCGGCGTCCGTGACCCGCCGCTCACCGGCGCGGATCACCGCGAAGACATCGTCCGCGTACGCCGCCGCCGTCGCCCGGTCGTCGGCACCGGAGAAGCGCGCCACCGCCCCGTACCAGTCCGCCGGATCGTCGCTCGGCCGCAGCCCGAGGTCCCGCTGCGCTGCGGCGAGCAGCGCGGCACCGCCGGCCACATTGGCCTCCGGGTCGGTGCGCAACCGCTCCGCCGGCAGACCGGTCAGCTCGGCGGCCTTCGGCAACGTCCGCAGCCTGGCGGGGAGTTCGGCGTTCTCGGGGAGGTCGTTCTCCGGCGCCAGGGCGGCCCGGGAGTCGTCGCCCCGGGCGTCCTCCCTGCCCTCGCCGTGGTGCGGGGCCTCGGCCAGGGCCGTACGCGCGTCGGTGAGATGCATGGGGCCGTAACCGCCCGAGACGCTCGGCGCACCGCCGTGCGCGTCCCAGCGGGACTGGAGGTACGACACCCCGAGCAGCACGCTCGCCGGCACGTCGTACGCGCTGGCCGCGGCCGCGAACGCGCTCTGCAGACGGGCGGCGGACGACTGACTCTGGGGCGGGGCGGCGCCGATCAGGGGCAGCAGCAGCGCCAGCGAGACGGCTGCCGTCCTGCGGACGCGCTTGCGGTCGGTGGGGGATCCTCGCAAAGCGGCCTCCTCGGGCATACGAACGTGGGGGGACGTACGGGGCCGAGCGTGCGTCAGTGCTATCGGTCGGCCGACGATCCGTCAATGATGCCCAGAGCAGGGTGCTTCGCCCGGGAAGCGGGAGGCGCGAGTGGCGAACGATTGGCCGGACGCAGGACCAGTGGCCGGACATGACGAAGGTCCGTGGTGTGCCGCTGTCCAGGGCACACCACGGACCTTCCTTTTTCCCCTCAGCGAGTACCGACCGCCGCGCGCACGGCCTTGCGGGCCATCTGGCAGTCGTCGTGCAGCCGCCTCAGCAGCAGCCGCTGTTCCTCGCCGGACGGCGCAGCACCCGGGTGGGCCGGTCCCGGTGCCGCCGGGGTCGTGTCGTGCATCGAACGCTGCACGGCCGTCTCGTAGGTACGGATCTCACGGGTCAGCACGAGCATCAGGTTCACCAGGAAGGCGTCGCGCGAGGCCGGGCCCGCCGACTGCGCCAGCTGACTGATCTGCCGCCGCGCCATCGGCGCGTCACCGAGCACCGCCCAGAGCGTCGCCAGGTCGTACCCCGGGAGATACCAGCCCGCGTGCTCCCAGTCCACCAGCACTGGACCGGCCGGTGACAGGAGGATGTTCGACAGCAGGGCGTCGCCGTGACAGAACTGGCCCATGCCCTGGCGGCCCGACGCATGCGCGATGCCGTGCAGCAGCTTCTGCAGATCGCCCATGTCCCGGTCGGTGAGCAGACCCAGCTCATGGAATCGGGAGATCCGCTCCGCGTAGTCCAGCGGTGCGTCGAACGTCCCCGCCGGTGGCCGCCACGCGTTCAGTCGGCAGACCGCGCCCAACGCCGCCCGGATGTCTGCGCGGGGTGGGGCCTCCACCGGATGCCGCTGCAGGGCGGCCACCCGGCCCGGCATTCGCTCGATGACCAACGTGCAGTTGTCCGGATCCGCTGCGATCAGTCGCGGCACCCGCACCGGAGGGCGGTGTCGCACGAACGAGCGGTACGCGGCTATTTCGTGCCTGAGCCGTTCCTCCCAGATGGAGGAATGGTCCAGTAAGCACTTCGCGACGGCCGTGCTGCGCCCTGTCGTACCGACGAGCAGCACCGAGCGGCCGCTGCGGCGCAGCACCTGCACCGGAGTGAACTCCGGACAGATGCGATGCACCGAGGCGATCGCCGTGCGCAGCTGCGCGCCCTGGGGGCCGGACAAGTCGAGTCTCCCGCTGAGCGGTTGGGTGCCGAGCCCCGGAACGCGCCGCGTCCGGCCGGCGCCGAGCACCGGAGCCGCCGTGCGGGTGGGGTCGAGGTAGGGGCCGCCGCTCCCCGGCTGGCGGGGGTGCAGCGACCGGGGAGGGGCGGACACGGAGGACGATGCTGCGTACATGGGCGATACAGATCCCTTCGTGTGCCTGCGATGTCACGCGCTACCCGCCCCGGCCGTCCAGGCGCACCCTGGGGAGTGCCCCTGGGGTCGACCGGGTCGGGGTGGCGCTTTCCTACCTGACACCCGCATGGCCGTGGCACACCATGTAGCGAGCCCTGGCGAAGCCTGGCGAATAGTCCCGCAGCAACTGACAGCGGGCTACTGTCAACTCAGCCGAGAACCTGGGGGCTTGACGTGAGCGGACAACCCAACACCCGACTCGCAGACCTGTTCGGCCTGGCCGGCTGGTCCAAGGGAGAGCTCGCGAGATCGGTCAACCGGCAGGCGGCGGCCATGGGCCACCCCCAGCTGGCGACCGACACCTCACGGGTGCGGCGCTGGATCGATATGGGAGAGATCCCGCGCGATCCCGTGCCGAGGGTGCTGGCGGCGCTGTTCACCGAGCGTCTCGGCCGTGTCGTGACCATCGAGGACCTCGGTCTGGTGCGGCACGGGCGCGCGGGGAAACGGCCCAGCGGCGGGAGCGCGGAAGCTCCCGACGGCGTGCCGTGGGCGCCCGAACGAACAGCCGCGGTCCTCACCGAATTCACGGGAATGGACCTCATGCTCAACCGACGCGGTTTGGTGGGCGCGGGTGCCGCGCTCGCCGCGGGTTCCGCACTCAGCAGTGCCATGCACGACTGGCTGCACACCGATCCGGCACTGCAGGCCGACGCCCCTGATATCGACAACCCTCTGCACGCCGACCCCGCCGGGTTCGACCGCTACGAAGCCGCCCCCATCGGGTTCCAGGAGATCGAGGAGCTGGAGCGCTCGGTCGAGGTGTTCCGGGCCTGGGACGCGGCTCGCGGCGGCGGGCTGCAGCGCAAGGCGGTCGTGGGACAGCTCAACGAGGTGGGAGGCATGCTCTCCTACCGCCACCCCGACCCTCTCCAGCGGCGCCTGTGGGGCGTCGCGGCCAACCTCGCCGTCCTCGCGGGCTGGATGTCGCACGACGTCGGCCTGGAGCCCACGGCCCAGAAGTACTTCATCATCGCCGCCCACGCGGCCAGAGAAGGCGGCGACCGGCCCCGTGCCGGGGAGGCACTCTCCCGGGCGGCCCGGCAACTGGTGCACCTCGGCAAGCCCGACGAGGCGCTAGACCTCATGAAGCTCGCCCAGTCCGGCTCCGGCGACGAGGTGCTGCCGCGCACCAAGGCCATGCTCTACACCGTCGAGGCCTGGGCACAGGCCTCCATGGGCAAGGGCCAGGCCATGCGGCGCACCCTCGGCCAGGCGGAGGACCTCTTCGTCTCCGACCGGGGCGACGTCCCCCCGCCGAGCTGGATGCAGATGTTCAACGAGGCGGACCTGTACGGCATGCAGGCCCTGGCCTACCGCACCTTGGCGGAGCACGAGCCGGCCGCGGCCAAGCACGCCCGGCACTACGCGGCGAAGGCCCTGGACCTCAGGAGCGGAGCCCAGGAAAGGTCGCAGATCTTCGACTACCTGTCGATGGCCTCGGCCTGCTTCATCGCCGACGACCCGGAACAGGCGACCGGGTACGCCCGCCTCGCCCTGGCGGCGATGGGCTCCAACTCCTCCCATCGCACCTGGGACCGGCTGCGCCAGATGTACCGGCTCACCGGGCAGTACTCCAGCTATCCGAAGATCCATGACCTCCGGGAGGAGATCAAGCTCGCCCTGCCCAACACCGCGAAGAACAAGGGAGACATCGCACGGGCGTGAAGCCCGTGCGGGCGGGGTTCACGAGCTGACCCGGGCGACGAGCACACACGCGTCGTCCGCGCGTTCCCGCTCGCCGAACTCCTCCACCACCGTGCGCACACACTCCTGGGCCGTACGTGCCGTGCCGAAACGCGGGGCCAGGTCCAGCAGCCGCTGGACGGCCTGCCGGGGGACCAGCCCGTCGGTGTACAGGAGCAGCAGGTCGCCCTGTTCGAGTGTCACTTCCGCCTGCCCGTAGGCGGCTCCGGAGGTCGCCCCGAGCAGGACGCCGTCCGGTGCCGCGAGGACGCGCCCTGTCCCGCCGCGGAACAGCAGCGGGGCGGGGTGCCCTGCCTGCGCCCAGACCAGGGTGCGGGTCGCGGGCCGGTAGCGGCAGCAGACGGCGCTGCCGAGGGCGGGCTGCACGGTGGCGTCGAGTAACTGGTTCAGACAGGCCATCAGCTTGCCCGGCTCGGTGCCGGCCATGGCCATGCCGCGCACGGCGCCGATCAGCGTCGCCATGCCGGAGGTGACGGTGACGCCGTGTCCGGTGAGGTCGCCGACGCTCAGCATGCTCTCGCCGCCGGGCAGTTCAAGGGCGTCGTACCAGTCGCCGCCGATCAGCGCGCTCGTCGAGGACGGCAGATAGTGGGCCGCCAGGTCCAGGGTCTCGGGGCCTTGGCGCGGGAGCCGCAGGGGACCGCCCCAGGGCGGCAGCACGGCCTCCTGCAGCTCGACCGCGAGCCTGTGCTCGGTCTGCGCGATGTGCCGCTGGCGCCTGAGCGAGTCACGGGTCTCGCTCACCGTTCGCTGGCTGCGCCGCAGTTCGCTGACGTCCCGCAGCACGGCCCACATCGAGGCGGTGCCACCGTCGGCGTCGAGCACGGGCTCGCCCATCATGTGCACGGTGCGCACACCGCCGTCGGGGAGCACGATCCGGAACTCGCCGTCGATGCGCTTGGCGTCGATAAGACAGTCGGTGACCATCGCCGCCAGCTCGGGCCGGTCCTCGTCCAGCACCAGCGACGGCAGTTCGTCGAGCGTCAGGGGTGGGGCGGCGGGGTCGCGGCCGAGGATCTCGTACAGCTCCCCGGACCAGGTGGCCTCGTCCGTGAGCAGATTCCACTCGGCGCTGCCGACCCGGCTGAGGAGTGAGTCGCGCCGGGGAGGGGCCGGCACGGTTCGTGGGCCGGGTGCCGTGGCCGGGCCGTCGGTGACCGTGTTGTCGGCCACCGGCGGGGGGCCTTCCCGCAGCTGGCCCAAGTGTTCGTGCAGGTCGTTGAGTTGATGCAGCGCCAGGTCGTACAGGGCGCGCTGCCACCGCTCCTCGGGGTCCGTGCCGTCGACGGGTGCGTCACGTCGTACGGCGTCGACGTCGCCGCGCAGTCGCCGCGTCTGCGAGATGAGCGCGTCGACCGTGCCGCGCGACGGCGGCTGGGCGGTTGGGCTGCGATCCGCAGAGAGAGGGGACGGCATCACGTACTCCGATGGGGGATGGTACGACCAACGCTGACGGAAGGGCCGTTACGACTGTTGCACAGCCCGAGACGCGCTGTAAGGGATTTGGCAAGACCCGATACGGCGGTGCTCCTGGCATATGCCGCAGTCCTTGCGGGTGGGGTGTGCCACGACAAGTGGGTGCGCGTCCGAAGGGGTCAAGTCGTAGAGATGGTACGTGAATTGACGGATAGTCGGAGGGGATCGTCGCCTCACTCAATCGTGTGTTCGAGGGTCATTTGTGCGGGACTGTTCGGCCGTCCGGACGGCCATCATGAGTGACATGGGTCACAGGGGTCAATCCAGGGAGTCGTGTCGCGCGAAAGCCCTTCGCGAGGTCGAAGAGGCATGTCGGCGCACCGGCCGACCTTCACCGAAAACGGAGACCGTTCATGACCGTCACGCTGGAACAACCCGCCCGCGCCGTTCTCGTCACGGCCGAGGACCAGGAAGTCCCCGTGACCGCCACCCTCCGCTACGCCTCCGACGACCCGCTGGCGGCGCACATCGACTTCCCGGCCGACATCTCCCTCAGCGGTGACGTGGTGTCCTGGACCTTCTCCCGTGGACTGCTGGAGGAGGGGCTGCGGGCGCCCGCCGGGGCGGGCGACGTGCACATCTGGCCCTGCGGCGGAGGCCGCACCGCGGTGGAACTCCACTCCCCGTACGGCATGGCCCTGCTCCAGTTCGAAGCCCCGGCCCTCCGCCGCTTCCTGCTGCGCACCTACGCCGTGGTCGCCTCCGGCAGGGAGAACCTGGGGCCAACCGTCGACCGGGGCCTCACGGCTCTGTTGGGCGGCGTCTGAATCAACCCCATGCCTCCCAAGCCCCAGGCCTCATGCCCTCAGTACCTCAGCACCCCCGCGATGCCCCGAGCCTCGCCCAGCGCGCCGTCCGGGACGAAGCGGACCTCGGCTCCCGTCTCCAGGCACTGCTCGACGATCTCGTCCACGATGTCCTCGCGGGTGTCGCGGTCGCCGCTCTCGGCCGGGACGAGGTGGTCCCCCGCGGTGTCGCGGACGGTCACGCGGTAGTTCTCCTCGACGGCGAGGAGGCTGATCCGGCCCTCGCCCGCGTTCTGCCACACCTCGTCGACACCGGCGGCGAACGCCTTGCGCCCCTGGGCGGCCTCCAGTCGCCGGGCCACGGAGTCGGCGTTCCTGCGGTCCTCGGCGGCGACCAGCGGCCGCACCGCCTGCCACACGGCGTCGGGGGTGCCGTTCGCGAGGCCGCCGTGCGGGATGTGGGTGGCGTCCTTGGAGACCGTGCCGATCTCGTCCAGGAGCGACAGCGCCGCCGTCTCGCCGGTGACGTACAGGGGGCGCGGCTGTTCGCGCAGGACCCTGGCCATCGCGGTGTCGGCGTCCCGCAGGAAGTGATGGGTGCCCTCGTCGCGGTAGGTGCTCGGCATGTCGCCGATCTGTTGCTGGCGCTCGGCGTCGAAGTTCTCGCGGGTCCTGGTGAGGGGAAACCCGTCGGAGCGCGACTCCGTCACGCGGTCGGCGCCGCCGTTCCACAGGGTGACCCGGTCGGGTGAGACCGACAGCACCCAGAAAGGGCGCTCGGCGGCCTGCGCGGCCACCAGGTTGCGGGTGAGGAACGTGTCCGACAGCACCACGCGCTCCGGCACCGAGCGGGCCAGCGACCAGACCTGGTGCTCACCGGGCGCCGCGAAGATCACCAGGCCTTCCTCGGTGTGCGCGAGGTCCACCTCGGCGAGTGCCTGGTCCAGTTGCCGGGCGACGTCGTTGCGCCGCTCACGGGTGACCGAGGGATCGGCCTCCAACTGCTTCTTCGCCTCGGCCACCACATTGCGCAGCCGCACCGGATCCTGGGCGTTCTCCGGCTCCCGGCGGTGCGTCGGCGCCAGCACCGAGACGGCCGGATACGGCCGGGGTCGGCGCAGTTCGGTCAGGGTCGCGGGACTCAGGGCATGCTCCATGTCTTCACGATAGGACCGAATCCCGTATCGGGCATTTGGGGTAACAAGCCGCGGGGGACACCGCGAGCAGCCGGCGCACACCCCGAGTCACACCCGCCGGGACGACTGCGAGAGTACGGTCCCGACGCCGGGTGACCTGGCGGCGTGCGCCGGAGCGCGGGGGCCCTGGGGCCTGTGTTTCGGATCTCGCCCGAGCCGCAGGCGCCGACGCCCGAAGCCGGCGAGATCCAAACGGCAGGCCCTAGCCGACGGCCTTCTGGAGCGCCTTGTCGGCGGCGGCCTGCGACGGCTTCCACCAGGTCGTCACGGGAATCCAGACCTTCACGACCTTGGCCGCGCCCATCTCCTTCGCGGTGAACGTACGGCCGTTGTAGGCCGGGTTGGCCGACACGGTGATCGTCTTCACGCGGCGGGCCTCGGGGTCCTTCAGGTCGGCGATCGTCCGCACCGACGCGTACACCGTCTTGCCGGCGCCGACCTTGTACGGGGCGCTGTCGCCCTGCGGCACCGGCAGCGCCGCGCCGTCCAGGTCGCCGAAGGTGACGGTGGGGATGCGGTCGACGGTGCAGGTGCGGGTGCTCGTGTTCTTGACGCTGATGTGCACGACCCTCGGGTCCTTGGACACCTTGGCCTTCAGCTTGAGGACCTTCGCCTTGCAGACCGGGACCTTGACGGCCGACTCGGCGGCGAGGCCCTGCGGCGCGGCCGTCAGCAGCAGCGCGGCACCGGCGGTAGCCGTGGTGGAGAGCACGAGAAAGGAACGGGCGGAACGGATGCGCATCGGTGGAATCCCCCAGTTTTGGTCATGTACGGGTGCGGCCCAGGCAAAGGCGACGCACACCCAGTGTGACGCGGCAAACGCTCAAGTGGTTGTACGGGAGAAGCCCGTGTTACACAGCCGATGCTCAATCGTCGGGTCCGCAGGAACTTCCGTCGGCCGGCAGCGATCCGTACAACAGGAACTCGTCGACCTTCTGGTGCACGCACTTCGACGATCCGTACCCCGTGTGCCCCTTGCCCTTGTTGTCGAGGACCACGACCGAGGACCCGAGCCGCTCGGCCGTCTCCACGGTCCAGCGGTACGGGGTCGCGGGGTCCCCCCGGGTGCCGACGAGCAGCATCTTGGGGGTGTCGAGGTCCCGCACCTTCTCACGGATGAAGTCCGTGCCCTTGGGACGGCCGTAGCACATCAGCACCTCGGTGAGGCGGTACTGCCCGAACACCGGGGAGGCCTTCTCGTACGTGGCGCGCAGCCTGTCGAGGTCCTCGGTGAGCTGCTCGGACGTGGGCCGGTCGGGGTCGTCCGCGCAGTTGATCGCCGTCAGCGCGGCCGGGAAGTTGTCGAGCGGGACGTCCTCCTCGTCGACGAGTCCGCCACTCGGGCTGGGTGTCGGAGTCCCGCGCTCGCTGTCGGGCCCGGTCGCCGATGCCCGAGGGAATGTGCCGGCGATGCCGCCGCCCGCCAGCGCCATCACGGCGCGGGTGTCACCGTCCAGGACGAGGGCGTTGAGCGCCTGGGTGAGCGCGGGCCACATCTGTTCGCTGTAGAGGGCCTGGCTGATGGCGCCCACGAGGTCCTGGCCCGTGAACTCCTGTCCGAAGTCCGTCGGCAGGGGGTACTCGTCCAGCGAGCGGACCAGATGGACGACCTGTTCACGGGCCGAGCGGGCGTCCTGGCCGAACGGGCAGGTCAGCTGCTCTGTGCAGGCGTCGAGATAGTCCTCCAGGGCCTTCTGCTGCCCCTTGGCGCCGACCAGGCCCTGCTCGGTCAGCGGCTCGGTGAGGGTGTCCACACCGTCGAGGACCATCCGCCCGACCTTCTTCGGGAACTGCGCCGCGTACACCGCGCCCAGCCGGGTGCCGTACGAGAAGCCGAGATAGTTGAGCTTCTTGTCACCGAGGGCCGCGCGCATCACGTCCATGTCGCGGGAGGCGTTCACCGTGCCGACGTGCGGCAGCACCGGGCCCGAGTGCTTCGTACAGAGGTGGGAGGCCTCCTCGAGCCGCGCGAGCGCGGCCTCGGGGTCGTCCGCGTCCGCGCCGTCGTCCGTCGCCTCCAGGGCCTCCTCGGTGCCGTCGCCACAGCTGACGGGGGAGGAGCGGCCGACACCGCGCGGGTCGAAGGTCACCACGTCGTAGCCGTTGGTGAGGTCCATGAAGTCCTTGGCGCCGTAGGACAGTTCGCCGACGCCCGGACCGCCGGGGCCGCCGAAGTTCAGCAGCACCGAACCGCGCGAGTCGCCCGTCGCCCGGAAGCGGGCCATCGCCAGGTCGAGCGTGCCGGCGCCGGGCCGGGAGTAGTCGACCGGCACGGTGACCTTTCCGCACCGCAGGTCCTTGGGGATCTCGGCGCCCTCGCACTTGGACCACTTGATCTTCTGCCGGTAGAAGCGGGAGAGGTCGGGCTCGTCGTCGGCCGCCGCCGTGGCCGGCAGAACGGCGCCGAGCAGGGCCAGCGCCGCGACCGCCGTTCCGGCGAGCGGGCGCCGTCTGTGCGTGGACCGCATGCGTGCCTCCAGGGACCCCGACGGGAACACGGGCTCCGGACACCTGACAGGACACCGGCTGTGCCCACCCGGCGCGAGCACCGGGCGAGGGCGCCGGCACGGATCACCCGGCAGGGACCGGCGGGGACTCCCGGCCACCGGCCGGGGCGCGCCCTCGGATCACCATAGGCGGGCCCATGCGGCCACGCCTCCCGGCGAGCGGACCGCGCCGAGGTGCCGTAGCCTGCGCGCCGCCGCCGTCGTCGCCGGGGACGCCTCTCACCCGTACGCGTGAACTGGGCGTTCCCGAACCCACTGTTGCCCGGCGAAGTCGTCCGCTTTCGGCGTCGCGGGCTCCTGCCGGCGTCCGTCAGGATGCTGCGGGTGCGGCCGACCACCGCGCCCTCGGCCTCATACACATCGACAGGGAGTGCACGCATGACCTCTCCGGGTACCCAGGACCTCGTCGTCGGCCGAGCCACGCTCGACGACTGGCGGGTGGTCGCCCGATGGGCGGGGGAGGAGGGGTGGAATCCGGGGCTGTCCGACGCCGCGTGCTTCTTCGCGCAGGACCCCGCCGGCTTCTTCATCGGAAGGCTCGACGGCGAACCGGTCTCCGCCGTCTCCGTGGTCAACTACGGCGACGACTACTCCTTCCTCGGCTTCTATCTCGTCCGCCCCGACCTGCGCGGCCACGGCTACGGCCTCACCACCTGGAAGACCGCACTCGCCCATGCCGACGGCCGTACGGTCGGCCTGGACGGCGTCCCCGCCCAGCAGGACAACTACCGGCAGTCCGGCTTCGAGCTCGCCTACCGCACCGCCCGGTTCACGGGCGTCGTCCCCGAGGCCGCCGTCCCCGCCGATGTCCGGCCGGTCGAGGACGCGGGAGCCGTCGCGGCGTACGACAGCGCCTGTCACCCCGCCGACCGTCCCCGATTCCTGCGGCGCTGGCTGACCACCGACGGACACCGGGCCCTCGCCCGCGTCGTCGACGGACGGCTCACCGGCTACGGTGTCGTCCGCCCCGGCCGCGACGCGCTGCGCGTCGGCCCGCTGTTCGCCGACACCGCCGAGGACGCCCGGGCACTCCTCCTCGGCCTGGCCGCCGAGGCCGCCGGACGGGAGCTGGCCATCGACGTCCCCCTGCCGAACACGGCGGCCGTCGCCCTGGTCGAGGAGTACGGCCTCGTCCCCTCCTTCGACACGGCCCGTATGTACACGGGCCCGATCCGGCCCTACACGAAGGAGCGGGTCTTCGGGGTGACGACCCTGGAACTCGGCTAGGGCGTGTTTCGAAAGTCCCGTCTGCCCCGTGACGTCTGGCACGGCACCTCGCCGCGTTGTCGGGGTCGTCCGCGTACGCCCAGTACGCGGACGACCCTCCGCCTTGCGATGCACCGCACCAGACGCCGCGGGCCCCGCCCTCCGGGCGGACGACGCCACTTTCGAAACACGCCCTGGGCGCCGCGGCCTGGAGCCCACCCAGGTGCGGGTTCGGAATGGTGCACTGCGGGCACCCTTGTGGCGTGCCCGCAGCCTGCGGCGGCAGCAGGTCCGTTCCGGGAGCCGTTGCCCCGCCGGGTTGGGTGCGGCCGGTTCGATCACCGGCGGGCGCTCGTCCCTTCGGTCCAGCCAGGTCAGCACCGGGTCGTCGGGGGAGTCCTGGCCCGACAGATGCACTTGCCGATGAACGGCACCGCTCGTTCCGCTACGACGGGGCACCGCCCTCGGCGACGAATCGGCGGGCGAGCAGGGCCCGGACTCCCCGCAGGCGATCGTCGCCGCCGCTACGGGAGGCGGCCGTCGGCTTCGCACGACCTTGCGTTAAGGAAAGGCTCGGCGGCGGCCCACCGCCACCACGGTCAGCGCCGCCGCGATCAGCGGGAGGGCCGTCCAGGGGAGCGCCGCCGCGCCCGTGCTCTCCAGGACGAGCCCGCCGGTGAGGGAACCGACGGCGATGCCCGCGTTGTAGACGGTGGTCTGGAGCGAGGTCGCCACATCCGCGTTCGCCGCGCCGGAGGCGTCCACGAGCGCCGTCTGGATGAGCGTCGGCGCCCCGCCGAACGCGGCTCCCCACAGCGCCACCGAGCCGAGCAGCAAGGCAGGGCTGTCGGCGGCCAGCCCCAGCGCGAGCATCGCGGCCACGACCAGGCCCAGGGCGACCAGCAGCGTCCACCGCAGCCGCCGGTCGACCAGCGCGCCCGTGACCCAGATCCCCACCACCGTGGAGGCACCGAAGACGAGCAGCACGACACCCGCACGGCCGAACCCCGCGTGCTCCGCGAAGGGAGCGACGTACGTGTACATCACCTGATGCCCCAGCAGCAGGCACAGCGTCACCGACAAGATCGCGGGGATCCCCGGCAGCACGGCGACCCGCCGCAGCGGCACACGCCCGCCCGCAGGCTCCCCGGGGAAACCCGGCACCCGCCACCACACGCACCCCACGAGCAGTGCCGCGAGCCCGGACAGCACCCCGAAGGCGGCACGCCAGCCGAGTGCGCCGGCCAGAGCCGTACCCGCCGGGACGCCCAGGGACAGGGCGAGCGTGATCCCGGCGAGGACGATCGCGATGGCCCGGCCGCGCCGCTCGGCGGGGACCATCCGGGCCGCGTAGCCGACGAGCATCGCCCAGAGCGTCCCGCCCATGACCCCGGCCGCGAGCCGCGCCGTGAAGATCAGCGCGTACGAGGACGACAGCGCGGTGACCGCGTTGCAACAGGCGAAACCGATCAGCGTGCCGATCAGCACCGGCCGACGCGGCAGCCCGCGCAACGCGGCCGTGAGAGGGACCGCGGCCAGGGTCGACGTGATCGCGTATCCGGAGACGAGAAACCCGACGCGCGCCTCCGGCACCCCCAGGGCGGACGCCATTCGGGGCAGCAACCCGGCGGGCAGCAGCTCGGTGACGACCGCGGTGAAGGCGGCCGTGGCGAGCGCCAGCAGACCGGGCAGTGGCAGGCGTGCGGGCATGGCGGTGCCCTTGACCAGGGATTCGGTGGACATGCGACCATGCTGAAACGTTCACATCAGTGAGAAGGCAAGCACGACCCCATGGGGGCGGTCATGAAGATCGGTGAGCTGTCCGACCGCACCGGCGTCCCCACCAGGATGCTCCGTT
Source organism: Streptomyces graminofaciens (assembly GCF_030294945.1). Classification (NCBI taxonomy): domain Bacteria; kingdom Bacillati; phylum Actinomycetota; class Actinomycetes; order Kitasatosporales; family Streptomycetaceae; genus Streptomyces; species Streptomyces graminofaciens. The sequence continues at coordinate 951,196 of NZ_AP018448.1, read as the reverse complement.
ACTACGAGGAACAGGGCCTGCTCGCCCCCGACCGCGCGGCCAACGGCTACCGCAGTTACCCCGAGTCGGTCGTCCAGGACGTCCAGCAGATCCGCGGGCTGCTCGACTCCGGCCTCACCACGGAGATGATCCGCGGCATCCTGCCCTTCCTGAACGGCCCCGACGAGATCCACGTCCACCCCGACTGCCTCACCCCTGAGATGTCCGCGCTGCTCACCGGCACGATCGACCGCATCCAGGCCCGCATCGACTGCCTGGGCCGCAACCGGGACCGCCTCAAGGCGTACCTGGCCGCCGTGCGCCCGGCGGAAGCCGTCGGCCGACCGGAACAGGGCGTCTCGGAAGCGGAGCCGTCTGTACGGCCTGGTTCGGTGCGAAACAAGTCACGTGCGTGAGAAGCGGGCGAATTCCGTTGCCAGGGAGAACGTCTGATGATGGAGTGAGCGTATGGATCACGCTGCTGTGCTGGCACTGTTCGACCGGGACATGCGGGAGGGCGCTCGCCCCGACGGTCCCGGTGCCCGGATCGAGCGCGTCGGCGGGGTGGTGCGGCAGGTCGGCTCCGAGAAGGGTTGGAGCGGCATCGTCTGGTCCGACCTGGACGAGGCCCGCGCCGACGGGGCCATCGCCGAGCAGATCCGGTACTTCACGGGTCTCGGACGAGACTTCGAGTGGAAGCTGTACGGCCACGACCTGCCCGAAGACCTGGGGGAGCGGCTGCGGACGGCCGGGTTCAAGGCCGCGCCGGAGGAGACGCTGATGGTCGCCGAGGTCGCCGATCTGACCCTCGACGTCGAGCCGCCCGAAGGCGTACGGATCGTGCCCGTCACCGACCGCGAGGGCGTCGATCTGGTGGCCGACGTCCACGAGAAGGCCTTCGGCACGGACAGCACCCGTATGCGCCATCAACTCCTCGCCCAGGTCACCGGAGACCCCGAACACGTCGTCGCGGTGGTGGCCGTCGCCGACGGCGAACCCGTGAGCGCGGCCCGCATGGAGCTTGTCGCGGGCACGCGCTTCGCCGGTCTGTGGGGTGGCGGCACCGTCGAGAGCTGGCGTGGCCGAGGCGTCTACCGCGCCCTCGTCGCCCATCGCGCCCGCGTGGCCGCCGACCGCGGCTACCGCTATGTCCAGGTCGACGCCCTCGCCACCAGCCGCCCGATCCTGGCCCGCCTCGGCTTCGAGCTCCTGACCACGACGACCCCGTACGAGTACGCGGTGGAGGCCCGGGCGGCGGCGTGACGCCGCCCGGCTCGACTACAGGTCCAGCTGGTACTCGACCGCCCTGTGCGTGGGCCGGTAGCCGAGTGTGTCGTTGACGCGGAGCATGGGCGCGTTGGTCGACGCGGTGTCGGTGAGCAGGGCGCGACCGGGGTCGAGGCGGTGGGCGTGGCGGATGGCCCGCGCCTTCATCCAGAGGCCCAGCCCGTGGCCCCGGTGCTCGGGCAGGACGGCCGTACCGTAGTGCTGTCCGTCGCCCCGGGCCCGGAACACCAGCTCGGAGAAGCCGACGATCGTGCCGTCCGACGAGTCCACCGCGGCGACGGTGTACAGCGTGTCGCCCCGCTTCGCGATCGTCTCGGCAGCCGCCATGACCCGCTCGACGTCCCAGACCACCGTCCCGTAGTCGGTGTCGCCCATGGGCATGTCGTCCATCGCGCGCCGGGACGCGGCGAAGGTCTCCGCCAGTTCCCCGGGCACGACGCCGGTCCACTCCGTCAAGTGGTAGCCGGGGCGCGGATGTTCGGCGATGCGAGTGATGCCGTCGAGGTCGATGTCGGCCGGTCCGAGCCGGGCGTACACCAGCTCCAGCACCTCCCGGAAACCGCGTGCGGCGAGGAACGCGTCGCCGGGGGTGCCCCGTTCGGCCTGCGCGACGACCGCCCGACGCGCTTCGGCGCGGGCCGCGTCGACCGCCGTGCCGAGCAACGCGGTCCCGACACCCTGCCGTCGCTCCGCCGGGTGCACGGCGAGGTCCAGCTCCGCCAGATGCGTCTGCCCCTCCTTGGTGAACAGCCGCAGGAACGCGGAGCCGAGCGGCACACCGGCCGGTCCGGACGCCAGCCAGGCCAGGCGACGGCTCGACGGCGCGGGGTCGGGGTCGGTGAGGGCTGTGATGCGCGGGGGCAAGGCGACTCCGGGGCTGGTCGGTGGCATGGCCGACAGACGCTAGCCGCCGGATTCACCGACCCGCAACGAATTGGGCTCGGTAGGGCCCGTGAGGGCTCAGCGCCGCGCCCTTGTGCGGTCCAGTGCCGCGACGCCCAGAGCCGCCAGCCCGATCTGGATGACCCACTCGATCCAGTCGACCCCGTCCGTGTCGGCGACACCGAACGCCACGGCGATCCCGGAGCCGATGAACGCGGCCACGATGCCGACGAGGATCGTCAGCAGGATGCCGATGCGCTGACGCCCCGGCACGACGAGCCGCCCCAGTACGCCGATGACAATGCCGATGACGATGGCACTGATGATTCCGTCGATCTCCATCTCCGCCCCTTCTCCTCGGGTCCCCCGTATCCATGCGTGTGCCCGCTGAACGCGGGTGCAGTCCGTCCCGCTTCAGGGCGCCTTCGGAACGCCGGTCGGGTGGGACGGGAGAGGACAAGGGGAGACAGGTGCTGCGCACGGAGTGGCCCGGGGGTGGATTCGTCACCCGCCCCTCGTCGTCCAGCCGGTGACGGCCAGTACCTCGGCCGCGATGTCGACCACCGAGCGCCCGTCGGTCGCCACGCGTACGGTGTCGGCGGGTGCCCGCGCGTCGAGCAGGCGCGCCTTGCGGGCACTGCTCGCCAGCTCCCGTGCCAGCTCGGAGCCGATCTCCCGCCCTCTGAGCCGCCGCTCGGTGGTCTCGTCGGTGGCCGTGAGCAGCACCCGCACGATCCGTACGTCCGCGCCCATCGCCCGTCGGAACGTACCGGCGGTCTCGGTCAGCACACTCAGCGTGTTGGTGTAGACGAGCCGTCGGTAGCCGAGGGCCGCGTAATTGCCCCATACGGCCGTCAGGTTGCGCTCGGTGATCGCCGCCCGGTGCGGATCGCCCTCCGGCGCCGGATGCACCTGCCCCATGAAGTCGCCCTCGATGATCGCGTGCGCGAGCTCCGCGACCCGCAGCCGGTCCGAGATCTCCCAGCCCACCGTCGACTTGCCGACCCCGGCCCGGCCGCCGATGAGCAGTACCTCCGCGCGGTCCATCTAACCGGCCACCTCCAGCAGATCGATGCCCGGGCTCCCGGCGCGGCGCAGCGCCGCGCGGATCACCGCGACCGGGTCCCCTTCGTGATACGGCCGCTCCGACGCCTCGATGCCGTCGAGGAACTCCTGGTACCGCACGGCGTACGCCAGATGCGCCAGCGGCTCGGCCGACGCGAGCGCGCGGGCGGGATCGCTCGCCGGGACGTGCGCCTTCCAGGCGTCCACCCAGGCGCGGACGGCGGTCGCGCGCACCGGCTCGGGAAGGAAGTCGTACAGGCGCAGGCAGTCCAGGACCGGGTTGCCCCAGTGGGCGTCGGCGAAGTCCACGACGACCGGTGGTCCGCCGTCGCCGCGCCAGTTGCCGGGGTGGAAGTCGGCGTGTACGACCGTGTCGGGCAGCCCGCACTCGGCGAGCCGGTCCCAGCGGTATGTCAACTCTCGTGCCGCGGCACGCTCCTGTGCGCTGATGTACAAGTCGGTGGTGTTGTCGAGCAGTTCGCGCACCAGCCCGGCGAGGACCCGGTCCCGCCTGTCCCGGAGGCCGTGCGGGCCTCGACCGGCCAGTGCGGCCTGCGCGGCGACGAACCGGCGCACACCCGCCTCGACCGTGGCGGCGTCGGCATCCCAGCAGTCCTCTCCGGGGATGTGCTCCAGCAGCATCCTCCCCTCGCCACTGCCGAGAACGACCGGTACGAGCCCCGGGTCCACCTCGGCGAACGCGGCGATGACCGCGGCCTCGTCGGCGGCGAAGTGCGGCGTCGCCTTGAGCCAGACGGGACCGCTCTCCGTGGGCAGACGGAACAGCCCCGCCAGGTTCCATGTCCGCCGCTGTTCGACGGACCCGGTCACCGGCCGCCCCAAAGCCAGCAGGGTCCGGGAAGCCCAGTCGAGGAGCTCCCGCAGCCCGTCGGACCGGGCCCAGGGCGAACGGAGCGGGTCGTCCCCCGTCAACAGCCCTTGATCCGCGGACTCATGTCTGCACACACTCGGCCTGGGCGGCCCCAACGCCTCGACGTGATACGTCACATGCCCGTCCCGGGCACCCTGCCCACCGTCGACCGTCAGCAGCCGCAGCACCAGCACCGGCACGCCGAGCGCGTGCTGCAACCGACCGACCACCGGTTCGACTTCGGCCCACCATGGGACATCGACGGAGAAGGGGCCCGCGACACCGACGAAGTCCGCACCTGTCGTCACCCACGCGCTGAAAGTCCGAGTCACGGCGTCAGTGTGAGCGGCGCGAGGGCGCTTCGCGAACGAATTTAGGTGTTACGGCCATGGGGCGCGTTTCACGTGAAACGGATAATTCGACACCAAGGCAAACGTCGCCCGTTGCGGAGACGGCCGACCCGCCGGGGCGGGTCGGCCGTCATACCCCTCGCGGGCGTTTCGGTCAGACCGGAGGTGTGCGTGTCGTGCGTGACGTGCCCCTCGCGGAGGCGCCGGCGCACATCAGCCCCAGGATCAGCGCCAGGGCGCCGATGATGATGTTGTTGACGATGACGCCGGTGTCGGGGCTGTCCCCGACGATCCACGGCGAGACGATCATCCAGATTCCCACTGCGCACATGGCCCAGCTCAGGCCGTACATCCTCTCGGGTGCCGCGGTGAAGCCGAGGGCCAGCAGGCCGATCGAGATGCCCACGATCAGGTTGTGGGGCACCAGCGAGGGCTGGCTGGTCGTGTAATGGAGTATCCACGGGGATACGGCGCAGTACAGACCGAGCAGGAACACCGGTCCGTCCACGAGCGCCACATCGCGACCACCGAGCATGCGGGCGTACCGGTCCCGCATTTCGGTTACATCAGGGTGACTGGTGATGTCACTCCTGTGTGAGACGTTGGCCATGACTCGACTCCTTTGAACTCGGCAGGCCTGACCGCGTCTGGTGGGGTATGCGGTAAGCGCCGCGTACGTTCATTCTGCGCTTATTTTGCCTTTATGTGTAGAGGTGAGAGAGGGGGCGGGGCGGCTGTGGTCCCGTGTGTCGACCTTGCTGAGGGGAGCCCCCCGAAGAGCGCCGACTCCCAATCCGGTGTGTCTTCGTCGGTGCGCGCGGTCACGTGCGGCCTTCCTCGCCGAGGCGGCCGCGCAGTCGTCCCAGGCCCCGCCGGGTGTGGCTCTTGACCGTGCCCAGGGGCAGGCCTGTGCGTTCCGCGATCTGGGTCTGGGTGAGGTCCTCGTAGAAGGTCAGGCGCAGCACCCGCTGTTGGGGTGCCGGGAGCCGGGCGAGTTCGGTGCGGAGCAGTACGCGGTCCAGGGCGGCCTCGGGGTCGTCGCGGCCGGGGCCGGTGAGGGGGAGGGCGGTACCCGCCGAGGCGACCAGGTCAGCCCGGCGGGTCCGGGCGGAGAGGGCGTCGGCGATCCGGTGCCTGGCGATGCCGACGATCCAGGCGCCGATCGCACCCCGCTCGGGCCGGTAGCCGTGCCGCCCGCGCCATACGCCGAGGAACACCTGCTGGGTGACGTCCTCCGCCTCGCCGGCGTCGCCGAGACTGCGCCAGGCGAGCGTGTGCACCAGCGCCGACCAGCGGCGATAGGCGACGGCCAAGCTCGCCTCGTCACCCGCGGCCAGGCCCCGCGCCAGTTCGTCGTCGGCGGGCTCGGCACTTCGGCACGTGCTCGGACGCGGGGTCATGGCGTCTGCTCCTCACGATGGGCGGTGCGGACACCCTCATCGTGCGAGGCGACGCGTGAGCGCCTCAACACGCATCGCTTCTGCATCGTATAGTCGGAACTCATGGGTGCATTCACGGACGAAAACCCCGTCGAACCGGGGCTCACCACCGGTGCCCTGGCACGGCGGCTGGGCGTGTCGCCCACGACGCTGCGGTCCTGGGACCGCCGGTACGGCATCGGGCCCGCGGTGCGCCCCGAGGGGAGGCACCGGCGTTGGACCCCGCAGGACGCGACGGTGCTGGAGACCATGTGCCGGCTGACGTCCGCCGGGGTCCCGCCCGCGGAGGCGGCCCGCGCAGCGAAGGAGGGAGCCGGTGCGGGGGCAGGGCCTGAGGCGGACCGCCCCCGGCGTTCACCGGCCCCCGTCGGCCCGCCGCCCCCGGGCGACGTCCGCAAGGAGTGCCGCGGCCTCGCCCGTGCCGCCGGACGGCTCGACGTTCCGTCCGTCGAGGAGCAGTTGGCCGGGGCGGTGGAGAAGTACGGACTCATGGTCGCCTGGCAGGAGGTGATGGTGCCGACGCTGCACGCGGTGGGCCGTAAGTGGGAGTCGTCCGGGGACCGCTACGTCGAGGTCGAACACCTGCTGTCCTGGCACATCTCCACCGCCCTGCGCCGCCACACCCGACCACCCGAATCCCGGCGCGACGCCACCGCCCCCGGCCCGGTCGTCCTGGCCTGCGTCCCCGGCGAACAGCACACCCTCCCACTGGAGGCGCTCAACGCCGCACTGGGTGAACTCCGTCTGCCCACAAGGATGTTCGGCGCGGCGGTCCCCGCCGAGGCGCTCATCGCGGCGGTCGACCGGATCGGCCCCTCCGCCGTCGTCCTCTGGTCCCAGGCCCGTTCCTCCGCGAGCCTGCCCCTGGCCCGCCATGTCGCCGCCACACGGTGGGGAGTGAGGGGCGCGCGCCGACAGCCGGTCGTCGTCCTGGGCGGCCCGGGCTGGCACGGGCACCCCGCGCCCGGGATGGTGCGGCCGTCCGTGCTGAGCGAGGCGGTGGAGATCCTGTCCGGCATGCACGGAAGCGTGGCCCGGACACGGCAGGTGCCCGCGGCATCCGGGTGACCTTGCGCGGGTGGTCCTGAGGGGTGCGCCGACCTGCGGTGCGAGGGGGAGTTCCGCGGCCCCGAACCCTGGCGCTGATGCGGCCCCGGCCCCCGGCCCTACACCGCCATCCCACGCCCACGCAGGAACCGAGCCCGTCCCTCGCTCAACTCGACGATCGGCTCCGGATAGTCCGTCGCGGCGCGGTCCAGGCCCCGCAGCTTCCATGGTTCATGCACGCCGGGCCCCTCGACGTGCGCCAACTCCGGCACCCAGCGGCGTACGTATGTCCCGTCGGGGTCGTACCGCTTCGCCTGGGTGACCGGGTTGAGAACGCGGTTGGGGCGGCTGTCCGTGCCGGTGCCGGCCATCCACTGCCAGTTGAGCTGGTTGTTGGCCACATCGCCGTCGACGAGCAGGTCCAGGAAATGCCGGGCGCCGACCCGCCAGTCCACGTACAGCGTCTTGGTGAGGAAGCTCGCGGTCAGCAGTCGGCCACGGTTGTGCATCCAGCCCTCGTGGCGGAGCTGGCGCATCGCCGCGTCGACCACCGGGTAGCCGGTGCGGCCCTCCCGCCACGCCTCGACCTCGTCCGGCACCGACCGCCAACGGTCGTTCCTGGTGCGGTAGTCGACGGATGCCGCCTCCGGGCGGGCCGCCAGCACCTGCCGGTGGAAGTCCCGCCACGCGAGCTGCCGTACGAATGCCTCCGCGCCCGCGCCGCCGCCCGCCCGGCGGGCCCGGTTGACGAGTTCGACGGGCGAGAGGGTGCCGAAGTGCAGATGGGGCGAGAGGCGGGAGGTCGCGTCGCCCGCCAGGTCGTCGTGGCGGTCCTCGTACGCCGTGATTCCGTCGCGCAGCCACGCGGTCAGACGACTGCGGCCCGCCTGCTCGCCGCCCGGCGCGAGACCGTCCGACAGCCCCGTGACGGCCGTACGGGAAGGGAGCGGCTCTGAGCCGACTCCGTCCGGGACCGGCACGGCGCGGGGTGCCGCCAGGGTGTCGCGGATGGGCTCCCGAGACCACTGCCGGAAGTACGGGGTGAAGACGGCGAAGTGGTCCGACGCGGCGGGGGACAGCGCGCCCGGCGGAACGGCCGTGGTCACGGTGTCGTGGACGTGCAGTCGTACGCCCTGCTCCTCCAGTACCCGCCGCAGCCGTGTCTCCCGGTGACGTGCGTGGGCGCTGACGTCGGCCGCCAGGTGCACCTCGTCGGCGTCCGCCTCGGCCACCACCTTGAGCACCTGCTCGACGACGTCGCCCGAGCGCACCACGAGCCGCCCGCCGCGCTCGCGCAAGCCGGTGTCCAGGTCCCGCAGACAGTCGGCGAGAAAGGCGAGCCGGTTGGGGGCGGCGAAGCCGGCGCGGTCCACGGCAGGGTCACGTACGAACAGCGGGACGACCTGGCGGGAGCCGTCGAGGGCGGCCCGCAGCGGCGGATGGTCGTGCAGGCGCAGATCGGCGGTGAACAGGATGACCGAGACGTTCATGAAGCACTCCGGAGAGGGGTGACGGACGGCTGCCGCGCGTGCGCCGCCGCAGGCCGTGCCGCCGGGCACGACGGCAGGGGGGAGACGCCCCGGCCGGAGGCATGGGCGCGCAGCCCTCGCGTGCCCATGGGCCCTTCCTCCGTACCGGGTCCCTCACCAGTCACTTCCGCGGACGGGACCGGTTCGGATGCAGCGGTCTCAGCGGCCTCGGAAGCTGTGTCAGAACCGCTGATCTGTGACGTTCTGTGACTGGTACCGGTCGGCCGCGGGTCACAACATGGGGCAGGGGCCCGGCGAGCATCTCAAGGGCCGGGCCGTGGGCGGTGAGGTGGTCGGCGAGCGTGGTGAGCCCTTCCCTCTGGAGCAGGTGGCGATCGCGCACGGGCGACTCGCGCGGGGTGTGTACTCACGGCAGGCTCGTGCTCCGTGTCACGCCTGCCGAGACGGCCCGATCCCGAATCCGCCAGATGCTGTAAGAGATCCGGCCCGGCTGTACATCTCCCGGTTGACGGCCGTTGACGGCCGTTGATGGACCGAACATGGAGGTGCTGTGAGACGACGACGAACAACCGCCGGGGAGAACGGTGACCCGGCCGGACACCGGGCCCTGGAGGCACTCTATACGGCTCATGCTGATCGGGTCCTGGCGTATCTGCTGCACCGTACGGACCGGGACACAACACAGGACATCCTGTCGGAGACCTTCGTGCTGGCCTGGCGCAAGTCCGGGTCCGTACCCGACGATGCCCTGCCGTGGCTGCTCGCCTCGGCCCGGCGGCTGCTCGCCAACCGCGTGCGGTCCGACCAGCGGCACCGCGCACTGACCGAGCGCTTGGCGGTGATGGCCGACCGGACGGGGACCGCGGAGATCGGGGACGCGATAGGGACACGTGCCGAGGTGGCCGCCGCGCTGTCGGCGCTTTCCGAACAGGACCGGGAGGTACTCGTGCTGAGTGCCTGGTACGGCCTGACGGCCAAGCAGGCGGCCGTGGTCGCGGGCTGCACGGCCACTGCCTTCGCTGTGCGCCTGCACCGGGCGCGCAAACGGTTCAGGGCGGCGCTGCCCCGTGCAGGCCATGCACAGCCGGTCCATGGCGCTCTTGCCCAGCCCCACTTCACCCAACGGGAGTCAGCATGAAGCAGACCGTCACCAAGCACAGCCAGGCGCCCGACCTCGCCGCCGTCCGCGCCCTGCGCCCCACCGGCGACGGCACCGAAGGCTGGGCGGCGTCCGAAGACGGCCAGGCCGTCCTGCGGGAGATCCTGCGACGAACCGAGCAGCCGCGTGGCACGGCCGGTTCCGGGAGACGCCGGCACCTGTTCATGGTGGGTGCGGTCACGGCCGTCCTCCTCGGGGGCGCCACCACGGCTGCCGTAGCCACATTCGGGCCATGGGGCGAGGACGGGCGCAATGTCATGTGCGCTCGCACGCTGTCGCCCGAGGCGGACCTGAGCCAGCTGCCGCTCAAGGCCATGAAGGATTTCGATCCGCAGGACGCGGCGCGTTCCTGCGCGGCGTCCTGGGACCGGATGTGGAACCAGCCCGCACAGGGCACAGTGCCACAGACTCCCAAGCCGACCCGGTTCGCGGCCTGCTATTTCCCCAACCCGCAGCCCGACAGCGGCGAGTCCTCCGACAGCGGCGAGTCCTCGGCCACCGACGACCATGGGGAACTCGGCGGGCCGGTGATCTACCCGGCGGACGGCTACCCCACGAATAAGGCGGCCTGCGCAGCCATCGGCTCCAGGCCCGTGGCAGGCGGTTGAGGCCGGCTGGGGACGGCTGACGCAGGTCGTTTCGAAACAGCCCAGGAGTCTCCTGGAGATAGGGGAACCCCGGACATCGGACTTGCCCGTCCAGGACAAGGCGGTGGGGGCCAGGCGGATCGTCTGTGGCTGCACCCGGATGCGTACGGGCTTGGGCTTGTCCAGGTGGCGTGGGCCTCGCTGTGGGAGTCAAGCCTCTCGTGGTCACGCACGTTTCTCCTGGCTCTCGTGATCCACGGGATCGCCCGCTCGACTCGCCACGGCTTGGCCAGGACGGCGAAGCCGTCCTGGGCCTTGGGGCGGAGCACCGTCTTGAGAGTGATACCGAGGAAGGAGTGGGAGCAGTCGACGAGGGTCCCGCCGTAGGCGGAGTCCGCCCAGGCGACGCCGAGTCCGGGATCACCGCGACGGACGGTGCGGGATTGAGGCCGTCGTGAACACGGACCAGCTGGTGCAGCGCCTCAGCGGCCTCAGCGGCTGTGCGCCGGCCCGGCGGACCCGATGACACCCTGGAGCCGCTAGGAGCACTGGCTCAGCGCCCGCGCCCTGCGGACGAACGTCTCGTGCAGGTCCCGCGCGGCCCGTGGCACGGACTCCGCCTTCCTGCGCTGGAGCATCAGCAGGACCTCGGTGGAGTCGTCGGAGATCGGGCGATACGTGATCGCGCCCCGCCGCTCCAGCGGATCGCCGATCACACTGAAGTCGGGCAGGAGCGTGGCGCCCAGTCCCTCCGCGACCATCAGCTTGCCCATTTCCGCCCCGTCGGTGGAGAAGGAGAAGTCGGGGGAGCGGCCCCGCAGCAGCCGGTGGGCGTACCGGTGCATGACGTAGCCGGAGCGCATCGCGATCACCGGCTCCGGCCCGTCGAGAACGTCGTCGACCGTGACGGCGGACAGCCGGGCCAGCGGACTGTCCGGGCGAAGACACAACACCGGGCGCCCCCGCAGCAGTTCGGTACTCTCGAAGTCGGCGGGCAGATCGTCGCCGTCCAGATGGTTCACCAGACCGAGGTCGAACCCGCCCTCCAGCAGGGCCCGGTGGATCTCGGACTGCTGGGCGCCGACCACCTCGACCTGCGTCGTCGGATGGGCCGCCCGGAACTCCCGGACCGCCGGGATGAGCAACGGCACGGTCGCCGCGTTCACCGTGCCGACCCTCACCATGCGGCTGATCCTATGGTGCTCGCCCGCCGCGCCACGCAGGCGGTCGACGGCGTCCAGCACGTTGATGATGTGCGGCAGCAGCTCCCGGCCCTCCGCGCTCATCCGTGCCCCGGACCGCTTGCGCTCCAGCAGATCGACACCCAGCTCCCGCTCCAGATTCCGTACGGTCTCGCTCAACGCGGGCTGCGACAGACGGAGTTCCTCGGCGGCCCGGCGCAGCGAACCGAGGCGGGTGACCGCCGCAATGTATTCCAGCTGCTCTATTCGCACGCACGCACAATGCGGCGTTCCCGACGCGCGGTTCAAGGGTTTCCCTGTCACGCCTTCGTGAAATTCAATGGTCCGCGATACGAGACCGGTCGGGTTGTCCTTGACCGTGGCGCACGGCGACTGTCACGATCGAGGGCATGAAGATGCGACTGGACCTCACGCGGCGACGCCACGTCGACCTCGCGCGCGTCTCCAGCGCCTCCTGTCGCGCCGCGGCCTGATTCCCCGGATCCGCCGCCCTTCCGCACTTCTTCCCCGCCGCACCTGCTCCTTCGGGCAGCCGTGCGTCGTGTTTCCCCGCACCGCCCGAATTCCCGTTCGCTCATTTGCCGGGCATGGAATTCGGCGTGCCGTAAAACCCTCTCCGCGACAGGAGTCCGCCATGCCCGCAGAACCCGTGAAATTCGCCTACTGGGTCCCCAATGTCAGCGGGGGCCTCGTCACCAGCAGGATCGAGCAGCGCACCGACTGGGGCTACGACTACAACCGTGAACTCGCCGTCCTCGCCGAGAACAACGGCTTCGACTACGCCCTCAGCCAGGTCCGCTACATGGCGAGCTACGGCGCCGAGTACCAGCACGAGTCCACCAGTTTCAGCCTCGCCCTGCTGCTGGCCACCGAGCGCCTGAAGGTCATCGCCGCCATCCACCCCGGCCTGTGGCACCCCGGCGTACTCGCCAAGTTCGGCGCGACAGCCGACCACCTGTCGGACGGCCGGTTCGCCGTGAACGTCGTCTCCGGCTGGTTCAAGGGCGAGTTCACCGCCCTCGGCGAACCCTGGCTCGAACACGACGAACGCTACCGCCGCTCCGAGGAGTTCATCCGCGCCCTGCGCCAGATCTGGACCGAGGACCACACCGAACTCGCCGGCGACTTCTACCGGCTGCGCGACTTCTCCCTCAAGCCCAAGCCCCTCAACACCCCCGAGCGCCCCCACCCGGAGATCTTCCAGGGCGGCAACTCCACCGCCGCCCGTGCCATGGCCGGGCGGGTCTCCGACTGGTACTTCTCCAACGGCAAGGACTTCGACGGAGTCGTCGAGCAGATCGCGGACGTACGCGCCTCCGCCGCCCAAGTCGGCCGTACGGCGCCGAAGTTCGGCCTCAACGGATTCCTCATCGCCCGCGACACCGAGGCCGAGGCCCGCGACACCCTCCGTGAGATCGTCGCCCAGGCCGACCACGAGGCCGTCGAGGGCTTCGGCGCCGCCGTCAAGCAGGCCGGGCAGTCCACCGCCGACGGCAAGGGCATGTGGCAGGACTCCTCCTTCGAGGATCTCGTGCAGTACAACGACGGCTTCAGGACCGGCCTGATCGGCACCCCGGAGCAGATCGCCGAACGGATCGTCGCCTACAAGAGGCTGGGCGTCGACCTCTTCCTGCTCGGCTTCCTCCACTACCACGAGGAGGTCGAGTACTTCGGCCGCCGGGTGCTGCCCCTCGTACGGGAGCTGGAGGCCCGACTGCCCGACGACGAGACCGATCCCGGGGCCGCTTTCCAGGCGACGTCCGCCGCCTCCGTCCCGGCTCATGCCTGACCACCGTCCGCACTCCTTCCGCCCCGCACCGCGAAAGAGGTCATTACGCATGAGCACAGCCACTTCCACCGACTGGCAGACCCGGCCCGCCCCCGAGACCGCCGAGGAGTGGATCGCCCGCGCTGCCGAGGTCGCGGCCGTCCTCGCCGCCGACGCCGCCGAGCGTGACCGCGCGGGCCGAACCCCGTACACCGAGGTCCAGCTGCTGAAGGACGCCGGCCTCGTCACCCTGCTCGGCCCCACGGAGCACGGCGGCGGAGGCCACGACTGGCCGACCGCCTACCGCGTCGTCCGTGAAATCGCCAAGGCCGACGGCTCGATCGGACAGCTCCTCGGCTACCACTACCTGTGGAACCGGGCTGCCCGCCTCGTCGGCACCCGCGAGCAGTGGGAGCACATCGAGGCCGAGGCCGCCCGCAACCGCTGGTTCTTCGGCGGGGCCGTCAACCCCCGCGACAAGGACGTCGTGGTCACCGAGGACGGCGACGACCTGCTTTTCACCGGCCGCAAGTCCTTCTCCACCGGCAGCAAGGTCTCCGACGTCACCGTCCTCGAAGGCGTCCTGGAGGGCACCGACCAGCACGTCTTCGCGATCGTGCCGTCCGACGCCGATGGCCTCACCTTCCACGACGACTGGGACAACATCGGCCAGCGGCTCACCGAGAGCGGCGGCGTCACCATCGACCGGGTCCGCACCCCGTGGTCCTCGGCGGCCGGCTACGTCGACAAGGTGTTCCAGCCGCGCACGTACAACACGCTCAACGTCCCCACCATCCAACTGGTCTTCGTCAGCTTCTATCTGGGCATCGCGGGCGGCGCCCTGGAGACGGCGGCGACCTACACCCGCACCAAGACCCGGTCGTGGCTCCACGGCGGTCACGAGCGGGCGGTCGACGAGCCGTACGTCATCGACATCTACGGCGATCTGACCGCGAAACTGTGGGCGGTCGAGGCCCTCACCGACGCCGTCGCCGCCGAGGGCCAGAAGCTGCACGACCACCCCGACGCGGTCACCGAGCAGGCCCGCGGCGACTTCGAGGTGCGGGTGGCCGCGGCGAAGGCCCGCGCCACCGAAGTCGCCCTGGAGATCTCCAGCCGGATCTTCGAGGTGACCGGCGCCCGCTCCACCGCCACCGCCGAGGGCCTCGACCGGTTCTGGCGCAACGTCCGCACCCACACCCTCCACGACCCCGTCGCCTACAAGCGCCGCGAGGTCGGCCGCTGGGTCCTCGAAGGCGAACTACCCGAACCCACCTGGTACTCCTGACCACCCCGGGGCGCCTCCCGAGCGGAGGCGCCCCTCCTTCCCGAAAGAGAACACATGGCCACCGTCCTGTCCGTCTCCGGCAGTCCCTCCGTGTCCTCCCGCACCGCCAAGCTCCTGCGCCACCTGGACACCCGACTGGCCGCCCAGGGCCACGAGGTCGTCCCGCTCGACGTCCGCACGATCCCCGCCGAGGCCCTGCTCGGCGCGGACTTCAAGCACCCGGCCATCGTCGAGGCCACCGAACTCTTCGCACGCGCCGACGGCGTCGTCATCGGCACCCCCGTCTACAAGGCGGCCTACTCCGGCGTCCTCAAGGCCCTGCTCGACCTGCTCCCGCAGTACGCCCTCACCGGCAAGGCCGTGCTGCCGCTGGCCACCGGCGGCAGCACCGCCCATGTCCTCGCCCTCGACTACGCCCTGCGCCCGGTGCTCAGCTCCATGGGCGCCCGGCACATCGTTCCCGGCTGGTTCACCCTCGACAAGGACATCACCGTCGGGGACGACGGCAAGGTCACCGTCGCCCCGCCCACCGCCGAGGCGCTCGGCCAGGTCGTCGAGCAGTTCCTCGCCGCCCTCGGCCACGCGCCGTTGCTCGCCGCCGTGAGCTGACACCATGACCGACGCCCCCATCGACGACGCTTCCCAGGCCCCGACACACCGACTTCCGGGTGCGAAGGTCATCGCCGACGACG
Organism: Streptomyces graminofaciens; assembly: GCF_030294945.1. Lineage (NCBI taxonomy): Bacteria > Bacillati > Actinomycetota > Actinomycetes > Kitasatosporales > Streptomycetaceae > Streptomyces > Streptomyces graminofaciens. The sequence continues at coordinate 936,090 of NZ_AP018448.1, read as the reverse complement.
TCGAGGCCCTGACCGTCGCCGCCGCGCTCGCCGAGGAGTTCCGCGCCGGGGCCTCGCGGCGGGACGCCGAACGCCGACTGCCCCACGCCGAGCTGGACCGGCTCTCGGCCTCCGGGCTGCTCGCCGTCACCGTGCCCGCCGAGTACGGGGGAGCGGACGTACGGCAGGAGACCCTGGCCGAGATCTTCCGGCTGCTCGCCTCCGCCGACGCCAGCCTCGCCCAGATCCCGCAGAACCACTTCGTCTACGTGAATGTGATTCGTCGTCAGGGAACCCGGAAACAGCGGGAATTCTTTTTCGGTGAGGTCCTCGCCGGGCGCCGTTTCGGCAACGCGCAGTCCGAGGCGGGTACCAAACACATCCAGGACATCCGCACTCGGCTCGAACGCCGGCCCGACGGCTCGTACAGCCTGACCGGCGTCAAGCACTACTCCACGGGCGCCCTGTTCGCCGACTGGATCCCGGTGCTGGCCCGCGCCGAGGACGACAACGACAACCCGCACGTCGCGTATGTCCCGTGGGACGCGCCCGGGCTCACGGTCGTCGACGACTGGGACGGGATGGGGCAGCGTACGACGGCCAGCGGCACGGTCAGGCTGGCGGAGGTCCACGTCCCCGCCGACCGGGTCGTCCCGCACCACCTCACCTTCCAGGGGCCCCAACTTCACGGGTCCGTAGCGCAGTTGATCCATGCGGCGATCGACGTCGGGATCGCCGAAGGGGCGCTCGTCGA